>SVLD01000014.1 GCA_015068125.1 Oscillospiraceae bacterium | reverse complement strand
GGAAAAGGATTAAGCAGAAAACTGCATACCGGGTCAGCATCGATACGGATAGGCTGATAGAGAACTGCGTGAAGGCCCTGCAGGAAATGCCTGCAATCCCCAAGGCAAGGATCATTTCTCAGACGGCGGACATTCACATTGAAAAAGCCGGCGTGCATCATGTGGAACGGGAAATGCGCACAACGGATATCGCGGATTCTTATCAGTCTCTGCCGGATATTATCACAACAATCAGCGATGCCACTCTGTTAACCCCCACTACAGTCAACGAAATTTTGGTGCAGAGCGGAAGACTGAAGGACTTCCTAAATAACCCGGAAGCTTTTCTGGAGAAAGCTATCGAGCTGATCAAAAACAATCGGCACGCCTTGGCAATTGACGGTATCCGCTATGTGAAGCTGGACGGAAAGGAATACTATGTCCAGGAGATTTTCGATACTGCTGAGTTGATCGCAAATCTTGACCGTAATGCAGTAAAAGTTGAACACAGTGTTTACGATTATATTGTATATGACAGCAGTACCGTTGAACGACCCTTCGCACTGGCATTGGACAATGACCCAGATGTAAAGATGTTCTTCAAAATCCCAGACCGGTTTAAGATTGATACACCCATTGGTGCTTACAACCCAGACTGGGCAGTGTATCTAACCAAGAACGGAGAAGAAAAGCTGTACTTTATTTTGGAGACAAAGGGCAGTGACAGCTTTATGGATCTGCGCACCCGTGAACAGCTGAAGATCCACTGCGGCAAAAAACATTTTGAAGCACTGGATAACGGAATCGAAATGCAGGTCGCAACCGATTGGCATGAAATCAAAGCAAGAGGATAACGAAAGACCCGCTGTGAAGCATGTTTTCTTCACAGCGGGTTTGCCTATTTATAATACAATTGACCACATTTGTAACCCTATTGAAAATTTCTGCATATTTGACCGGAAATTTTCAATATCTGATACTCCTTAGGATATACAACAGCCAAATGACAATATTAGACTGCAATATTATAAAAGTAATATTACAATTATATATTGACATTTACAATCAGGCGTGATATTGTTAAAGTACAATTAAAACATAAGGAGCAAATGAGCATGAATACACAATCCAAAGATTACTTTTCCAAACTGCTGAAAACCAGTAACTCTTCGAAAAAGCAAATTGCAGTATACTTTGATGATGCAACAATAGAACGAATTGATATGACCATCAAATTGTTTTCTGCAATCAGCGAGGCCAATAGTTTTTCTCGGAACACGCTGATCGAAGAAGCGGTTAATAAGTTCCTGGACGAATCCGAGGAATACCTTGAAAAGGAAATGGGTCTAAGTGTCCGAGAGGAGCTTGAGGAGGCAAAGCAAAAGAACAATACTGTTATCCTCTCTTCCGTGGATCGCGGCTTTGAAGAGACCTTTATGGGCGAAGTAGAGCTTCCTTGCTGGTATCCCTGCAGATGCAGCACAGAAAGAATTCCCAGTTTGAAATACATTGCCATCTACCGCGGTGCTCCGGTTTCTGCCATCACACATTACGCCAAAATCAAAGAGATCACCTACTCCAGGGAAAAGAAATGCAATGTGTGTTATTTTGAAGGAGGCCCCATTAAGCTGCCCCACGATATCGCACTTGGGAGCAAATCCGGTTGCTTTTTCCGTGGAGCGAAATACACCTCCATTGAAAGCTTGCTGAATGCTACCACGGCAGACGACATCATATTTGGATGATTGGGATATAAATCTGTTTATCACGGTTATTCGCAGAAGGTTGTAAAAGGGAGAGATAAAGATGGAATACGAAATTGAGTATAAAAAGCCCGAGAGAAAGTACTTGTGCAGATGTACTGTTGATACTCGTATTGACGATGTTGATTTGCCAAATAAGATCATGGACAAGCTCAGTTCGTTAGCCGTACCCCCTGACTCGGAAAAAGTTTACGCGCTCAATGTATCATTCGGCATTGTGATTTATGAAGACGAGCGGTTCTATGATTTTCCTGTTGAGCGCAGGCAATGGCAGATAGACAAGCTTGAGGACCTTAAACAAAAAGGTGATGTAAAGCAATTAAAGCACACAATTATGGGCGAAGTCCTTGCGCAGCAACTTCATAATATATGTGCTGCATTGGAACCGCTTAATATCAACTATCATTCTGCTACTATTGCCGGAGAAGATTTTGAAGAGATTAACCGTGTGGAATTTGATATATATGAAGACACATCTACCATTCGAGAAGACTTCTCTGTGAACCAAAAGAAGGGCAAACGGAAAGAAACAAGAATGGTATCCCACAGCGTAGTTCCACACAGACCATCTCTGTCAAAACATATTGCAGAAGTGCTGGCAAAAATGATTTTGGAAGATATGCAGAAAAAGAGCGAAAAAGAAATTGAGATGTCTTTGCATACTCCGAACCTTGTAGGTGCAGGCAAGCTTTTCACAGCTCTTGCGACTGCAATATTGGAAGATCAGCCCAACGAGGTTGCTTCACCTGAATCACTTTCTTATGAACTCATTAACCAAGCACAAATAAAGGACGATTGGCCGTTAGAAATTGCCGGTACACCAGGCGTGCATGTCGAAGAAAACAAACTGAATCCTGATAACCAAATTGACTGCCCGGAATATTTGGTTTATGTAAAAAAGAAGCATTCCTGGACACTGCGAAAGGTTACGGATCTTGCCGCTGCCAAGCGAGTGATACTCTCAGGTGGATACAATCTAAAGAGCATAGAGCAGGTCGTTGTGCTACATGATTTGAAAAATGTTCGGTTTAACCTGTTTGTGGATAACGACGGCGAGATTACCCCTATTTCAAAGAGTGATGCACACACCGCAAAGAAACTGTTTTTAAGTTGGTGTGAGCCACAGCCTTAATACATTGAAGAACAAGCAAAAGCCGCTCGGGTGAGCGGCTTTTGGCAATTTAATAGCATATTTTTGATTGTTAGATAACCAGTTCTGCTATGTATCGCACGGACTGGGAATGGCCCATGGCAATACGGTTGTGGCGGGTGAAGTTCATAGTTCGTACGGGACAGTTGTTCTTGACCATCTGGCCGCCGACGGAGCCGGCCTCGCGGGAGGTCAGGTGACCGTTGTAACCGTTGGTCAGGTTCACGCCCACTTCCTGGGCAGCCTGCATCTTGAAGTTGTCCATAGCCTGACGAGCTTCGGGGATGTTAATCTGGTTATTGTTCTTCATGGTAATCTCTCTCCTTTTTTGCTTTCTTCCGGAAAGGTCAATACTTTCCGAAGAAAGCATTTTCTTTCCGCATGCATATTTTTACCCCGTTGCCGCTGAATATGACTGTTTCTTTTCGGAAATCGACACAAAAATTGGAAAAACACAGCCAGCTACCGACTCTGCCGAATTGACACGAAAGCTGTCCTATTATATAATGAAGGCCATTACAAGAAGAAAGAACTGACATTCTATGAAGCAATCAAAATTTTTCCAATTCGCCCTGCGGGTACTGATCTACTGCATCGGTCTTTTGGTCATTGCCTTTGGCGTTGCCATCTCCGTCAACAGCAACCTGGGCGTTTCCCCTGTCAATTCCCTGCCCTATGTGGTCAGTCAAATCATCAACGTACCCATGGGTACTTGTGTAACGGTGATCTTCTGCTTTTACATTCTGCTGCAGGTTTTGCTGCTGGGTAAGAAATTCAAGCCCATTCAGCTGCTGCAGATCGTATTTTCCACCCTGTTTGGCTATTTCGTGGATTTTGCCAAATGGGCAGTGGGTGATTTCGCTATCCCCACTTATTTCGGACAACTGGCCATGCTGGCCATCAGCATCATTCTGATTGCCCTGGGCGTGCTGCTGTACATGGATGTGAAGCTGGTACCCATGCCCATGGAGGGTTTGTCGTCCTGCATCGCCGATAAGCTGAGCAAGCCCTTTCCTACCATGAAAACGGTGGTGGATTGCATCGTTGTGGCCATTGGCACGGCGCTGTGCTTTATTTTCCTGGGTGGCCTGGACGGCATCCGGGAGGGCACGATCATCACAGCCATCGTCACCGGCAAGGTCATCGGCCTGATGAAAAAGCCCATCTCTCCCCTGATTGAGAAGCTCTGCTTCAAAAAATAACGCCTCACACCGCTGTTGAAAAACCAACAGCGGTGTTTTTCTATAAAAGCCTCCATTGTGCAAAGGGAGGTGGCAAAAATCGGTTTTTGGGAACCGATTTTTGACGGAGGGATTGTTATATTAGTGACAATCCCCCAGTCAGCCTGTTCGGCTGACTGCCCCCTTTACACAAGGGGGCCTGTTGCACTGTCGGTGTTTTTTTCGAAAAACGACACATTTTCCCTTTCCCCGGCATAGGCTGAAACAAATGCCGCCGTCCGAAAGGAGAAGCACTATGACCGCTGCGCTGATAACCATAATCCTGCTGCCGTTTTTCGGCACAACCCTGGGCGCTGCCTGGGTATTCTTCCTGGGGAAAAAGCCTATCCCTCATTTGCGCCAGGGCTTATCCGGCATGGCCGCCGGGGTCATGGTAGCCGCATCTGTATGGAGTCTGATCCTGCCGGCCCTGGAGCAATCGGCGCACCTGGGTAAACTTGCCTGTTTGCCCTGTCTGGCAGGGATCTGGTGCGGCGTTCTGTTTCTGCGAGCTTTGGATCGGCTGATTCCCTGGCTCCACCGGGGCACCCGGCAAGGCAAAGACTCCAATCGTCTGCTGACCCTGGCGGTGACCCTCCACAATCTCCCTGAGGGCATGGCAGTGGGGGTGGCGGCAGCTGGCTTTCTGGCAGGCACAGGTCTGCCCCTGTCCGGGGTGCTGACCCTGTCTTTGGGTATCGCCTTACAAAATCTGCCGGAGGGGGCGATCATTTCCATGCCCATGGGCAGCGCCGGGATTTCCCGGCGAAAGGCCTTTGCCGTGGGCACCGCCTCCGGGGTGGTAGAGCCCATAGGGGCGTTCCTTACCCTGCTGCTGGCAGGGCTGGTGGTGCCGATTTTGCCCTTCTTGCTGTGTTTTTCCGCCGGGGCAATGCTGTATGTGGTTGTGCAGGAGCTGATCCCGGATCTCCAGGCCGAGGAAGACTTTCAATCCGGGGCGTTGTTCTTTACCGCAGGGTTTTCCGTGATGATGCTGCTGGATGTGATTTTGGGGTGATGCTTGGCATTTGCATTTTTTGTCGAAGGGGTGTATAATAAATAAAGATACATTTATATAAAGAAGGTATTCTATGGATGCGCAAGAGAAAAAATACAAAGAAATGACCGAACCCCCGGTGGAAAAGCTGATCTGCAAGCTGGCAGTGCCCTGCATCATCAGCATGCTGGTCACCTCTTTTTACAACATGGCCGACACTTTCTTTGTGGGTCTGCTGGGAGAAGATACCGCCACCGGTGCGGTAAGCGTAGTCTTTGCCATGATGGCCATTATCCAGGCGGTGGGCTTTTTCTTCGGTCAGGGCAGCGGCACCTTTATCTCCCGGGCCCTGGGTGAAAAGAATTACGAAGAAGCCAACCACATGGCCGCCACGGGATTTTTGTCTGCCTTGGCCATTGGTGCTGTGATCTGCATCCTGGGTCAGATCTTCCTGGATCCCCTGGCTCGGCTGCTGGGCTCCTCAGAAACCACCTTGCCCTATACCCGGGACTATCTCCGGGTGATCCTGCTGGGCGCTCCCTGGATGACTGCATCCTTTGTGCTGAATAACCAGCTCCGGTTCCAGGGCGGTGCCATGTATGCCATGGTGGGTATCACCACCGGCGCGGTGCTGAATATTATCCTGGATCCTATCATGATTCTGCCCTGGGGGCTGGGTCTGGGCGTAGCCGGCGCCGGCTGGGCTACCATTATCAGCCAGTTTGTCAGCTTCTGCCTGCTTCTCATCGGCACCAGCCGGGGCAGTAACATTCGCATCCGCATCAAGAATTTCCGGTTAAAGGTGCATTACTACTACCAGATCCTTCGGGGCGGCCTGCCGTCTTTGGCCCGGCAGTGCCTGTCGTCCTTGGCTACCATCAGCCTGAATAATGTGATCGTGGCGAAGGAAATGGGCGACGCGGTCACCGCCGCCATGGGCGTGGTACAGCGAATCAGTATGTTCGGTGCGTCGGCTATGCTGGGCTTCGGCCAGGGCTTCCAGCCGGTCTGCGGCTTTAACTATGGCGCAGGGCTCCACCACCGGGTGAAAAAGGGCTTCTGGTTCTGCGTAAAGATATCCACGCTGGTTCTGGCGGGCATCGCCGCGGCAGGCTTCATTTTCGCCGAGGATCTTGTGGCTTTGTTCCTGGAGAGCCCGGACGCCATCGCCTGCGCGGCTACGGCACTGCGGTTCCAGTGCATCACCTTCCCCACCCACGGCTGGATCGTTATGAGCAATATGATGGAGCAGTCCATGGGCCGCACCATTCCGGCGACCTTCCTCTCCGTTGCCCGGCAGGGACTGTTCTTCATTCCCCTGGTGCTGATCCTGCCCCAGCTTTTCGGACAGCTGGGCGTGGAGATGACCCAGGCCATGGCAGACGGTCTGACCATGCTATGCGCTGTGCCGATCCATATTTATGTGCTGAAAACCATGGAAAAAAAGAAATAAAAATGCAATTTAGGGGTTTACAAACGGGAAATTATCTGTTATAATTCCTCCCGTTCCACCCCTTTATGGCCCTGTGGTGCAGTCGGTTAGCACGCCAGCCTGTCACGCTGGAGGTCGACGGTTCGAGTCCGTTCGGGGTCGCCAGAAAAGAACCCACATTTGTCTAAGACAAATGTGGGTTCTTTTCAACTAAGTGTGCCCTGCGGCACGTGAAGCTGCTGACGCAGTGAAGCGATGCTTCGCATCGTGAAGTGCCTGCGGGCGTGAGTGGCACACTTAACTTTACTTCGTGCAACAGCACGATGCTTCACAGCGGCATCGCCGCTGCTTCACTTGCCGCGAAGGCGGCAAACTTCACTAAATATTGCGTCCTTCTGTAAAACATGATATAATTTTCCAACTGGAGGTGTTATTATGTCAGAAAGCAAGCTACGAACACAGTCAATGGACTTTTCTGTACAAATTATCAATCTGGTAAAGCAACTGAAAGAGAAGCGAGAATCCATCATTTCCAACCAGATCGGCAGAAGTGGCACATCTATTGGCGCAAATATCCGGGAAGCACAGTATGCCCACGGCAAGGCAGACTTTATTGCCAAACTACAAATTGCCCTTAAGGAAGCAAACGAAACCGGATACTGGCTTGAATTGCTGCACAAAACAAATTACCTTTCGGAACCAGAATTTAAAGAACTTGATTCTGCTTGTACAAGCATTCGGGTAATGTTGATTGCGTCTATTAATACTGCAAAGACTAATAACTGATGGAGTATCAAAAGATGCAAACAAAGTGTATTACAGTAGAAGCATATGATCCGCAGTGGGAGCAGGATTTTAGGGAAATCAAGGATGAAATTGACCAAGTTCTTGCGGGCCTACACCTTGGTATAGAACATGTGGGCAGCACATCTGTTCCTGGTTTGTCGGCAAAACCAATTATAGATGTCGATGTTATAATCAAAAACAGAGCCGCATTACCGCTGGTAATAGAACGGCTTTCTTCTATCGGTTATATCTACGAAGGCAATCTGGGAATCGTAGATCGAGAAGCTTTCGGATACAAAAGAATGCCACATTTGAAAAAACACCATTTGTATGTATGTCCAGAAGATTCCAGAGAACTGCGACGGCACATCATATTCAGAGAGTATTTGCGCTCCCATCCGGAAGCGGCTGCGCAATACAGTAAGGTTAAAGAAGATGCGGCAAAGCTGTATCCAAATGATATTGAAAAGTATATGCAATATAAATCTTCCTGCATTAAGTATCTTTATAAGCTTTGCGGTTTGGAATAGGTACATCTGAGCTCCCACCTGTTTAGGCGGGAGCTTTTGTCCGTTCGGGGGGAGCGAGGGGAACGCCGGCGGCGAGGGCTAAACTGAGCCGCACATTCATTGCCGTCCATTCCCGGACGGCAATGCAAACGAGTCCGTTCGGGGTCGGATAAATCACTTGTCATCCCGACCGATCCTGAGCGTAGTCGAAGGGGAGTGGAGGGATCTATTTACTCCCCTAAGGGCTGTGTTGATCCCTCGGCTGCGCTCGGGATGACGTCCCCTCATCCGTCACGCCCTCCGGGCGTGCCACCTTCCCCAGAGGGGAAGGCTTTTCGGACGAGCAATGCTTGCCCCTACGCTCACTCTCGTAAGAACTTGTAGGAGCGGCCATTGGCCGTCCGCTGGCTTGCAATGCTACAAAAACCCGTGGGGAAAATTGTGAAAATAATTAAAAAACGGGTTGAATTTAACAGCTAGGTATGTTATGATATATTCGTATCGATATGGGCGTACTGCGCCCAAAATACAAGAAGGTTAAATAGGAAATATTTTTTAGGAGGAAACAAACATGTCCGTTATGGAAATTCTGGAAGAGCGCAGCGCGTTTTCCTTTGAGGTTTTCCCCCCCAAGACTGATGTGGGTATGGAAAAGCTCTGCGGTGAAGGCGGCGTTCTGGAGCAGCTGTACACCATGAACCCCGACTACATCTCCTGCACCTACGGTGCCGGCGGTACCAACGTGGGCAAGAACCTGGAAGTGCTGGACAAGATCGTCAAGGACGGCAAAACCACCGGCGTTACCCACTTCACCTGCATTGGCAACACCAAGGAAGGTATTCGTGAGCAGCTGCAGACCTACCTGGATCACGGCATTAACCATATGCTGGCTCTCCGCGGTGACCTGCCCTTCGGCTGGACCGGCACCGGCGGCGACCTGCACTACGCTACCGAGCTGGTCAAGTTCGCCCGTCAGGAGTTCGGTGACAAGTTCACCATCGCTGTTGCAGGCTCTCCCGAGGGCCACATCGCCTGCCGCTCCATTGAGGCTGACATCGCCTTCCTGAAGCAGAAGCAGGACAACGGCGCTGACTACATCATGACGCAGCTGTGCTGGGATATGGATCAGTTCCGCTGGTGGCTGGACGCTATCCGGGCTGCCGGTATCTGGATGCCCGTGGACGTGGGTATCATGCCCATCCTGGATCAGGCCGCTACCATCAACATGGCTCTGAGCCGTAATGGCTGTGTTATGCCCCGTGCTCTGTGCGAGATCATCTCCAAGAACTGGATCTTCCCCAACCCCTTCGACAAGGATCCCTTCGACGCCAACGCTGCTCAGAAGAAGGAAGACTTCAAGAAGGCCGGCATTGCGTACACCATCAACCAGATCGACGAGTACCGCGCCTGCGGCATCAACGGCATCCACCTGTACGCACTGAACAAGTACGAGGATGTTGCTTACATCGCCAAGGAAGCCGGCCTGCTGGATCTGATCTAAGGAGCGTTTCCTATGGCAACGCCCCATACCATTGCTGTCGCCGGCAAAGGCGGCGTAGGCAAAACCACCACCTGCGGCATGATCATCGACTACCTGTGCAAAAAGGGCAACGGCCCTGTGCTGGTGGTTGACGCCGATGCCAACTCCAACCTGAACGAAGTTCTGGGCGTGGAGGTGGACACCTCCCTGGGCGCCATCCGTGAGGAAATGGCCCAGGCCGAGATGAAGGGCACCATCCCCGCCGGTATGACTAAGGCAGATTACGCTGAGTTCAAGTTCAATTCCGCCCTCATTGAGGAGGACGATTTTGACATGATCGTCATGGGCCGCACCCAGGGCAAGGGCTGCTACTGCTATGTCAACGGTGTTTTGAAAACCCAGGTGGACAAGTATGCCAAAAATTACAGCTACATCGTCATGGACAATGAAGCGGGTCTGGAGCACGTGGCCCGGGGCACCCTGCCCCATGTGGATACCATGCTGCTGATCTCTGACTGCTCCCGCCGGGGCGTTCAGGCAGTGGCCAGAATTGCGGAAATGGTTCAGGAGATGGAGCTGAAGCCCGGCAAAATGGGTCTGATCATCAACCGCGCCCCCGGTGGCGTGCTGGACGACGGCATCAAGGCCGAGATTGAAAAGCACGGCCTGGAGTTGCTGGGTGTTCTGCCCCAGGATGATGCGGTGTACCGCTGCGATTGCGACGGCGAGCCCTCCGCAAAACTGCCGGACAGCGATCCCATGAAGACCGCCCTGCGGGGCGTCATGCAGTCCATCGGACTGTAATTTCATCACAAAGTCGAAATTGGAAACCTAATTTTCAATTTTCAATTTTTAATTATCAATTAAAATAAAACAAGGGGGAAACCAAAATGTCTTTTGTTCCTAAGACGCAGCCCTTCAGCGGCAAGATCAATGCCGTGACTCTGGGCACCGGTGACAAGGCAATCGTCATCGGCGGTCAGAATGTGCTGCCGTTCTACACTTTCGACGCTGCTATCGAGCACGCTCCCAAGATCGGCGTGGAGATCTCCGACGCTGCTAACGAGTGGACCGCTCCCGGCCTGGTAGAGTTCTACGCCGGCTGCAGCACCATGGCCGACTACGCCAAGAAGGCCGAGACCATGGAAGGCGCTGACTTCATCGTCCTGAACTTCGAGTCCGCTGATCCCAACGGTGCTAACCGCTCCGTCGCTGACTGTGTGGCCGATGCCAAGGCTGTTGCCGAGGCCGTTTCCATGCCCATCGTGATCATGGGCTGCAAGAACCTGGAGAAGGACGGCGAGCTGTTCGCCAAGATCTCCGAGGCTCTGCAGGGCAAGAACATTGTCTGTATGTCCGCCAAGCAGGAAAACTGCAAGACCGTCGGCGCATCCGTCGCTCTGGCTTACGGCCAGAAGGTGGGTGCAGAGACCGCTGACGACATCAACCTGGCCAAGCAGCTGAACATCATGCTGAAAAAGGATGCCAACGTTCCCGCTGACTCCATCGTCATGAACATCGGTACCGCTGCTGTCGGCTACGGCTTTGAGTATGTCGCATCTACCCTGGACCGCATCCGTCTGGCCGCTCTGGCTCAGTCCGATGCTGACCTGCAGATGCCCATCATCGCTCCCGTGTCTACCGACACCTGGGGTGTGAAGGAATCCACCGCTTCCGAAGCTGATGAACCCAGCTGGGGCAATCAGGAAGACCGCGCCATTGGCATGGAAGTTGCCACTGCCGCTGCCAACCTGACCGGCGGCGCTGACGCTGTTATCATGCGTCATCCTGTCGCTATCGCTACCATCAAGAAGTTCATCAACGAGCTCGTCTAATTGGAAGGAGGATACATACAATGGCTTTGAAAGGTCTTGACATTTTTAAGCTGTCTCCCAAGAAGAACTGTAAGGAGTGCGGCAGCCCCACCTGTATGGCATTCTGCATGAAGGTGGCTCAGGGCGCTGTGGAAATCGACAAGTGCCCCTACTTCTCCGATGACGCCAAGGCAATGCTCAACGAGCAGACTGCACCTCCCATGAAGACCATCTCCGTGGGCGAGCACAAGCTGGGCGGCGAGACTGTCCTGTTCCGTCACGAGAAGACCCTGGTTAACAAGAACCTGTACGCTGTCTGCGTCTGCACCGGCATGGATGCCGCTGCTGTGGATGCCAAGCTGGCTGACCTGCAGAAGGTCGACTACGAGCGTATCGGTGAGAGAATGTACGTCGAGTTCGTCTTTGTTGCCAACAAGCAGGACGATCCCGCTGTGTATGCTGAGCTGGTCAAGAAGGCCGCCGCTACCGGCCGCAGCCTGGTGCTGCAGTGCTGGGATGTGGAGTGCGCCAAGGCCGCTCTGGAGGTTTGCGGCAAGGACGTGATCCTGGACGGCGCAACTCCCTCCAACTGGGAAGCTATGAACGCTCTGGCCACCGAGAAGGGCATTGCCCTGGGCGTGTGGGCTGAGAACATTTCCGACCTGTACGACACCGTGAAGAATCTGGAAGCCAAGGGTAACAAGAACCTGGTTCTGGATGTCACCGGCAAAACTGCCAAGGAGACCCTGGCCAACGCTGTTCTGGTTCGCCGCACCGCTATCAAGGATGGCGACCGCAGCTTCGGTTACCCCTCCATCGTCAATGTTGCCAAGCTGGCTAAGGGTGATGCTCACCTGCAGACCGCTTACGCTTCTATGTTCACCGAGAAGTACGCCTCCATCATCGTTATGGAGAACATGACCTATGCACAGGCTCTGCCTCTGTACGGTCTGCGTCAGAACATCTACACCGATCCTCAGAAGCCCATGAAGGTGGAAGCCAAGATCTACCCCCTGAACGGCGCTGACGAGAACAGCCCCTGCGCTCTGACTGTTGACTTCGCTCTGACCTACTTCCTGGTCTCCGGCGAGCTGGAGCGTTCCAACCAGCCCGTGAACCTGATCATCACCGATGCTTCCGGTATGTCCGTTCTGACTGCCTGGGCTGCCGGTAAGTTCTCCTCCTCCACCGTCAAGAAGACCTTCGAGGAGCTGGACATCGCTAACAAGATCAAGAACCGCACCCTGATCATCCCCGGCAAGGTTGCCGTTATGAAGGGCGAAATTCAGGAAAAGCTGCCTGAGTGGAACGTTGTCGTCGGTCCTCTGGAGGCCGTGCAGCTGCCCAAGTACATGAAGGATAAGGAATACGAGGCTGCTGCCGCTGCCGCCGCTGCTGAAAATGCTGCCAAGGCTGCCGCCGGCGCCACCGCCGAGGTCAAGGAGCTGTCCTTCGAGGAGCTGCTGGAGACCAAGGTTCCCAAGATCGAAGTCGTTGACATGGGTGTCAACTACAAGGGCTACAACCCCGAAAGCAAGACCTTCGTCACCATCGGCGAGCGTATCCACTGCATCGCTCCCGCCATCCGCAAGGCTATGGACGAGCGTGATCCCAAACCCATCCTGGAGCGTGCCGCTCAGCAGATCGCTGCCGGCGCTACCTACCTGGACGTCAACATCGGACCTGCTGAGAAGGACGGTCCCGAGCGCATGATGTGGGCTGTCAAGCTGCTGCAGGAGAACTTCAACAATGTTCCCCTGGCTCTGGACACTGCCAACAAGAAGGCTATCGAGGCCGGTATCAAGGTTTACAACCGTACCAACGGCAAGCCCATCGTCAACTCCGCTGACGCCGGCTCCCGTATCAGCTACATTGACCTGGCCGCTGCCAACGATGCCATCTGTATCGCTCTGTGCTCCGCTGACGGTATCGCCAAGGACAACGAAGAGCGTATGGTCCACTGCGACAACATGCTGGAGCGTGGTCTGTCCCTGGGCATGAGCTCCGACGATCTGTGGTTCGACCCCCTGTTCCTAGTGGTCAAGGGCATGCAGGACAAGCAGATGGAAGTCCTGGAGGCCATCAAGATGTTCTCCGACAAGGGTCTGAAGTCCACCGGCGGTCTGTCCAACAACTCCAACGGCGCTCCCAAGGATGTCCGTCCCATCATGGACTCCGCTCTGGTGGCTATGTGCATGATGCAGGGTCTGACCTCCGCTATCGTCAACCCCAACGACCGCAGACTGATGGAGACCATCAAGTCCTGCGACATCTTCAAGAACCACGTCCTGTACTCCGACAGCTACCTGGATCTGTAAGCTGAGCGCGCAAAGCCTTCCCCTTGAGGGGAAGGTGGCACGCAGTGCCGGATGAGGTGTAGCCGCCTGCGGCGGCGTGATTCAAAATGCGGATGCTTTGCATCCGACACCACATCAGTTAGCTTCGCTGACAGCTTCTCCTCCAGGAGAAGCCTTGGTTGTGCGTAATTTGGACGTAAATTCCCTGCGTATTTTGGCTGGGAGGGTAACTCCCTCCCAGCCATTCTGCATTTTTCGGTTGGGAGTCCCTGTTTTACCCGGGCCCCTGTTGCGGTGCCCGGCATCTGCCTGTGGCGACAAAGCGCCTTGTCATCTGCCGACCGCGGCCACGCGCTCAGCTCACTTGACTCCGCCACCGGCGGCGCTCGCATCGCTTCCCCTCCCAGCCACTTTGTTTTTTTCGAGGTGTACTATGCGTTTTAACAAACCTTTGTCCGGAGCCAGTTTTGGTATTCTGGGCGACAGCTACTCAACCTTCCGCGGCTACATTCCTCAGGGCAACTCTGCCTACTATCCTTATAAGGATGTGGACGATGTTCTGGAAGTGGAGCATACCTGGTGGCATCAGCTGATGACACGGCACGGTCTTACGCTGACCGTCAACGACAGCTACTCCGGCGCCACCGTCTGCACCAACACCCGGGAGGGTCAGCCCTTCTCCTCGGCCTTTACCGAGCGAGCCAAGCGTTCCTTCTCCGGCGAAAATCAGCCGGATTACATCTTCCTCTTTGGCTGCACCAACGACAGTTGGCTGGAGCGCAGCATCGGCGAGCCTAAGTTTGAAGGCCGCACCGAGGAGGACTTAATGCAGGTGCTCCCCGCATACTGCTTCTGTCTGGAATATCTCACCACCCACAACCCCAATGCAACCGTGGTTGCCGTGGTAAACACCGGTCTGCACGAGGAAATTCACGCCGGCATGGTCTGCGCCGCCAAGCACTATGGCGCTACCATTGTGGAGCTGGCAGACATCGACAAGCAGCACGGCCACCCCAGCGCCCTGGGCATGCGGCAGATCGTCGCACAGATCGAAGATGTGCTGCTGTAAAAGCGTATATCCAGTCCGTTTGGGCTCTATATAAAACAATGAAAAACCGGGAGGAAAACTATCATGAGCGTATTAACCGATCTCATTTACGGCGGCAGCAACGCCGTAGCCGGCCTGACCGAAGGCGCTGTCAACGACGCCATCGCCAAGTACGGCGCTGACCATCCCATTGCATTCCCCGATACCGCATACTGCTTCCCCACCATTTACGCCGCCACCGGCGTGAAGGTCAAGACTCTGGGCGACCTGCCCGCCTGTGTCGGCGTGCTGAAGAGCCTGATCACCAATCAGGAAGACCTGGGTCAGGCGCTGAACGCCGGCCTGGCTACCGCCGTCGGCGCGGAAATCCTGGAAGGTCTGAAGTGGGTTGAGGGCGGCGACCCCTATGCCAATGACTCCGGTATCGGTTTCGTTCCCGATCCCATTATCCGCAGCCTGGGCGTGCCCCTGGTTACCGGCGATATCCCCGGCGTGGCTGTTGTCCTGGGCAAAGCCGACAATGCCGCAGATGTTGTCAAGGTTGTCAAGGACTACCAGTCCAAGGGCATTATGACCTTCATGGTTGGCGATGTCATCGAGCAGTGCATCGAGGGCGGCGTCAAGATGGGTCTGGAATTCCGTGTGATCCCTCTGGGTCATGACGTAACCTCCGTTATTCATGTTGTCACCGTGGCCATCCGTGCCGCGCTGATCTTCGGCAACATTCAGCCCGGCGATCTGGGCGGTCTGCTGGATTACACCAAGAACCGCGTCCCCGCTTTCGTCAACACCTTCGGTGCCATTGACGCCGTCGTGGTTTCCGCCGGTGCCGGCGCCATCGCCCTGGGCTTCCCCGTGGTGGTGGATATCGACCTGGGCGAGAACCAGGTTCCCGGTGCTTTGGAATCCGTCTGCGATCACAATGAGACCGTCAAGAAGTCCCTGGAGCTGCGGAACATCAAGATCAAGGTCACCGAGCTGCCCATTCCCGTGGCATTCGCCGCCGCTTTCGAGGGCGAGATCATCCGCAAGGCCGACATGCACAACGAGTTCTGGTCCAGCAAGAACCCCACCGCTGAGCTGGTGCTGATGAAGGAACTCAGCGAGGTTGAGGATCACAAGATCACCGTCATCGGCCCCGATCTGGATAATGATAAGGATCTGGCTCTGGCCACCTTCGTGGAAGTCGCCGGCAAGAAGATGCAGGTGGACTTTGAGTCCGTTATCGAGCGCAAGTTCCACGCCTGGTTCAACTACATGGAAGGCGTGATGCACACCGGCCAGCGCAACCAGGTTCGTGTCCGCGTGTCCAATGCCGCTTATGAAGCCGGCCTGCGGGTAAAGGACTTTGCTGAAGTGCTGTATGTGATGATCATGAACGAGTTCGACGCCGTTGTGGATAAGTGCCAGGTCACCATCATCACCGACGCCGCCGAGGCCGCCAAGTTCCGTGACGAGATCGCCATGCCCCGTTACGCCCAGCGTGACGACCGCCTGGCTTCCATGACCGACGAGTCCGTGGATCGCTACTACACCTGCATCCTGTGCCAGTCCTTTGCCCCCGCCCACTGCTGCGTGGTCACCCCCGAGCGTCTGGGTCTGTGCGGCGCAGTTAGCTGGCTGGATGCCAAGGCTACCAACGAGCTGGACCCCAACGGTCCCTGCCAGCCCATCTTCAAGGAAGGCTGCACCGACGAGCGCACCGGCCGTTTCGACAGCGTTGACAAGGCCATCCATGACGCCACCCACGGCGCTGTGGAGACTGTTACCCTGTACTCCATCCTGGAAGATCCCATGACTTCCTGCGGCTGCTTCGAATGCATCTGCGGCATTGAGCCCGTTTCCAACGGTGTCATCGTTGTCAACCGTGAGTTCAAGGGCATGACCCCCGCCGGCATGACCTTCGGCGAGCTGGCAAGCTGCACCGGCGGCGGTGTCCAGACTCCCGGTTACATGGGTCACGGCCGTCACTTCATCGCTTCCAAGAAGTTCGTTTCCGCTGAGGGCGGCATCAAGCGTATCGTTTGGATGCCCAAGGAGCTGAAGGACGATGTGGCCGAGCGACTGAACAAGACCGCTTTCGAGCTCTACGGCATCGAAAACTTCACCGACATGGTGGCTGACGAGACCGTCACCACCGACTGCGAGGAACTGTTCTCCTGGCTGACCGAGAAGAACCACCCCGTTCTGGAGCTGGAACCCCTGATGTAATGTCTATGACATAAAACCAAAGAGCCGATCAAATTTGATCGGCTCTTTTTTCGGCCAAAAAGAGGGAATATTCGTAACATCGGTTGCAATTGCCGGCTATTTACGCTATACTTACTTTGAATAATTATCTGTATACCACCTTAGGAAAAAGAGATCTACCATAAAGGGGAAGAAAGATATGGCGATTTTGAAATGCAAAATGTGCGGCGGCAATCTGGAGCTTCTTGACGACAGCTCCGTCTGCGAATGTGACCACTGCGGCAGAAAACAGACCGTCCCCACGCCTGACGACGAGCGAAAGCTAGCGCTTTTCGACCGGGCCAATCAGCTCCGGGCCACCTGCGACTTTGAGAAAGCCGCGGGCATTTATGAGGCCATTGTAGCGGAATTCCCTGCCGAGGCCGAAGCCTACTGGGGCCTTGTTCTGTGCAAGTACGGCATCGAGTATGTGGATGATCCCCTGTCCAACAGCAAAATTCCCACCTGCCATCGCTCCTCCTTCGTTTCGGTTTTGGAGGACGAGGACTACAAGTCCACCCTGAAAAATGCCTCCTTCCTGGCACGGCAAGTCTACGAAGCCGAGGCAAAGCAGATCGAAGCCCTGCGCAAGGGCATTATCGAAGTGTCCGAAAAGGAAGAACCCTACGATATTTTCATCTGCTTCAAGGAACATAACGACCTGGGCGACCGCACCCCCGACAGCGTATTTGCCCAGGAGATCTACGACGCCCTGACGGAAAAGGGCTACCGGGTATTCTTCTCCCGGATCACCCTGGAGGATAAGCTGGGCACCGAGTACGAGCCCTACATATTCGCCGCCCTGAACTCCGCCAAGATCATGCTGGCCTTCGGCACCAGCAAGGAATACTACAACTCCGTTTGGGTCAAAAACGAATGGAGCCGCTTCCTGCAGCTCATCGCCAGCGGCGAGAAAAAGACCCTGATCCCCTGCTTTGCCGATATGGATGTTGCCGATATGCCCAAAGGCTTCTCCATTCGCCAGGCCCAGAACATGGCAAAGCTGGGCTGGCAGCAGGATCTGCTCCGGGGCGTGGAAAAAATTCTGCCCAAAAAGCAGGAGCGGGCCACGGCGCCTGCGGCGGTCAGTCAAACCGCCAACAATCCTACCGTTGCCTCCCTTTTGAAGCGTGTTTTCATTTTCCTGGAGGACCGGGAATTTGCCTCTGCCGACGAATACGCTGAAAAGGTGTTGGATATCGATCCTGAGAATGCCGAAGCCTACCTGGGAAAACTCCTGGCAGAGCTCCGGGTCACCAACCGGAAGTACCTGGTTGGTCAAGTCAAGCCCTTTGACACCTCTGTCAACTACAAAAAAGCCCTGCGCTATGCCGACCCCGCCCTGAAGGAGGAACTCACCGGCTGCATTGACACCATAAACAAGCGGATCAAGCTCACTGCCGACAAGGCCGCTTACAGCGAAGCCACCGCCGCCATGCAAAACGCAAAAACCGGCAGCGATTGGGACGCCGCCGCTAAGAAATTTGCCGCCTTGGGCGATTTCGAGGATTCCACCGCCTTGGCACAGCAGTGCCGGGAACGCAGCGTACTGCAAAGCAACCTGGAAATTTACAACCAGGCCTCCAAGAAGTTTAACTCCATCGATCCCGACGAGATTCTGAGAGCAAAGCCTCTGTTTGAAATGATCTCCGACTTTAAGGATTCCGCCGCACTGGCAAGCCAGTGCGAGGAAAAGGCGCAACGGGTGAGATCCCAGCTGATTTTCGACACCGCGAAGCAGATCTACAACACCTCTTCCGAGCCCCAGATGCTCACCAAGGCCGTCCTGGCGCTAATGAGCCTGGGAGATATACCGGAAGCCGTGGAGCTGCGAAACACCATCCTGTACAAGCGGGATCAGATCGTGGAAGCACAGCGCCTGAAAGAAGAAAAAGAACAGGCCGACCGGATTGCTGCAGAAAAAGCGAAAAAGCGGAAAGCCCTTCTTGTTCTGCTTGGCAAGATCCTTCTGGTGATTTTGGCCTTAGGCGCAGCTGCCGCCCTCATTTACGGCATCTACTATGGCCTCTGGGGCGAGAAACAGGAACGGTACGAAGCCGCAGTGGCACAGTACGAGATCGCCATGGCCGGTTCTTCCGCCGAAGAATACGAGAAAGCTATCGCCCTTTTTGCCGAACTGCACTCCTACGAGGACAGCAAGGAAAGATGCCTGGCGCTTAAATACGCCTACGCTGATTATAAGCTGGACAACGGGGATATTGACGGTGCTTATGCGCTTTACTGCGAGCTGGCCGGATACGATACCGTCAACAAGAAATGGATAGCAGCGGAAGCCTACATGGATTCCAAAACCAAGCGGGCGGAGATCGTCACAGCCAATCCCCGGTTTGCCGAGGTTGGTGATGTGATCGTATTCGGCAGCTATGAGCAGGATAACAACACCGACAACGGCCAGGAGCCCATTTCCTGGTATGTCATGGAGAAAAAAGACGGCCGGTTCTACCTTATGAGTCAGGACGCTCTGGACTACATGCCCTGGCGAGAGGATTCCAGCGGCTATCATTACGACTGGGCGGACAGCACCGTCCGCACCTGGCTGGGAACCACCTTCTACGACACCGCCTTTACCCCTGAAGAAAAGGAACAGATCTACACCCATACCTTCAACGAAGATGACCGGGAAACGGAAGATCCGGTGTTCCTGGTGGGTGCGAGTGAGATCTCGAAAAAGACCCACGAGTATCTCTTCTCCGATTACGAAATCTCCCCATACGCCACAGCCAAGTGCGATAAAGGCAACATCCTGAACGAAAAGCTCTTCTGGTGCAGAACCTCCGGTGCCGGCGGTGGCGCGTATCATTGGGATATCTACGGCAAAGGCGAAATGTGGAGCTATCAATCAGGTCTCGTCCGCCCCTGCATCTATTTGAATATCGAAGAATAAAAGTCAACCGAAAGGAAACCTTTAGATGAAAGTAACCTTCCAAATTGAGGGGGCAACCCCTGTTTCCATTGAATGTAACGCCGGCGATAATCTGCTGGAGCTGGCTCGCAGAGCCAATGTGGCCATCGATGCCCCCTGCTCCGGCAACGGCTCCTGCGGCAAATGCCGGGTAAAGCTGGTGGAGGGCCAGCTGGAAACCATCCCCTCCCGGCACATCACCCCGGAAGAAACCGAAGCCGGCTGGCGCTTAAGCTGCAACAGCAAAGTGCTGTCGGACTGCGTCGTGTTCGTGCCGGATATCGCCAGCGCCTACCAGAGCCGCATGAAGACCGCCGACCTGTCGTCCCCGGAGGAAGTGGCCATCTTTGAAAACTGCCAGAACGATCTGAAATCCAGCGGCCTGAGCTTTGCCAATAACTATCGGGCTTTGACGCTTACCATGTCCGCCCCCAGCGAGGATGACACCATGCCCGACAACGAGCGGCTGACCTGGGCCATCCAGGAAGTGACCGGCGCAGAAAAGGTACACATTCCCTACGCCGTCATGGTGAAGCTGGCATCCACCCTGCGAGAGCATGATTTCTCCGTCTGCGTCAAGGGCGAGCTGGAGGGCGACACCTTCCGCTGCATGGAGATCTGCGATCCGGCAGACACCGCCATCGTCGGCTGCGCCATCGACATCGGCACCACCACTGTTTCCATGGTTCTGGTGGACTTAAAAACCGGCAAAATCCTGGCCAAGGGTTCTTCCGGTAACGGCCAGATCCGCTACGGCGCGGATGTGATCAACCGCATCATCGAATCCACCCGTCCCGGCGGCAGAAAAAAGCTCCAGGACGCCATCGTGAAAGAAACCCTGAACCCCATTATCGCCAACCTCTGCCGCAGCGCGGGTATTTCCGCCAAGAGCATTCTGCGGCTGTGCATCGGCGCCAACACCACCATGAACCACCTGCTCATCGGTGTGGACGCAGACCCGGTGCGGATGGATCCCTACATCCCCAGCTTCTTCGGCTGGGACGGCCTTACCGCCGGCGACCTGAAGCTGCCGGCCAATCCCCTGGCTGCGGTGCTGATTGCCCCCAACATCGGCTCCTATGTGGGCGGTGATATCACCGCCGGCACCCTGGCCTCCATGATCTGGGACAAGGACGAGATGAGCCTGTTTATCGACCTGGGTACCAACGGCGAGATCGTATTCGGCAACCGGGATTTCCTCATGAGCTGCGCCTGCTCCGCCGGCCCTGCCTTTGAGGGCGGCGACATTTCCTGCGGTATGCGTGCAACCGACGGCGCTGTGGAAGCCTGCATCATCGACAAAACCACCATGGAACCTACCCTCACTATCGTGGGCGAAGCGGGCCAGAAATGCGTGGGCATCTGCGGCAGCGGCATTATCGACATCATTTCCGAGCTGTACCGCTGCGGCATCATCAACGCCAAGGGCCTGTTCGTCCGGGAAGGTGAGCGTGTCAAGCGGGATCAGCACGGCATGGGTCGGTACGTCATCGCCTTTGCCGACGAAACCGAAACCGGCCGGGAGGTGTCCATCAACGAGGTGGATATCGACAATTTCATCCGTGCCAAGGGTGCCATCTTCTCCGCCATCGACACCTTGCTGCAGAGCGTGGATATGACGGTGGACATGATTGATCATGTGTATGTAGCCGGCGGCATTGGCAGCGGCATCAATATGAAAAACGCTGTGAACATCGGCATGCTGCCGGATGTGGAGCTGGAAAAATTCAGCTACATCGGCAATTCCAGCCTTACCGGCGCTTACGCCATGGTCATCAGCGATGAAGCGAACGCAAAATGCGCCGAGGTGGGCGCCAACATGACTTACCTGGAGCTGTCCACCTATCCCGGCTACATGGATTCCTTTGTGGCAGCCTGCTTTATCCCCCATACCGATTCCCGGCTGTTCCCCAGCAGTGTGCAGGAGTAAAATGAAACGAGCAGTATAATCCGAAGCTGACAACCCCGGCAAAGGTCCTTCGCAAGAACATGACTAAAGAAGAACGGCATCTGTGGTATGACTTTTTAAAGAGCTTGCCGGTGATGGTACATCGCCAAAAGGTCATCGGAAACTATATCGTCGACTTCTATACTGCTGACAAAAAGATCGTCATCGAGCTGGACGGCTCTCAGCACTATTCCCTGGGAGGAGAAAAGCGGGATCTTGTTCGGGACAGCTATCTGTCCTCCCTGGGAATCCGGGTGCTACGCTATGCAAATTCCGATGTAAACCTGCGCTTTGAGAGTGTATGCCAGGACATTTGGAAAAGCTAAATGTCTAAGGGTGAAAAAGCCTTCTCCTGGAGGAGAAGGTGGCACAGCGCAAGCCGTGACGGATGTGGTGGTCTGCGAAGCAGAATGTGTCTTTTGCGGACGCTTTGCGTCCGACACCACATCAGTCAGCTTCGCTGACAGCTTCTCCTGAAGGAGAAGCCTTATTTAGAATCAGGAGAACCGTTATGCAAATTGAAAACAACAAAGAAGAAGCGCCCTTTTCCTACTACGAAAACCTGTTCCGGGAGCTGTCGCCGGAGGCGGCGGTGGCCAGAACCGGCGTAAACTGGGACGGAAAAGAATTTTATGTAAACCTCTTGGGCAGAGATTACGCCATTTCTCACCCGGATTATGCCCTCCGGGCATTGGACGGCGGCAAAACCCCTCCCCTGCCGGTGCAGACCTTCCTGCTTCGCTACCTGCTGGAAAGCACGGCCGTGGCCTGGGACGGCGCATGGAAAACCTTCCGGGAAATGCCTTGGGGCGAAATGTACATCAAGCCCTACACCGGCCGGGTGCTGACCCGGGCGGCCTTCACCTTCGGCACCCGGGTTGCCGCTTTTCGGGCAGCCTGCGAAAAAATGGGCGCCATGGAGCTGCCCCACGGCGACGCGGGCTACCAGTTCGGCCTCATCGGAGATTTCCGGATGCAGATCATGGTCTGGGAGGGCGATGAGGAGTTCCCCCCCAACGCCCAGGTGATCTATTCCGACAATTTCGCCGATGGCTTCGCCGCGGAAGACCGGGTCGTTGCCGGCGATATTCTAATCTCCACCATCAAAAGCTATATGTAAAAAACACCCCCAAACGGGGGTGTTTTTTACACGCTTACTGCTTCTTTTTTCTTGGCTTTTCTGTCCTTAAGATACCAGGGCAGGTACGCGATGACAAACAGCGCAGTCACCGCCGCCACCATCACCAGCAGCCGCAGGGCAAAATTCGGCGGCAGAATGTCCAGGATGGAGGGCGTGGACTCCGGCCTTGCCATAAACAGGTAATTGGCGCCGGGACCGATGAGATCATTGGCCCAGTAGGCCACCACCGCCAGGGCGATCATGGCCACATAGGCCCGGATGGCAGACTTGATGGTAGGCCGCATATTGTGGACGAAGATCATGTAGAACACCGCCACATAGCCCAGGGTATGCTCCACCCAGAACTGGTAATAGCGGAACCGGGTGGGGCCGGTGTAGGAAATGACGGTGGGGGTCAGCAGGGCGAACACCGAGCCGGACAGCAGCCAGAAATAGCAGATATCGAACAGCACCTGGGATTTCCCCAGCAGCATATAGCTGGCGAACACCACTACCCAGCCGCAGACGGTGATGGGCAGATGATCCACCGGATTCGGCCCCAGGGACGGAATGGCGACCAGTCGCCAATAATAGGACATCTCCGACACGATGAGCAGAAAGGCCATGATGTACCGCAGCTTTTTCTCCCATTTCCACTGCCGAATGGGATCCCGGAACCGGGAAATGGCAAAAATCACTGCCAGCATAATGAGGATCGGGGCAAAATGCGCCAGGGAGAAGTTCACAAACTCCACCTCAGTGCCCTGCCCGAGGAAATATTTCAGAAAAGCTTTCATGCCCGACTCCTTATGTAGGGATTTTTCACCATTATAGCAGGGTTTGTCCAAAAATACAACATTTTGTCCACAATTTATTAAGATTTTCTTAATTTCGGGCGTGGTCTTTTTCCGTAGGGACGCCCGCCCCCATTAAGACTCGTAGGGGCGACCATTGGTCGTCCGTTTTGTCATTCCGCGCGACCCTGCTTTCGTCTACCCCTTTATGAAAACCTTGCAATCTCCCCTGTCGGATGCTATAATAGTTTCAATCAAGCGGTTTTTGCCGAAAGGAATTGGATTATGTCTGTATTGAAATGCAAAATTTGCGGCGGCAGCCTGGAATTTGACCGGGATGCCTCGGTCTGCGTGTGCCAGTACTGCGGCACCAAGCAGACCCTGCCCAAGCTGTCCGGGGAGCACAGCTCCGCCCTTTACCAGCGGGCCGATCACTTCCGCCGGAACAACGATTTCGATAAAGCCATCAGTATCTACGAGCAGATTCTGAACGAAAACAGCACCGATGCCGAAGCCTACTGGTCATTGGTGCTTTGCCGCTATGGCATCGAGTATGTGGAAGACCCCAAAAGCAACAAACGCATCGCCACGGTCAACCGCATGCAGTATACCTCTGTCCTTGCTGACGAGGACTACAAGGCCGCCATCAAGTACGCCGAACCGGAGCAGCGGGCCATCTACGAGGCCGAAGCCAAAGAGATCGACACCATCCAAAAGGGTATCCTGGCCATCTCCCAGAAGGAAGAGCCCTTCGATGTGTTTATCTGCTATAAAGAAACGGACAACAACGGCCGCCGCACCCAGGACAGCGTTTTGGCCAATGACCTTTACCACCAGCTGGATAACGAAGGCTACAAGGTTTTCTTCTCCCGGATCACCCTGGAGGACAAGCTGGGCTCTGCCTACGAGCCCTACATATTTGCCGCCCTGAACTCCGCTAAGGTCATGGTGGTCATCGGCACCAAGCCGGAGTACTTCAACGCCGTCTGGGTTCGAAACGAATGGTCAAGATTTTTGACCCTCATCAAAAACGGCGCCAACAAGGTTCTCATCCCCGCCTATCGGGACATGGACCCTTATGACCTGCCGGAGGAGTTTTCCCACCTGCAGGCACAGGATATGTCCAAGCTGGGCTTTATGCAGGATCTGATCCGGGGCATCGAGAAACTCACCGGCGTATCCAAGCCGAAATTTGTCCAGGAGCAGCCTGTTGTCCAAAACGCTGCCAACACCGCACCCCTGCTTCGCCGGGTATACCTGTTCCTGGAGGACGGGGACTGGAGCAGCGCCAATGAATACTGCGAAAAGGTTCTGGATCTGGATCCGGAATGCGGCGAAGCGTACCTGGGCAAGCTGATGGTGGCGCTGAAGATCCGCCGCCGGGAACGGCTTTCGGAGCAGGCAGAACCCTTTGACCAGAACCCCCACTACCAAAAAGCCCTGCGTTTTGGCGACGAAAAGCTCCAGCGGGAGCTGAAAGGCGCCATCCAGGCCATCGCCCAGCGGGCTGAGGAAACCCGGCTTCTGGGCATCTACAAGCAGGCTGAAGAGATTCTGTCCACCGCGCAAACAAAAGACGATTTTGTAAGTGCCGCAAAGATTTTTGCCTCCATCTCCGATTTCAAGGACGCCAAGGCAAAAGCTAAGGAATGTGAAGACAAGGCCAACGAGGTTTATTTCAGCGGACTTTATGCCTCTGCCATGGCGCTGATGCAGGCTGCCAAGACCTCCGAGGACTTCCTGAAGGCCGGCGAAGCCTTCGGCAAGATCAAGCCGTACCGGGATTCAGAGAAGCTGGCTGCCGAGTGCGTGGAGCAGGCCGATTATGTGACCAAAAACGCCATTTATACCGAAGCCGTGGCGTTGATGGTGGGAAATAAAATCAGCAATTACAAAAAGGCTATCTCCCGGTTTGAGAAGATTCCCGGATTCATGGACTCCGCCGAACGAATCGGGTATTGCCAGCACAAGATCGAGGAGATCACCGCCATCACCCGGGCATCCGATCTGGAAAAGCAAAATCGTGCCGAGGCCCGGGCGGAAGCGCTGAAAGCCAAGCTGCCTTTGATTAAAAAAGTGGCGTTCGTGGTAGTTCCCCTACTGATTATTGCCATCCTGGCCGCCATTCTCCTGCCCAAGCTGATTGCCCCCAGCGGCAGCGATATCAGCGTGGAGAGCAGTCCTACCGTCCCCTCCACAACTCCCATAACCGAACCCTCTGAGCCCCAGACGGTGAAATTCGAATACACCGTTTCGGACGACGGCACAGCGGAGATAACCGGTATCACAGCCCAGGTAAAAAACCTGGTCATCCCTGGTGAGATAGACGGCTATAAGGTGACCAGTATTGGATATGAAGCTTTTTATGAATGCACCTCCTTGAACTCTGTAACCATTCCCCAGGGTGTTACCCGGATTGGAGATTGCGCTTTTTATGAATGCCACTCCCTGCAATCCATTACGATACCCGAGGGTGTTACCAGTATTGGAAATTCCACTTTTTATGGTTGTACCTCCCTGCAATCCGTTACGATACCCGAGAGTGTGACCAGCATTGGAAATCAAGCTTTTGATGGGTGCAGCTTCCTGCAGTCGGTCACCATTCCCAAGAGCGTTGCCAGCATTGACGCTCGCGCTTTTTATGAATGTTACAATCTAACCGACGTGTGGTATGCCGGAAGCGAAAGCGACCGGGCAAGCATTGAGATCGGCGCGAATAACAATGAACTTAAAAACGCCGCCTGGCACTATGGTGAAACCAGTGAACCTGTCACTCCGCCCCCGGAGCCTATAAAGCCTCAAGACCCCAACTACGAGTACAAAGTATTATCCAACGGCACGGCGGAGATTACGGATTATGAAGGCAGCGCAACCAATGTGACCATTCCCTCCACCATCGGCGGCTATAAGGTTACCCGTATTGGAGATTACGCTTTTAGTTATTGCGACAAACTGCAGTCTGTAACCATCCCCAAGGGCGTTATCAGCATTGGCCAATCCACTTTCCACGGCTGCACCTCCCTGCAATCCGTAACGCTCCCCGAGGGTATTACAAGCATTGGAGATTCTGCTTTTGATCATTGCTACGACCTGCAGTCTGTAACCATCCCAGAAAGTGTTACCAGTATCGGAAATCGCGCTTTTCAGTTTTGTAGATCCCTACAATCGGTCACCATTCCCGAAGGTGTCACAAGCATTGGCCAATCCACTTTCCACGGCTGCACCTCCCTGCAATCCGTAACGCTCCCCGAGGGTGTTACCAACATTACAGAGAGTGCTTTTGCTGAGTGCAGTTCCCTGAAGTCTGTAACTATCCCCAAGAGCGTTACCAGCATTGGAGAGTCCGCTTTTTGGAGTTGCACCACTCTGACTGATGTATGGTACGCCGGCAGCGAAAGTGACCGGGCAAGCATTGAGATCGGCACGAATAACGATAAGTTTAAAAACGCCACCTGGCACTATGGGAAGACCACTCCGAACTCCGACTATGAGTACAAAGTATTATCCAACGGCACAGCGGAGATAACGCTTTACAAGGGTACTGCGACAAACATAACCGTACCCTCCACAATAAACGGATACAAGGTTACAAGTATTGGCGGTCTGACCTTTCAGAACTGCACCTCTCTGCAGTCCATTATCATTCCCGAAGGTGTCACAAACATTGGCCAATTCACTTTCCACGGCTGTACCTCCCTGCAATCGGTAGTTCTTCCGGAAAGTATTACCCAAATTAAGGATTCCACATTCGACGGTCTTGCATCCCTACGATCCGTAACCATTCCGAAAACCGTTGTAAGCATTGGCGAAAGAGCATTCCGAAACTGTACCTCTCTGCAGTCCGTTACCATTCCGGGAAGTGTTGCGACTATTGATTATAGCGCCTTCAGCGGGTGCACCGCCCTATCTTCTGTCACAATACAAAACGGTGTGGAAAACATTCGCTCCAACGCATTTTCTGGCTGCGATTCCTTGACCACCGTCTTTATCCCCGGAAGTGTCAAAACGATTGGAGACAATGCATTTTCAAGCTGTGATTTCCTGCGATCTATAAATATACCCGAAAGTGTTACAAGTATTGGTTATGGCGCATTCGGCTACTGCCCGGCGTTGCAATCCATAACCATACCGGGTAGCGTTGCAAGCATCGACAAATCTACCTTCATCTACTGCACAGCCCTGCAATCCGTAACGATTCTCGAAGGTATTAAAAGTATTGGAGAGTCCGCTTTTTATGGTTGCTCCTCCCTGCAATCTGTAACCATTCCGGGAAGTGTTGTAACAATCGGCAAAAGCGCCTTTTATGGTTGCTCCAATCTATCCTCTCTGATCATAAAAGAGGGTGTTACAACCATTGATTATTTTGCCTTTGGGTATTGTTCTCTGACCTCCGTAACCATTCCCAAAAGTGTTGAAAGTATTGGAGATAATGCTTTCACCGCCGATGGTGCTGGCGGTAAAATTACCGATGTGTGGTACGGCGGCAGCGAAAGCGACCGCGGCAAAATTGTTATCGGCTATAACAACCGTAACCTGGACAACGCCACCTGGCATTATAATAGCTAATCAACAACCCCACCCCGGCGAAGAGTCGCCAGGGTGGGGCTTTTTTCGGGAGTGGCAAACTGCCATCCAAAAAGATTATTTTTTGATATATACTTGCTATTATACGACTTTTGTGATATGGTGGGTATATCAAAAAACGGAGGTTTTCTGAATGGACATCAAAGGTTTTAAAGTCAATTTTTTGGGTGACAGCATCACCGAAGGCGTAGGCGTTACCGATGTGGTGAACAATCGGTATCACGCACGGCTGAAGGCGCTGTGCCAGCTCTCCGCAGTAACCCATTACGGTGTTTCCGGCACCCGTATTGCTCACCAGATCCACGCCAGCGAAACGCCCCGCTTCGATCTCTGCTTCTGCGGCCGGGTTTACAATATGGACACCTCCGCCGATATGGTAGTGGTCTACGGCGGCGTCAATGACTACATCCACGGCGACGCCCCCTTCGGCCAGATCGGCGATACCACCCCCGCCACCTTCTGCGGCGGCGTATATTTCCTAATGAATTACCTGAAAGAGAACTATGCGGGCAAGCCGGTGATCTTCATGACCCCCGCCCGGATGTTCCTGCGCCATGAGGTGGACGATCAGTATCCCTCTACACACGCCAGAAAGACGGTGGAAGGCAAAGCGCTGTGCGCTTATGTGGACGTGATCATCGAAACCGGCAAACAATTCGGTATTCCGGTGCTGGATCTGTACCGCACCCTGGGTCTTGACCCCCACGATGAGGAAGTTTTCCAGACCTACACCGTTGACGGTTTGCACTTCAACGATGCAGGTCACGCCGTGCTCGCCCAGCGGCTGAAGGAATTCATCGAAGCGCTTTAATAAGCCATAAAATCCCCGCCGAGCAATCGGCGGGGATTTGTTATTGCAGCATTACGGATTTGGTATAAACCGCACCACATCATTGGGCGTGCAGTCCAGAATGGCGCAAATTTTCTCCAACGTCAGGAGCGTGATGTTGTTGCCCTTTTTCAGCGTATCCAAGGTCTTGTTGTCGATTCCGGCCTTGATAAGTGCATATTGGGAAACGCCTTTGCTCTGCATGGTTTCCCACAGCGGTGTATAGTCCAACATAGCCCTCGCCACCTTTCTGCCTCTTTTCTATCATTATAGGCAGAAATTCCCATTTACAGTATTGTGGAGTTGTTCGCAACATGTTATACTGTATGCAACGAAAGGTGTGGTGAAAATGAAGGACTCTGTGTCAAACCTTTACCGGTTGCCGAACATAGGAAAATATGAGGATGTGAATTTGCTGTCGCTTAGTGAGGTGTGTGCAAGATTAGAGGAGCAGGTATATGCGTTAGTTAAAACCTTGCCGGACGAGGAGCGGCAGATGATCGAAGCCTATATTAGTGCCAGAAATGATTTGGAGGTAGAAACGGTCAAAACCGCCCTGCGCTGGGGTAAGCATCATTATAAATAGCAAGGAGCACCCTTTCACCCGTGGGAGGGTCAAGACCCTCCCCTACAAAACAATCCCCGCCGAGCAATCGGCGGGGATTCATTATTGGGGAATATTCGTCCGGTATGCCGCTTTATGCGCTGCCCTTGGGCGCCAGCTGCAGTTCCTCCGCATATGCCTTCATCGCTTCAATGCAGATCGCCGCAACCTCTTTGACTTCCATGCCCAGCATTTCACAACCCTTGCAGATGACCTCTCTGTCACACTTGGCGGCGAATTTTTTATCCTTAAATTTCTTCATAAAGCTGGAAACTTCCATATCCGTAATGCCCATGGGACGCATCCGGGCAGCTGCCTGGATAATTCCGGTAAGCTCGTCTACCGTAAACAGGGCCTTTTCCAGATTTGTAACGGGCTGCACATCATTGCAATGTCCGTAACCGTGGGCAAGGATGGCGCGAACCTCATGATCTGTCAGTCCGGCAGCCAGCAGCGGCTGCTCGGTGTGCTGCAGATGCTCCTGGGGATGCTGCTCATAATCATAGTCATGGAGATATCCGATCGCCATCCAGTGTTGTTCGTCCTCGCCAAAATGCTTTGCCAGTCCGCCCATAGCAACGGACACATTCTTAGCGTGGAGGAAGAGATGCTCCTCCGTTGTGGTTGTATTCAGTAATTCCTTTGCGCGTTCTAATGTCAGCATAGCCAAAGCTCCTTATGTAGTCGATGTGCTTATTATACGGCATTATTCACACGCCGTCAACCTGCAGAGTCGTTTCCATCGCACGATCACTTTTGGTACAGCTTGGGAAAGGTCTTCTTATCCGGTGCGTACAGAAACCCGTACAACCCTGCGGATACAAGGCCGCAGACAATAAATACCGTCCACAGCAGCCGGTAATTGCTTTGGGTTGCGATCAGCATAAAACTGATCATATACTGGGTCAGGGATGAGAACACCGAGTGGACCACCGTAGAGATGCCGCCGACTCGACCCCTGTGTGAAGCAGGAACGCGGCGGGAGGTGTAGGGGTTGTTGCCCAGCACCGTGATCACCTCGCCCAGGGTGAAGACAAACATGCCGACAAAAAGGACTGCCGTGGCTGTATGGATGGAAAAGAAGCCGATACCGGCAACAAACAGCAAAAGGCCAAGGATGGTCTTAGGAATCTCGGTAAACCTTCTCAGCAGGACGGTGAAAATGGGCGTAAACAGGATAACCACAAAACCGTTGAGGGAGTTGAGGTAGCCGTATATGGTGGCACCGGCCTCTCCCATCGCGTCCTTCAGCTGCAGGGGAAGCAGGATGCCCACCAGATTCGAGGGCATGGAGGCAAAGCATCCAAGCAGCAGCATATAGATCAGCACAGGCCGCTGCCGGAGGACCGTCATCACAGAGATCTTTTCATCCACCGGGAGCTCGTACTCGCTGTAATTCTCGCTCATTGCTTCCGCATCCTGCGAAACGGCATTTTTTTGGTGAACGAAGAAAATGATCAGCACCGTGGAAACAAGGATCGCCAGGCCGTTGATGCAAAAGGCCAGGCGCAGGAACTTTTCAAACAAAATGCCGGCAACGCTGGCACCGACAATGTAGCCCAAATTGAAACCCAGATAGGACAGAGAGTAAGCCTTCACCCGCTGTTTGGAGGTAGAATAGTCGGCATTCAGCGCGTCGTATGCCGGGGATTCGATGGTTTGGAACAAGCCGGCAAGGAACAGGATCGCCGCAGTAGCGATGGTAAGCGGCAGAACCGCAGCCAGCAGATACAAACTGATCGTCAGAAAATCAAATATGATAATTATGGTTTTTCTGCTGAATCGGTCTGCCAGCTTGCCGCCCAACAGCGCGGCAGGAAAGGAAAGGACAGAGGCAGTGGCGATCAGCAGGGTGGATGTGCCGTCGGACAGCCCCAGCTTCGTTGTCAGGAAAAAGGTAAGCATGGGCCATACAAAAGATCCCATTGCCGTAACCAGCTTGCCGACAAACAGAATATAGATTTCTCTTTTTAATCCGGCGTATTGGGAGAACAGTTGCTTCATATCATACCTCCTGTGGGTATTCTTGTGCGCGGGCAAAACTGCCGTTGCTCAGTATAGCACGGTTCCCCAAATTTTGCAACAGATACAAAAATCCCCGCCGAGCAATCGGCGGGGATTCGTTATTGGGTGAAATCTTAGCCCTTGATGGCGGCCTGGGCGGCAGCCAGGCGGGCGATGGGCACACGGAAGGGGCTGCAGGACACATAGTCCAGGCCGATCTTGTGGCAGAACTCGACGGAAACGGGGTCGCCGCCGTGCTCGCCGCAGATGCCGTAGTGCAGCTTCTTGCCGCTGGCCTTGCCCTTGGAGACAGCCATCTCCATCAGCATGCCAACACCGGTCTGATCCAGCTTGGCGAAGGGATCGTTCTCGTAGATCTTGGAAGCGTAGTAAGCATCCAGGAACTTGCCGGCGTCGTCACGGCTGAAGCCGAAGGTCATCTGAGTCAGGTCGTTGGTGCCGAAGCAGAAGAACTCAGCTTCCTTAGCGATCTCGTCAGCGGTCAGGCAGGCCCGGGGAATCTCGATCATGGTGCCGACCTCGTAGTGCAGCTCAATGCCGGAAGCGGCGATCTCAGCGTCAGCGGTCTTGACCACAACGGACTTAACGAACTTCAGCTCCTTGACATCGCCAACCAGGGGGATCATGATCTCGGGAACGATATTCCACTCGGGATGACGACCCTTAACAGCCAGAGCAGCACGGATGACAGCCTTGGTCTGCATAGCAGCGATCTCGGGGTAGGTGACGCTCAGACGGCAGCCACGGTGACCCATCATGGGGTTGAACTCGTGCAGAGAAGCGATGATGTTCTTGATGTCCTCAACGGTCTTACCCTGAGAAGCAGCCAGAGCAGCGATGTCCTCCTCAGTGGTGGGGACGAACTCATGCAGCGGGGGATCCAGGAAACGGATGCAAACGGGGTTGCCTTCCATAGCCTCGTACAGACCCTCAAAGTCAGCCTGCTGCATGGGCATGATCTTCGCCAGAGCAGCCTCGCGCTCCTCAACAGTGTCGGAGCAGATCATCTCACGGAAGGAAGCGATACGGCCTTCCTCGAAGAACATATGCTCGGTACGGCACAGGCCGATACCCTCAGCGCCCAGGGATCTTGCCTTGATAGCGTCACGGGGGGAGTCAGCATTGGTGCGAACCTTCAGAGTGCGGTACTGGTCAGCCCAAGCCATGATGCGGCCGAACTCGCCGGCGATCTCAGCATCCTTGGTGGGGATCAGGCCGTCGTAGATGTTACCGGTGGAGCCATCCAGGGACAGCTCGTCGCCCTCGTGGAAGGTCTTGCCGGCCAGGGTGAAGACCTTATTCTCCTCGTCCATCTTGATGTCGGTGCAGCCGGAGACACAGCAGGTGCCCATGCCACGGGCGACAACGGCGGCGTGAGAGGTCATACCGCCACGGACGGTCAGGATGCCCTGAGCGGCCATCATGCCTTCGATATCCTCAGGAGAGGTCTCCAGACGAACCAGAACGACCTTCTCGCCGCGGGCTGCCCATTCCTTGGCGTCCTCAGCGGTGAAGACGATCTTACCGGCAGCAGCGCCGGGGGAAGCGGGCAGAGCCTTACCGATGGGCTCGGCAGCCTTCAGAGCCTTGGTGTCGAACTGGGGATGCAGCAGGGTGTCCAGGTTACGGGGGTCGATCATGGAAACGGCCTTCTTCTCGTCGATCATGCCCTCGTCCACCAGATCGCAGGCGATCTTCAGAGCGGCAGGAGCAGTACGCTTGCCGTTACGGGTCTGCAGCATGTAGAGCTTGCCGTTCTCAACGGTGAACTCCATGTCCTGCATATCGCGGTAGTGGTTCTCCAGGATCTGGCAAACCTTCTCAAACTGAGCAAATGCCTCGGGGAACTTGTCAGCCATCTCGGAGATAGGCATGGGAGTACGAACGCCGGCGACAACGTCTTCGCCCTGGGCGTTGGTCAGGAACTCGCCCATCAGGCCGCGCTTACCGGTAGCGGGGTCACGGGTGAAAGCAACACCGGTACCGCAATCGTCGCCCATGTTGCCAAAGGCCATGGACTGAACGTTAACAGCGGTGCCCCAGGAGTAGGGGATGTCGTTCTCGCGGCGGTAGATATTGGCGCGGGGGTTGTCCCAGGAACGGAACACGGCCTTGACAGCGCCCATCAGCTGCTCAACGGGATCGGAGGGGAAGTCGGTGCCGATCTTGGCCTTGTACTCAGCCTTGAACTGGCCGGCCAGCTCCTTCAGGTCGTCAGCAGTCAGCTCCACGTCCTGAACCACACCCTTCTTCTCCTTCATCTCGTCGATGAGGGCCTCGAAGTACTTCTTGCCGACTTCCATAACGACGTCGGAATACATCTGGATAAAGCGGCGGTAGCAGTCCCATGCCCAGCGGGGATTGCCGGACTTGGTAGCCAGAACATTGACAACATCCTCGTTAAGACCCAGGTTCAGGATGGTGTCCATCATGCCGGGCATGGAAGCCCGAGCGCCGGAACGGACGGAAACCAGCAGAGGATTCTCCTTGTCACCGAACTTCTTGCCGGTGATGGACTCCAGCTTGCTGACGTGCTCCATGATCTGAGCCTGAATATCGGCGTTGATCTGACGGCCGTCCTCATAGTACTGGGTGCAGGCCTCGGTGGAGATGGTGAAACCCTGGGGAACAGGCAGACCGATGTTGGTCATTTCAGCCAGGTTAGCGCCCTTACCGCCCAGCAGCTCACGCATGGAACCGTTGCCTTCGGTAAACAGGTAAACATACTTGTGCATTGGAATTACCCCTTTCTTTAGTGTGAGCGGTCCATTTGCCGCTCATTTTTTTGCATTTTTTGATCATTTCTTTTTATGCGCATACAGTATACCATGCAGTGATGAAAAAATCAAATATTTTTCCTAATTTTTCTTGAGAATTTCAAACTTTTATTCATTTATATCTGCAACAGCCTTATCATCCCGAGGGAGGGATGTAGGGACCGGCCTCCCGGACGGTCCGCAGATTTCAGAAAAGGGACCGTCGAGGACGCCGGTCCCTACAAATCCAAAGAAAACCCGGATTTTACAGGGATTATGTATATATAAAAGGAATTGTTCAAAAATTATTAATAAGATACCTATTGACTTTTTTAGCACTCTGCTGTATAGTGTGCTTAGCACTCAAGTACAACGAGTGCTAAGAAAGGAAGGACAGCTATGGAAATGACCGAACGGAAGAAAAAGGTCCTGCGCTCCATCGCGGATCTGTATATCCGCACAGCCGAGCCCGTAGGATCCAAGGCCATCGCCGAGCTGCCGGACATGAACTACTCCTCCGCCACCATCCGCAACGAAATGGCGGAGCTCACGGCTATGGGTTATCTGGAGCAGCCCCACACCAGCGCCGGCCGCATTCCCTCTGCCGCCGGCTACCGGCTGTATGTGGATGAGCTGATGGCTGAGTACCGACTGAGTATCGATGAAGCCCATTCCATCAACACCGCCATTGAAGAAAAAATGCAGCGGGTGGACAAAATGATGGAGCGTGTGGCAAAGCTGGTCTCCCAGGCCACGGATCTTCCCGCCATCTCCGTTGCCGCCCGGCAGGGCGGCGCCCAGGTAAAGCGGTTCGATCTGATTTTGGCCGGCAGCGGCAGCTTCATTCTGGTGCTGATGCTCAGCAACGAGGAAGTTGTCAACAAGCTGATTAAGCTGCCTCTCCATGTGGGCGAAAGTGAGCTGAAGCTCCTCTCTGCCCTGCTGAATGCCACCATGATCGACCTGTACCCGGAAGAATTCACCGCCAACCTTATGGAGCGGGTCATGGCCTCCGCCGGGGCGGCTGCCAGCTTAGTGCCGGTGATCGTGGAATTCGCGGTGGACACTCTGAACCGCAGCGCCAGCACCAATATGGCAGTGGCAGGCCAGGCAAGACTGCTGCACCACCCGGAATACCGGGATATTGATAAAGCCCAGCGGATGCTGACCACCCTGGACGAGGATACCTTGAGCAACCTCCCCGCGGTGATGCAAAATGCCAACGGCACTCAGGTTCTGGTTGGCCCGGAAAATGTGGCCGCAGAGCTGAAAGACACCTCCGTTGTCATGACGAAATTCGACATTGGTGACGGCCTGCAGGGTATGATCGGCGTGGTAGGTCCCACCCGGATGGATTATGCCAAGGTTACCGCTCGCCTGAGCTATTTTGCTGAGAGCTTGTCGAAGATGTTCAACAAGCCGGAGCAGCCCCAGCTGCCCACCGGGACGGAAAAATAATTTGGAGGAACCATCGTGGCAAAGAAGGAAAAGGAAAAGAAAGACACCGTAGCCGAAGAGGTTGTGGAAGAAATCATGGAGGAAACTCCGGAAGTCAACCCCTTTGAGGAAAAATATAACGCAGAGCACGACGCACACCTGCGTCTGGCAGCGGAATACGACAATTTCCGCAAGCGCACCGCCAAAGAAAAGGAGCAGTCCTACCAAAACGGCCGCAGCGACGCAGTGGAAAAGCTGCTGCCGGTGTACGACAATCTCCACCGGGCGCTGCAGCAGGAAACCCAGGACGCCGCATTCAAAAAGGGCGTGGAAATGACCATGACCGAGCTGGTGAAGATCCTGGAAGGCCTGGGCGTGGAAATTTTCGGTGCGGAGGGCGACCAGTTCGATCCCAATCTGCACAACGCCATTGTGCATATCGACGACGAAAGCATCCCGGAAAACACCATCACCCAGGTGTTCCAGCAGGGATTTAAGATGGGTGACAAAATCGTCCGCTTCGCCATGGTGCAAGTGGCGAACTAAATTCAAATTTTCAATTTTCAACTTTCAATTTTCAACTTTCAACTTTCAATTTTCAACTTTCAATTTTCAATTTTCAATTTTCAATTTTCAATTTTCAATTTTCAATTTTCAATTTGAATAACACTAGGAGGAAAACATTATGAGTAAGATTATCGGTATCGACCTTGGTACTACCAATTCCTGCGTGGCTGTTCTGGAAGGCGGCGAGCCTGTTGTCATCGCCAACGCCGAAGGCGCCCGCACCACCCCCTCTGTGGTGGCATTCTCCAAGACCGGCGAGCGTATGGTCGGCCAGGTGGCTAAGCGCCAGGCTGTTACCAACGCCGGCCGCACCATCGCTTCCATCAAGCGTCACATGGGTGAAAACTACCATGTGGAAATCGACGGCAAGAACTACACCCCCCAGGAAATCAGCGCCATGATCCTGCAGAAGCTGAAGGCTGATGCCGAGGCTTACCTGGGCACCACCGTCACCGAGGCGGTCATCACCGTTCCCGCATACTTCTCCGACTCTCAGCGCCAGGCCACCAAGGACGCCGGCAAGATCGCCGGTCTGGATGTGAAGCGCATCGTCAACGAGCCCACCGCCGCGGCTCTGGCTTACGGCCTGGACAAGGAAAACGAGCAGAAGATCATGGTCTATGACCTGGGCGGCGGCACCTTCGACGTGTCCATCCTGGAGATCGGCGACGGCCTGGTGGAAGTTAAGGCTACTGCCGGCGACACCCGCCTGGGCGGCGACGACTTCGACCAGAGAATTATGGATTACCTGGTTGCTGAGTTTAAGAAGACTGAAGGCATCAACCTGGCAAACGACAAAGCTGCCATGCAGCGTCTGAAGGAAGCTGCCGAGAAGGCCAAGATCGAGCTGTCCGGCATGACCTCCACCCAGATCAACCTGCCCTATATCACCGCCGACGCCACCGGCCCCAAGCACCTGGACATTTCCCTGACCCGGGCAAAGTTCAACGAGCTGACCGCCGACCTGGTTGAGCGTACCCTGAAGCCTGTCAACCAGGCTCTGAAGGATGCCGGCATGAAGCCCAGCGACCTGGATAAGGTTCTGCTGGTTGGCGGCTCCACCCGTATCCCTGCTGTCCAGGATGCCGTTAAGGGCATCACCGGCAAGGAAGGCTTCAAGGGCATCAACCCCGACGAGTGCGTGGCACTGGGCGCAGCCATCCAGGGCGGCGTTCTGACCGGCGATGTGCAGGATATTCTGCTGCTGGATGTCACGCCCCTGTCCCTGGGTATCGAGACCATGGGCGGCGTGTTCACCCGGCTGATCGACCGCAACACCACCATCCCCACCCGTAAGAGCCAGATCTTCTCCACCGCCGCTGACGGCCAGACCTCCGTTGAGGTTCATGTGCTCCAGGGTGAGCGCGAGATGGCCGCTTACAATAAGACTCTGGGCCGCTTCCAGCTGAGCGGTATCGCTCCCGCTCCCCGTGGTGTTCCCCAGATCGAGGTTACCTTTGATATCGATGCCAATGGCATTGTAAAGGTCTCCGCCAAGGATCTGGGCACCGGCAAGGAGCAGAACATCTCCATCACCGCCTCCACCAACCTGAGCCAGGAGGATATCGACAAAGCCGTGAAGGAAGCCGAGCAGTTCGCCGCTGAGGATAAGGCTAAGAAGGAAGAAGTCGATACTCACAATATGGCCGACCAGACCGTTTACCAGACCGAAAAGACTCTGGGCGAGCTGGGCGACAAGATCAGCGACGATGAAAAGGCCTCCATCCAGGCCGCTGTGGATAAGCTGAAGGAAGTCAACAAGGGCAACGATGTGGCCGCCATCAAGGCTGCCACCGAGGAAGTCCAGAAGGCCTTCTACGCAGTTTCCGAGAAGCTGTATCAGCAGGCAAATCCCCAGGGTCAGCCCGGTGCGCAGCCCGGCGATGACAACGTGGTGGACGCCGACTACGAAACTGTTGACTAATATAACCAAAGGGGCGGCCTTCCGCCCCTTATTGGTGTTTTTAGTGCTTGCGGCGATACCTTCCCCCGGGGGGAAGGTGCCCCAGTGCGCACACTGGGGCGGAAGAGGAATGGCGACAAGTTGCGTATTTCAGATGATTTCGACGGAGGAAAAATGCTATGGAGCAAAATAAAACGCTGAAAACAAGGGCACAAACACTCCGGAAAAATCTAACTAAGGAAGAAGCGCATCTTTGGTATCAGTTTCTATGCCGCTATCCTCTACGATTTCGCAAACAGTATGTGATTGGAAACTATATTGTGGATTTTTACTGTCATCAAGCAAAGTTGGTGATAGAATTGGATGGTTCTCAGCACTGCACCCCCGCGGAAAAAGAATACGACAACAGACGAACTGCATATTTACAAAGTCTTGGGTTGACCGTGCTGCGATTCAGTAATCTGGATATTTTTAAAAAGTTTGATAATGTTTGTGCAGCTATTGATATGGCTGTAAAGGAACGGACTACCCAAAATGTTTAAGTTTTCGCCGTTCCTCTTCCGACTCAGGCTTCGCCTGAGCCACCTTCCCCCCGGGGGAAGGGTTTGTGGCTTTGCCACTTTTTTATAGAACGAGGTGAAATCCTATGGCAGAAAATAAACGCGACTATTACGAGGTGCTGGGTGTCCAGAAGGGTGCCGGCGCCGAGGACATAAAAAAGGCCTACCGGAAGCTGGCACTGAAGTACCATCCCGACCGGAACCCGGACAACAAAGAGGCCGAAGAGAAGTTTAAGGAGGCCGCGGAGGCCTATGAGGTTCTCTCCGACGACGACAAGCGTGCCCGGTATGACCAGTTCGGCTTTGCCGGCGTAGACCCCAACTACGGCGGCGGTCAGGGCGGCTACGGCGGTGGCTTTGGCGGCTTCGGGGATTTCGGCGACCTGGGCGACATCTTCGGCTCCTTCTTTGGCGGTGGCGCCAGAAGCCGCAGCGCCAATGCCCCCCGCCGGGGTGAAAATGTAGGCGCACGGCTGGAGCTGACCTTTGAGGAAGCGGCCTTCGGCTGTGAAAAGCAGGTATCCGCCCAGCGGATCGAAAACTGCTCCGCCTGCTCCGGTTCCGGCTCTGCCGACGGCGAAGTGGAGACCTGCTCCTACTGCCGTGGTGCCGGTCAGGTGCGAACCACCCAGAATTTCATGGGTATGCAGATGCAGTCCACCACCGTATGCCCCCAGTGCAGTGGCCGTGGCAAGATCGTAAAGAATCCCTGCTCCACCTGCCGTGGCAAGGGCAAGGTCCGCCGCACCCAGAAGATTAAAATCAAAATTCCCGCCGGCGTGGATCACGGCCAGACCCTACGGGTCTCCGGCGAGGGCTGCGTAGGCACCAACGGCGGCCCCAAGGGCGACCTGCTGGTGGATATCCTCATCAAGCGGCACCCCATCTTCAGCCGACAGGACTACACGGTGTACTGCGAAGTGCCCATTTCCTTCGCTCAGGCAGCTCTGGGCGCGGAGATCCAGGTGCCCACCCTGGATGGCAAGGTGCCCTACAACCTGCCGGAGGGAACCCAGACCGGCACGGTCTTTACCATGCCCGGCAAAGGCATCCCCATGGGAGGCAGCCGCCGGGGCAGTCAGCGGTTTACCGTGGTGGTAGAAACCCCCACCAAGCTCAGCAAAGAGCAGAAAGAGCTGCTGCGGCAGCTGGAAGGCTCCATCGGCGAGACCCCGAAGCGGAAGAAGTTTTTCGAAACCTTGAAGGATTTCTTTGATTAAAAGCAACAGCCTGCGGAATTCCCGCAGGCTGTTTTCATCTGCCCTTCCTGGCAAGGCCAAGGGGAACGGATCCTTCGACTCCGCTTCGCGTCGCTCAGGATGACAAGGGGGAAAATCATAACCACCGGCCGTGCCGGTGGTATGCACAGGCCCCCTTAGGGCCTTTTAGCAGCCGAGCCTATAGGCTCATCGAATTATCCTTCGCTTGCGTGTCCTGCCCTACCACCGCAGATGCGGTCATGTGTGCATCAAGGCCCCCTCTGACGAGGGTAGCGAAGCGAGTCTAAATAATATCGCGTAGCGATTACCTTAGCTTTGCGGCAGTGCGAAGCAAAAGACTGGGGGAGAGACTATTCTTTTCTTGTTTCTCTCCCTCCGTCACGGCTTACGCCGTGCCACGGCGGATTGTCAAGCAAGTGCAACACTTTCAGCCAAAACTTCGGCTGGTGTTTTCCAGCCAAGACATTTCCTGGGACGATTATTAATCAGATCTTCCACTGCCTGAATGTCTTCATTGGTAAC
>SVLD01000036.1 GCA_015068125.1 Oscillospiraceae bacterium | reverse complement strand
ACGGTTACCAATGAAGACATTCAGGTAGTGGAAGATCTGATTAATAATCGTCCCAGGAAATGTCTTGGCTGGAAAACACCAGCCGAAGTTTTGGCTGAAAGTGTTGCACTTGCTTGACAATCCGCCCTGGCACGGCGTAAGCCGTGACGGAGGGAGAGAAACAAGAAAAGAATAGTCTCTCCCCCAGTCTTTTGCTTCGCACTGCCGCAAAGCTAAGGTAATCGCTACGCGATATTATTTAGACTCGCTTCGCTACCCTCGTCAGAGGGGGCCTTGATGCACACATGACCGCATCTGCGGTGGTAGGGCAGGACACGCAAGCGAAAGATAATTCGATGAGCCTATAGGCTCGGCTGCTAAAAGGCCCTAAGGGGGCCTGTGCATACCACCGGCACGGCCGGTGGTTATGATTTTTAAGCGACGGATCAATCGTTGTTCGCCAGAATTTGACGGAGCAGATACAGGAAGAAGTGACAGCAATCCAGCGTTTCAATCCGGTCTGCCAGCTGCTTCGCGGTTTCTGTGCCTCCTCTGGCCAGGGCGGCAAAGGCGCAGAGGATCAAGCCGTCGGTGGTATGAGCTTTTGCGATGTCGTAGCCAAAGGGCGGATACGCCGGGGCGCCCACGCCATAATAATCGTTGACCGCCGCATTTTTAATCTTGTTCTCACCGATTTTCTTCAGTTCCTCGGCCAGCGCAAGAGCATCCTGACTGCGTCCCAGCTTCTCCAAAGCAAGGCACTGATAGTAGCTGTGTACTGTGGGCGCGCCCATGGTAGAAACCGCGAGCTGCAGGTAGTCCACCTCTTTTTTTTGCTCCATCCGGGACAGAGCCAGATAGATCGGCGCATCGTTGACAAAATAGTTCTTCTCTTCTCCGTAGTTTTCCGGGAATACCAAGCCGCTGAGCAGCGCGTTCTCTGCCGCGGCCTGATCTCCGCTCTTGAGGTGACGGATCGCGCTGAGGAAGTACAGCCAGGCATGGTGCTGTGTCAGATTGCCCTCGCCGCCTTCATAGGTGTGGAAGCGGTGATTCAGCAGAATGTTCTTTGCTTTTTCGTAATCTCCGGCAACGGTGCAAAGCACGGAATAAGCCAAGGTGCAGTCATCACGCTGGGCAGTCAGCTCCGGATTCTTTTCATACAGTGCCAGCCGCTGCTCCAGAGGCAGATTCAAGCTTTTGTAAAGCTGTGTCAGCTCGTAGAAAATGCGGCTGCTGCTACCCAGAAGAAGATGTGCCTTTTCCAGACAGACTCTTGCCTGATCCGGCTGCCCCAGATGATCGAAATATCCCAGAGCCAGATTCCGGTAGGCCGGGGCAAGTTCCAGTTCTTCCACCGTGCATTCCCACACCGCCACCGCGTCTTCCCAACGCTCCAGGTGATAATAAAGACAGCCCAGATAATAATTCGCCATGGGTGTGTCTGCGTTGCGGAGAACGGCAATGCTTTCTGTCCGGCAGGGGAATTCGCAGCCCCAGTCGGCGTCATCGGCAAGGCGCAGGTGTTCATCTGCCTTGGCGGTGTTTCCGCAGCGGCGCTCCACTTCTGCCAGATAATAGAATTTCATTGCACCGTCATTCGCTTTGTTCAGAATACTCCGGGCTTCATCATAGCAGCAGAAATCCATCAGCTCGATGGCCAGATGCACAGCGTTCTTGCTCAGGTGCAGGCCCTCGAAGAACAGCGGATCGCGCTCCGTAACGGCATCAAAGACCGTTTCATCATCGGTCAGGATACCGGTCATGTATACCGCTAGCAGATTGTCTGCGTTGGTGCGAAGAGATTCATTCAGGAAATCCACCGCCTGGGTGGTATTCCTCTTCCGGGCCTCCAACTTTGCCAGCAAATAGTAGCCGGCGCAGCGTTGGGGGTAGCTCCAGACCGATGCGTAAGCATCGTTGTAGGCAGCGTCGAAATTGCCCAGACGGAAATGGCACAATGCTCGCTTATACAGCGGCTCAGTATCGTAGGGGTTGGGGTTACGCAGTGTCAGCCGCTTCATGGCGGCATCGTAATGGGCGATGGCCTTTTCCCATTCACCCCGGTCAAGGTAGTAGTCGCCCATTGCCTTGTTGCAGCGGATATCCCCGGGATCCCGCAGCAGTCCCTCCCGGAAATAATCCTCCGGGCAATAGGCAAAGTGCTTGTACTGACGCAGGTGGATGCCGTTGAGGTAAAGCTCCTCCACACTGGCGATCTGCTTCGGGGGCAGCGCAGGCTTACGGGGCTCAATGGGGGCTTTGCTGCCGCGCTGTGCTACCTTGTAGGAGACGATCTCCACGCCTGCTTCGTCGGTGATGACCAGCATGGGCGCATCTCCTGCCTCCACCGCCAGCATTTTGACATAAGGCTGCTCGGGAGATACATCGGCAGTGTCGTTGAATGCTTCGCAGTCATTTACCAGCAGACCGATCCGGCAGTTTTTCCGGGCGGAGGTAGAGTAGAAGCCGATCTTCCAGCCGTCCTTTGTTTTTTCCAGATTGCACGCGCCCTCTGCATTGGCGTTTTTGGGCTCGCCGATTTGCTTGACCGGATACCAATACTGGGTGAAGGTTTTGGTCTCGTAGGGAGCGATCCATGTAAAGTCTGGCTGATTGTCCGTATAGCAGCCGGTCATCAGCTCCACATAGCGGCTGCCGTCGTCGGTCAGGTTTGCGCACCACTTGGCACCAAATTTGCCGTCACCCCAGGTCCAGAGCTTTTTGCCGGGGGCAACATGGTGATTGGCAACCGTTACGACACCGCAGTCCTTTTTGGTATCGTAACCACTGACGAAATCCTGATCCGACTGTCCCCGGGAGATCATAAAGGAGGACGGAACTTTAACTGCCGAGAAGGTGTGGATATCGGTGCCATCGCCATAGTTGAAAGGACGGGCCGTCTGATACACACCCTTTGCCGCAGGCCACGGCAGAACCGCTCTGCGGTCGTGGTCATTGACGTATTCCACATCCGGAGGGAACACGATCTTGTAATCGTCGTTGATCTCCACCGCGAGGTTGGCCCACCACATGAACGGATGGGGCAGGGCGGTGCCGTTGTATACGGTAATATCCGCCTGAATAAAGGAATGGTCATCATCCACGGAAACCGCCACCATGCCCTTCATCTGGTGGAAATAGTCCACCTCGCCCATGAAAACCGCGTCACGCCCCTTTGATTTGCCTGTTTTGCAATCCGTGGGCATAAAGGTGGTGGGGCGGTGATGCTGGGGCCAGTTAAATTCGATGCCGCCGGAGATCCACGGACCTGCCAGACTGACCATTGCCGGCTTGATCACCTTGTTGTGGTAAATGAAGTCGTAGTCCGCAGTCTTGTCATAAGCACTGTGGATCTTTCCGCCCAGCTCCGGCAGAAGCTCCACCCGGATGTATTTGTTCTCCAGAACATATCCGTAATACGTCCGGTCCTCTTTATGGTCGGACAGCTCCGAAACATAGGGGATGGGGTATACCTTTCCGGAAGCGCCCTGATAGGGACGTTTCTCAAAGAAAAGGGGCAGAGGCTCAGGCTTTCCAATGGGGTAGGTGGGAATGGTGATCTTTTGATGCTTCGGTTTACACATAATACAGGCCCTCCTTGCTACTTGTCGTCTGCCAGGGCGCAAAATTCCTGAATGACCGCGATCTCTTTGGGATCATAGGGACGATGGTTGGGACGGTAAAGATCGTGGAACCATTTGGTGAAATCCACATCGGGCTTTTCGCCGCTTTCGTAGTCCAGCCAGGTCTTTTCCCAGGGCTCGTAGGTTTGGTACTTGCCTGCCACGAAACCCCAGTTGTAGCAGCCGATCTTCTCCAGATAAAACAGGGGAAACAAGGTGAACACATCGTTGTGCAGGCACCGTCCCAGCCACTCTGTACACATCAGGGGGCGGCCCTCTTTTTTCAGCCGGTGGATGACTTTAATATGCTCGTTGTAGGGCTGGTAGGAGTGGTAGGAGATGATGTCGGAGTTGTCCAGAGCGTACTGCTCCGGCTGGCTTAGGGGGATACTTTCGTCGCCCTTGATATGAAATACTCCGGCGGTCAGGGGCTGGATGGGATCAATGCTCCGCACCAGTTCAAAGAGCGCCTTCAGATTCGGCAGAGTGATTTTCTCCCGGCGGCTGTTGCCGGGCTCGTTGTAGATATCCCAAATGCAGATGCGGGTATCGTTTTTGTATTTGGTGACGAGCTCTCGGACCATTTCAAAATAGGAATCCCGGCTTTCGGGATCATCCAGGTAGAAATGGGGAGCGGGGCCGCTGTGGGCGCCGTGTTGGGAGTGCATTTTTCCTCCGTGGTAGCCCCAGTCGTAGGTTTGCTCTCCGATAAAGGGCATTTTCCAAAGCTCGGTTTTGGGCGGCATGCAGTCGTTGGCCAGGACGATCATGGCAGAAAGGCCGTACTTGGCGCAGAGGCTGAGATAGCGGTCAAACCGCTCCATAAAGCCGTCGTGCTCTTCTTTCCAGACCACATATTCCGGAATCAGGCGCACCGTGTTAAAGCCGGTTTTTTGCATCAGCGCCAGCTCGGTTTCTGTGGTTTCCAGGCGCTCCTCAAAGCCCAGCGCCTGCCACTGATCGATGCGGTTAGCACAGTCTGCACTCATGTAATTGCAGCCCCGGAACCAGGGGCGGGCGTTATACCAGTTCCAAATTCGTTCTTTACTCCATCTCATAAGGGTTTCTCCTTTCTGCTATATGGCCATTATATCGCCTTTCTTCTTGACAAACCACCCATTACCCGGCATAATATAGCCAAAAGGTTAGGTGGTGCGTTATGAAATACCAACTGGAGAATTTTAACGGAAGCTATGATTTTCGCTGTGGCTTTCATCATGGATGGCACATGGAAAAGCACATTCACGAATACTGCGAGCTGCTGTACTGCCAAAAGGGAACGGCGTATGTGTTCATAAACGGAAGAAAGATCCGACTGCCGGAGGGGTATTTGGTGTGGATTTCTCAAAACTGCATCCATCAGTATCGGTGCGAAAATGCGGATGTAATCTGCGCTGTTTTCTCCCACGATTTTATCCCCTTGTATTTTGAGGAAACGAAGGGAGCCCGCCCTGTGCCCAGGGCGGTGGATGTGGCGGAACTGTCCCCGATTTTGGACAGCTTCCCCGGGCTGGATAAGTCCAACCGTTTGCTGATTTCCGGCTATCTGAATCTGATCTGCGCCCGGGTGCTGGAGCAGAGCGAGTTGGAAAAGACGGATAATTCCGATGGCATCCTGTATCAAAAGGTGGTGGCCTATCTTGCCGAGCATTTTCGGGAGGATATTTCCCTGAAATCTCTGGCGAAGATGTTTGGCTATAACGAGAAGTACCTTTCCCACTGCCTGCACAGCCTGACGGGGCTGCATTTTTCCAAGCTGCTGGCACTGTATCGGGTGGAGCAGGCCAAAAAATGCCTGGCAGAGGGCCGGGGCAATATCGCTCAAATTGCAGTAGATTGCGGCTTTTCGGCGTTGAACACCTTTAACCGCAGCTTCAGGGAGCTGACAGGGCTGACACCTTCGGTATATAAAAAAACAGCAAGTCAGTTTTGAACTGACTTGCTGTTTTTTGTCGATTGTTATTTGCCCAGCATTTTGTGGAACAGGTCCATATACTTGCCAGCGGGCTTGTTCCAGCTGAAGTCCTGGCACATTTCCCGATACTGCAGATCCTGGAAATCCTTCCGGTGGTTGTTGTACAGGTTCAGGCAGCGCTTCACGGCAGACAGGAAATCATCGCCGTTGTAGCTCTGGAAGGTGAAGCCCAGGCCATCCTTGCCCAGCTCATTGGCGGGGGGAACGGTGTCCTTCAGACCGCCGGTGGCGTGAACCACGGGCACAGTGCCGTAGCGCATGGCGTTCATCTGGCTCAGACCGCAGGGTTCGGACTTGGAGGGCATCAGGTAGATGTCGCCGCCGGCATAGATCCGGCTTGCCAACCCTAAATCGAAGGTGATTTGTGCGGAAACCTGATCCGGGAATTCGTTGGCCAGCTCCTGGAAGAACCGCTCGAACTGGGGTTCGCCGGTGCCCAGGATCAGCAGTTGGCAGTTTTCCTCCCACAGCAGCCGCCGGGCGACATAGCACAGCAGATCCAGGCCCTTATGACCGGCCAACCGGGTGACCATGACCATCAGCGGCACATCGGGCTTTACCGGCAGACCAACTTCCTTCTGCAATGCTGCCTTGCAGGCGGCCTTGCCGGGAATGAAGCTGTCGGCGTTGTAGTGTGCCGGCAGGGCGGGGTCGGTTTCCGGGTTGAAAGTGCCTACATCGATGCCGTTGGTGATGCCCGTGAGCTTCCAGCTGGCATCGGAAATGATACTATCCAGGCCGTGGGCAAAGTAGGGGTACATCAGCTCCCGGGAATAGGTCTCGGAAACGGTGGTGACCAGGTCGGCGGTCTCGATGGCACCCTTCATCACGTTGACGGAGTTGTTCATGTCCAGAGTGCTCCGGTACTCCCAGGGCAGACCCAGCACATCATCGAAGAAGCCGGCGTTTGCCCAGCCCTGATACTCGATGTTGTGGATGGTGTACATGCAGCGGGTGTTGGGGAAGGAGGCCTGGTACATGGCCTTCAGGTAAATGGGAATGGGAGCGCACTGCCAGTCGTTGCACTGGATCACATCGGGGATGAAGTCCAGAGCCACCATGGCATCCAGGCAGGCACGGGAGAAGTAAGCGAAACGCTCACCGTCGTCCATGTCGCCGTAGATAGCGCCGGTA
>SVLD01000001.1:157804-158848 GCA_015068125.1 Oscillospiraceae bacterium | reverse complement strand
AGCTTTCTTGAGAATGCACTGCCTGCTGCACACCTCATCCGCCCCTGCGGGGCACCTTCTCCTCCAGGAGAAGGCTTTTCGGGGTGCGTCGCAAAATTTGAAACAGCTCGGTAAATTGGAATTTGGCAAATAGATTACTTCAGCGACAACGCGTTCAAAACATCTTCAATATCGTAATTGCCGTCTAATACTAATCTGCAGTTAAAACAATTTTAAATGTACCCTCAGGTAAAAGTTGAATGTGTTCCTTCTCAGTAATCAGATAAATATGGAATTTATTGAATATAAAATTTGAAAATCTCTTTTGCCCAACCGAGCCAAGACGGAACGTTGCCGTCAAGCCATTCTACAATTTTCGGTATATCTGCCGTTGTCAGATCTCCAATATGGCTGTAAACACTTCCGTCTGCCAATGTTTGACCTATAGCAATCATAGCATGGGCGTGGTCGCCAACGGCGACATATTTACCGATAGCAAGCGCACCTGATGAGAAGTAGCCAACCGAGAGCGCACCGAAGGATATGAGTCCTACACTGATTGCTCCTGCCGCAAATAAGCCGAGAGCAATCGAACCTACTGCAAGAAGTCCGGCAGAGAACACGCCTGCGGAAATCAAGCCAAGTGACAATAGACCTATGGAAACGACTCCAAGAGAGAGCAGGCCAACCGAGAAAATGCCTCGCGCCATCAGACCGAGCGAGAATACTCCATGCGCCTTGAGTCCGATTGCAAAGAAGCCGTGTGCATTTCTTCCGATGTGGTAAAGAGGCATACCGAAAATCATCTTTTCGCTCTTGCGTTCGTGAATCTGCAATTTCAGTTTATCCCAAAAGCTTTCTTTCTCAGTATGTTGCAACCCATGCTTTTCAGAAATATCCTCGTTAAGAAGATAGTCCATTGAACATTCAAATAGCTTTCCCATTTTTACTAATTTGTCAGTTTCGGGATATGCGATGTCAGATTCCCATTTACTGATCGACTGACGGGAAACGCCAAGTATATCAGCAAGCTGTTCCTGCGTGTAGTTGTATTCTTTTCTTAAT
>SVLD01000001.1:0-157794 GCA_015068125.1 Oscillospiraceae bacterium | reverse complement strand
CTTTCTAACGCTGCGTCGCTTAAATTATAGAACACCGTGCAGAAACATACCACCAATTCGCCGTTTCTAAATGTAAACTTCAGGTTGCATTGTTGAAATTACAAAGAAATATGCAACTTATCGTCAAATTTTTATTTGTCAATCTGTTCGGCATATTGGAATTTATTAATCTAAATCAATGTTAATCTCGTATTGGTCATCAATGAGAATAAAGTTTGCATTATGCTTTTTCGCAAGGGCGAGGACTTCCGCATTATCTGTCAAAACGCTCTCAATGGTACACCACGCATCATCCAAACGATTTTCAATGACATTTGCATATTTCTTTATGTCGGCAAAGTGATTTCTAATATATTCCTCACTCATTATAAGACAGTAATATTTGATGTTTTCAAGATATTTGGAGTCAAAGTCTTTCTGCCAATCGAATGGAATATAGCAGCCTTCGATAATTAAGTTCTGCTTGTTTTCAATAGCAGTTTTAACCATTTCACGGACGATGGGCCATAAGTATGCGGTCAAATCCTTATCATCACTCATGGGAGTAAGTTCTGTATTACCGCTGCGAATTAAACCCATTTTTAGATGGTCTATTGACAGGTATGGATATTTATATTTTTCGAGCAGTTTTTGGGCAAGAGCCGTTTTGCCTGCATGCGATGCTCCTGTAATGAAAACAATCATCTCAATCATCCCCACAAATGAGAATTTTACATTTCAATCGTAATACTTATCCACGCCGCCGTAGCCGGGGATCCGCTTACCCTCCCGGGTTTTCCGCAGGAAGCTATCCAGTCGCTTTTTGAATTCCTCGGGTCGCTTTCGCGCTGCGTCGATGTAGGCAACGCGGATGCGCTTGTAGGGCTGGGAGAAGGCTTCAAAATGCGCCCACGCCACCGAGTCTGCACGAATTGCATCCATGATATCCTCCGGAAAAACATAGGGTGCAGAGATCAGATCGGCAACACTTTCCCGTACGCTGGGATAGAGCATACCCTGCTTGTCCAACCAAATCAGACGTTCAATGTTGGGACGGGAATAGGGACTTCCGGCTCTTCTCGGCGTGAACCGCAAGGCGCGTCCCTGATCTACAGCGTGATAAATGCTGTCGATCCAACCGAAGCACAGCGCTTCCTCCACGGCATCGTTATAAGAAAGCCCCGGCTTGCCGCTGTTCTTCAGGGGAAACACAAGCCAAACTTCCGTTTCCGTCTCAAAATGCTCTGCAAGCCATCGACGCCACTGGGCCCGGTCTCTTGTATAAAAGATGTTTTCCGTTTTCATCATTTTGTTGTCTCTTCTTTCACTGCCAGCGTAAGATACAGGGCATAGCCACCACCGATCACCGCAAGCAAAATGCCGGAGACGATCTCTCTTTGGGGTGTCATAGCTGCTTCGTTAGCAAAGGCACTGAGTCCGTTGAAAACGCTGTGGGTGAGGATACAGGGCATCAGGCTCTTGGTCTTGCAATAGATCATCACGAAGGCAAAGCCGATGGCTATGGCATACACCACCTGCAAAAGATTCGGCAGCAGCTCCGCCCCGGAGCCATTAAAGAGGTTCACGATATGTCCGATGCCAAACGTCACACTGGAAACAATGATGGCGAATTTCACACCGTTCTTGGTCATAGCCTGAAACAACAGCCCCCGGAAGATCATTTCCTCAAGAAAGCCGACGCAGAACATGGACAGAACATACAGCACCGTTTCCAGGGGCGACTGGTTCATCGCGACGCCGTACCATAAATTTGCCGTCAGCAGAACAAACAGTGGGATGTAAAACAGCATCTTTGCGGCGGGCAGTTGGGGCTTGCAAAGGCCGTATTTTTCCGTCAGACTGTTCTTGCGGACAAAGAAATACAAAATCGCAGACAGCGCGATCAGTATGGGCAAAGTTACGATCTTTTCAATGCCCAAATCTGCCGATATATTATCACCTGCGGATGCAAGGACAACATAGGCAATGATCCAAGTTACCGCAAACCAAATCTCACTTTTCTCATATAGTTTTTTCATGCGTCTGCCTCCTCGTCCAAGGCTTCCAGATAAAAACTGACGGGCCGGAAGCCATCGTTGCAGGAGATCATAGCGGACTTCGGGTTCTTCATCCACCCATCGTAGAAATTCCCACCACCGTGGGCCAGAGTCATCACAAAGGCAGAAATGCTATCCCAGGCACTGTCGCAGAAACCTTCCGGTTTTGCCCAGCCGTTGGCGATCCATATCTGCCCTTCTTCGATATCACAGGCATGCTGGATGGGATTTTCGTATTTTTCCATTAAATCCGGGTAACTTGCCTTTCGGACGGCAGTGATTTTAACTTTTTTCATAGCACACCTCTCATTTGCTTGCTTTCATCGTATAGGTTGTCTTAAAAGCATTATATCGCATTTTTTCAGGGTTCGCAACAAAAAGCGGATGCCGAAGCATCCGCAATTGCCTGTTATAAACGGGAAAGATAGATATCAATGACCTGCTTGGCAAAGGCACCTGTGCCCTCGCCGCCGACTTTGTCGATGTTTTCCGTCATGCTGCCACCACCGGCGTAGCTTTCTGCCAAACTCTTCAGGATCTGGGGTGTGCAGGTGTAAAAATGCTCTGTAAAGAACGCCTGCAGCTCCTTCGCCCAATTTTGGGCTTCTTTGCTATCCGGTGCACAGGGGCGCATTTTGCCCAGCCGCACAAAGAAGTCCATCACCTGTGCGTTCAGGTTCTTTTCCTGTTCGGCGGTCCGATTCTTGGACTTCTGCTGGAATTCCTTGTAAGCATCCGTTTTGCCATAAAGTGTCTTGGCCTGCTGACTGTATTCATCAATTTTCTTGGGGTCAAATCCTTCAAAATCCATATATTTCACTCCTAACATTAACATTCCTCTTGCAAAACTGATTCGGTTTTGCAGTTTTTCTATTCGCTCCTGCATCAGTTGGATCTGATGCTCCAAAACACGATTCCGGTCATAGTCCGGCGCGTCCAGAATGCTACCGATTTCATTCAGAGATAAACCCAGCTCCCGATACACCAGAATCATATAGAGCTTGTCCAAAGCCGCATCGTCATACAGTCGATATCCGGCATCCGTTACCTCGGTGGGTCTCAGCAGGCCGATCTGATCGTAATGGTGCAGCGTCCGCACGCTGACACCGGTTCGCTTGCTCACTTGTGCAACCGTCATCATACGCATCCCTCCTCCTGGCTCTATCATATACTATGACGTTACGTGAGAGTCAAGAGGTTTTTACAAATTGATCACAACTTTCTTTTGCCGCCTGGCTTTTTCTGCGTACTGATATGCACCGCCCCAGGTGTGGGTGATGTAGGTGACGACGTAGTCAGATTGTTTGAGCATCCAGTTATTGCGCCAGGAGATGGCATAGTGTGGGTGGACGGACTCAATCCCCTCTGGGAGCATCGTATCGGAATAGTCATCGTATTCTGTTTTCTTGCCGGGCATATAGGCTAGCACGACTGCATAGTTGATCTGCGGGTATTCCTGCTTCAATTTCTTCAGCTCGCTATGCACATAGGCATCAAACTGCCCCTGGTTGCCCACATAGAACATATCCACTCCGTGGTTGGTTAGCAGATCTATAAGCACCTCTCTTAACCTCGGCCTTATCGTCTCCGGACAAACCCGGTGACCAAAAAATGTACATGCCGCCATATAAACACTCCGCTACATTATTTTACCCGAATATGGGTATAGATATTGTAGCGGATATTTATTCGCAAAGTCAACCCGTATTCGGGTAATGTCGACATTTTTCGCTGTTATCATTAGGTTAACCCATTAACGGGTAAGGATGATTGCGAGGGATTGATTATGGAGTATTCTAAAATTTATGTCAAAAGAATTAGACAATTATGCCGAGAGAGAGGATTTGCAATAAACAAATTAGCAAAAATGGCCGGCATTAATCAATCCACGTTAGATAATATTGTTCGTGGTCTCACAAAAGATCCCAGAGTTGCCACTCTGCACAAGGTTGCTTTAGCTTTCAATATGACTTTGGCTGAGTTCCTTGATTTTGATGAACTAAATGACTATTCCTTTGAGGACGAAAGCGATGAATAAGTACAACTGCTTAGTAGGAGGTGATGTCATTGCCTGCACAAGTTATTGATTTGTTTTGCGGAGTTGGCGGCTTAACGCGTGGATTATTGGATGCTGGGCTTAATGTTATCGCAGGTTTTGACATTGATGGTACCTGCAGATATGCATATGAGCACAATAATGGTGTAGCCTTCCACCAAGAAAGTGTCCGCGATGTTGCAGGGGAAAACCTTGCAGAGTTATACAATGCTGATGCCATACGAATACTTGTAGGTTGCGCTCCGTGTCAGCCGTTCTCATTAATGCGCTCTAAACTTGGCGACGCAAATCTTCAGGACGAAAAATACAATCTCTTGTTAGAGTTTGGCCGACTTATTGAAGAAGCACATCCCACTATTATTTCTATGGAAAATGTGCCACAACTTCAAAAAAGCGCTGTTTTTGAAGAGTTTCTCGCATTACTTGATCGCAATGGGTACCATTATGATATGGGAGTTGTATATTGTCCGGACTACGGAATTTCACAAAGCCGAAGACGTTTTGTCCTTGTGGGTTCTTTATTAGGAGATATTCATATTATTCCCCCTACCCACGATAGGCACAACGTACCTGTGCGCAATTTTATCGGTGCACTACCAGCTATTCGGGCGGGTGAAATTCACGCCGACGACCCGCTGCATCATGCTTCTGAATTGTCTGATATAAACCTCCAACGAATTCAAGCATCTGTTCCCGGCGGCACATGGCACGATTGGCCCGAAGAACTTAGATGTCCATGTCATAGACGTGAAACCGGACAAACATACAGTTCCGTCTACGGTCGAATGAGTTGGGATCAAGTGGGCCCTACAATTACAACTCAGTTCTTTAGATACGGAACTGGAAGATACGGTCATCCCGAGCAAGATCGAGCTCTGTCCCTTAGAGAAGGCGCTTTATTACAGACCTTCCCCCCGGAATACGACTTTATAGATCCTGATGTGCCGTTCTCTATCACTAGTATCGGTCGGCATATCGGAAACGCCGTCCCGGTCAGGCTCGGCGAAATTATTGGAATTACAATTCGAGAACATTTATTAGCTCACAATATTGATATTTGAGGATAAAAAATGGAAGATAGAGATTTTAAACTAAAAGTCAGCCCCAGAATGCTTGAACTCCTTAGTAAGGATTTGTATACAAACATGTATTTTGTGTTAGCAGAATTGATCGCCAATGCCTATGACGCCGACGCAGAAAATGTTTATGTCTATATTAGCGACAACGAAATACGAGTTGAAGACGATGGCAACGGCATGTCTGCGGATAATTTAGACGACAAATATTTGGTTGTCGGCGGAGAGTCTAGAGACTGCGAAGCAAATGCTAAAACATCAAGTAAAAAGCGCCTGAAAATGGGTCGGAAAGGCGTTGGAAAGCTGGCTGCACTTTGTATTTCTAAAGGATTTAAATTAATTACCGTACAAAATGGACAGCCTGTGGCCGTATTTATCCCTCACCGCATTGAGCGAGACGACGAGGTGTTAAGGCAACTCAATACCAGTGAGTATTCTCTTAAGAAAATCTCGACTCATGGCACTGCTGTCATTATGGAAAGCCCCAAAGTTCCGATACCAAAACTGCAAGAAACTATTATGCGGAATTTAGCAAAGATCTTTCCAAATGACATTGACGATTTTAAAATTCACATTAACTACAAAGGAACAGAAAAACTACTTGTTCCTGACGAAAAAGATGTTACCAATAGACTTGCGTCCTTCATTTCCATAGGTGAACAAAAACGATACCTTGAAAAAACTTTACCCCAAAATGATCACTCCTTGCAAACCATGCATCTCGATGAGTTTTCTGAAACTATCAATATGCTAGATAGCAATGGCACCCCTAGAGATTTGACCATTAGGATTTATGGTTGGATTGGTACATACAAAACAACTAGGGGCATGAAAAAGGAGATCAACGAGTTTTCAGATAACTATTTAGCTATTTTTGCTCACAACAAAATGGGCTTGCGAAATGTCCTATCTATTATTGGAAAAAACAGAGTGTATGAAAGCTATATTGTTGGAAACCTGTATATCGACGCTTTTGAAGCACCTGATTTCCCAGACATGGCGGGCACTAACAGACAAGGGTACAACGAAAGTGATCCGCGATGGATTACTGCCCTAAAGTATATTCGCGAAGCTACAGATAAGGTTGTCCGGCTTCATGAACAGTTTGCCGCTGCAGAAAAAGCCCTTAAGGATGCCGAAAAAGAGGCAAAAAAGGCAGACGAAGAAGCACGCCTTCGCAAGAAGTTGGAGTCTACAACAAAGAGTATGGTTAGCAATTTGTCCACCAAATTAGGCGGTGCTAATTTGAATTCTGAGGAGATTGAAAGCGCGGTCACTTCTGAAATTGAAGCGATGAAGCCCTTGTTAGGATTCAAATCTGTTGTGGATGCTAACAAAAAGAAAATCATGATCAGTCAAACATTTCCGGATCGCCATGTAGCGAATGCAATTTACAATATGTTGCTCTTTAACAACGTACCTAAGGACGATATCATTTATTCCAACGGACCCGACCCGGAAACCAATTTGCCTGAAAACGACATTTACGGATATCTCCAAAAGTTCTTTGTTAACAGTGCGTCTTCTGAAATGATCTACGTTCTCTTTGTTACAAGCAAAAATGTCATTAATGTTGAGCCCGAAAATCCTCAGGCCAGTTGGGGAGAATTAATGGAGATTGGTGCAGCATGGGTAACACAGAAAGATCATTGGATTTTTAACATTGACGGATTTAAGCCTCAAGAACCTTTAAATGTTAAAGACAAATTTGTTGATATATACATTTTACCAGGGGAAGACGGTCATCCAATTCTGTCTCTATCACCCGCTGCTGTCAATAGTTTTTGTCAGAAAATTATTCACACATGTCAAATGTGTGGATATGCCCCTAAATCTTTTGAAGCTAACAAGGATTATTTAGTTACCAATCTTGTAACGGTTTGCTAATATTGATTTCTGCAACTATTTTGACCAAATTGAGTTTTACCCCTAAATCATTCTCAGCAAATGCAATTAACTCTTCATCAATCGGTTCGTTCGTTTCTGATTGATGAAGAGTTTTTTGTATATGGCCCACTAACCGAAAAAGTTGCTCTTCTCCTATTTGATCCACAGTATATATTCTTTTGTGGCTATCTTCGTTAATCAATATGCTATATTTCATTGATTAATCCCCCCACTAAAAATACGGATGTTGATGTAGCATTCACTGCTACCCCATTATCGTAATATATATACTTTGCAAAATTTGGAGAAATACACCTGTCGCTATAAACGCTTTGTGGAAAGACATAAGACCTCCCAGTTGGGCGACCTTGTGCGTTGGGGAAGTTAAGTATTTTATTCATGGGAGAGGCGGAGGGTGAGTTAAAGGGCACCGGCGAATCAATTTGCCCCGTCACCACCCAATGTGCATTTTCTTATTTGGGCGCAATAGCATCCTTGACATCACTTCATTGTAATAGTATAATTTCTTATAGGTAACGCTTGATGTTAATTTATGCAAACTTGTATGACGGAGCGACGAGAAATCCGAAAAGGACAACGGTGCATAAAACTTGTTACCTGAGTAAAATTTGTAACTCTGCGATACTATCAACGCCGATCCAAATTCTCGTTACGTCGTTGAGAACCCACGGATAGGCTCCGGGGAGATTCTCCTCTCCCTTTGTGGTGGGCCCAGATGCTGTATCAAAGCTTTACACCATACTTCATAGACGGCCACACATTGACCGTCTGCGTAGCTATGCGTGTAAAGCGTCAAACTCGGATCTTTGAAGTCTGTACACGCAATAGTGTATGGGCTTTTTATTTTGATCCGAGTTGGAGGTGATACAATGAAAATCTGTAAAACAAATGCACTTCGTTTGTGGGGTGAGCAGTTTGGCAATGTCCAATTTGCAGAAGACTTCCATGGCAACCTTATGTGCAGAGACGCATATGGGGATGAGGAGTTTTGCGTTAATCACTGGGGAAAGGTAATTTACTGTGGTTGGAACATCCACCACATTCTCCCTCTTTCCTGTGGTGGTACAAACGAAAAACACAATTTAATTTGTACAAACATATACACCAATGATGAAGCGGAAGATAAAATAACATATTGGATTGATGACTGTCTCTATCAAGTGCAGCGTATTTCAGGATCATGCAAATACCAAATTGTTAAACTAAATTAAGCTACATAAAGACAACCAGATCAGTCTACAACGACTGGTCTGGTTGTTTGTATTAATTTCTAAAGTTAATCCCCAAAAGCTTACTTTGCTTTTGTCTTTATGCATCATTCCGTTTTGTTATCTGATTTCGTTGTTTTTCTCTTTACTACCTTCAGAAGTGTTTCAGACATAAACAGCATAGCAAGCAACGAGAACATTATAAGTAGCAGCATAATAGGAATCAATAGAATTGAACCTGTATCTGAAATATACTCAATACCTTCTATAAGTTCCTTATCTGAAGTGAAAAACAGCGTTCCCAACAAACTAATAAATGATGCCATAACCGCTAAATACATACTTACTCGGCTTTTCATTTTTTCATTGTATTGACCCGTTACCAATTTCATTTCAGAAAGCTTTAATTCCTTTTCGCGGTTATTAATACTTGCTTTATATTCTGCTAACGATTTTGTATATTCAGCCTTCTTCTCATTTGAAACATAAACATCACTGATGATTTCCCTGATCAACTCCTCACAATAAAGGCTGATTGAATACATATCCTTTTCGTCTACATTAAAAAGTCGTGAAGTTGATGCAATTAGTGCTTTAAACACCTCCAACTCAGGTAACCCTTTATCTGCAACATATGGTTTAAGTGATCCAATAACGCTGCTATTGGCAGCCTTTACTTGTTTGTAGTATTCGGTCTTTCCCTTTTTGTCCATAATCCATTTCGTTAAGAAAAATACTAACACACCACTAATTAAGCCTGTTGCAATCCCAACAAACCACGGATTTTGTAAGAAGCCCATATTATTCCCCCTAGTTTAACAGCTACTATATGTCAGCAGTTTTTTTATTATATCACTATAACAGGATAATTGCAAATATCTTCACCGGGCCGTCCGGGGTGACCGGGCGGCCCTTTGCGTTGGTTAGGTGTTCAATTCTTGGGAGAGGCGGTGGGCGAGTTTGAGGGCAGCGATGAAGCCGGATTGTTGGTGCAGGCGGCAGAGGTCACAGACAAGGTCGATAATGGCGTCCTTTTCCTTGAGGGTTTTATCGGACAGGGCGTTGTAGAGGTCGTCGAAAGCCTGTTTGATTTCGTCGGTGTCATCGGTGCACACGTGCTCGTAATAGGTGTTGTACAGCAGCTCCAGGACGGTGTCGGTATCGGGGCAGAATTTCTTCATATCCATAGCTTAGTCCTCCTTGTAGTCGGCGGGGAGGTAGAGCCGGGAGTGGGCGTAGAGCTTTTGAAGTTCGATTTGGGCTTCGAAGCGGTCCTGGGCTTCCATCACCACGTCCACCAGTTCGTAGCGGTCGACCTGCCATTCTTTGATGCCGCGCAGATACCGGGAACGGCGTTTGTCGTCGATGATAAAAGGCATAACATTATGGCGCAGGCATTCCTTAAATAGAATGAGTCTGCCAACACGACCGTTTCCGTCCTCGAAGGGGAAAATCTCCTCAAACCGGACATGGAAGTCCAGAATGTGATTGCGCTCGATGTCAGACTGTTTTTCATAGCCGTTGATCAGCTCTGCCAGACTGGAATGGATTTTGTCCGGGTGCAGGAGCTGTCGATCCCGGGGACGGGATGTGACCGTCCGGTACTCACCGGGTCGAACCTGCTCCTTATACTCATCCACCGTCCCGGTCATCAGAATATGGTGGAGCTTGCGGATAAACTTCTGGGTCAGGGGTTCCATCACGTGATCAAGGATGTAATCCACGCAATGGATGTGGTTCAGCACCTCGATCACATCGGAGACTTTCAGGGGTTCAAAGGATTCCCGAACCTTGCCTTTCTTGAAGATGGTTTCCACCTGCTGGCGGGTTAAACGGACGCTTGCCATCCGGGAAGATGAGTAAGTCAGGTCAATTACAGTGAAATCGTACAAACCGTGAAAATTCCGCTTTTTCTTCTGATTTTGCAGCTTTTTGGCCAGTTCCGGCAACTCTTGCTCCGATGTATACTCTAAATCTGTCCGCGACACGCGGATTGCGTCTTCTGGGATGCGCCAAACGCCCTCTCTGTATACTGCTCCGGGGATTCTGTCCTGATTGCATAATCTCTTAATTAAGGTTATGGAAACGCCCCATTTCTCTGCCATTTCTCTGGTTGATAAGTACTTCATAGTTTCGTCCTTTCTTGTGCCGGGTAGCCCGCAACACCTGCGTTACCCGCAACACTTTTATCTTGAATAAATCTTGAATTACGACGAAACACTGTATACCAACTGTCACATAATGTATTTTTATTCGTGATTTTGGTGCTATTTAGTCCACTTTATCCATATGTATTCATTCTGTCCACCTCCCGAGGCCATGGCATTCAAGAGATTAGCGGTTAGATTTTTCGCGGCGCTACCTGAAAGTTCCGCCAATGTGCGCTCCCGGTATTCTCGCCTGCAAAAAAGCAAAACGGAGTGGAAATTCCACTCCGTTTTGCGTTATTTCGCGGTAACTTTTGCGGCGGTCTGGAGCTTATAGATCTCCTCTGTGGCAAAAGCCAACTTGGTAATAATATCGGGGTTGGTGGGATAGCAGTAGAACGAGTCATCCTGGGTGGAGATATCGAAGCAGTTTTCCTTCCGGAAGCGGTGGAAATCGTACTCCACATGAAGGCTGTTCATGCCCTTTGGCGGGCGGTGGATATGATAATTCTCGCCCCGATAGTGACCGTCGATTGTAAAGCCGCCCTCGAAGTCATGCCGTACCTTGGCCTTTCCCAGAGGGATAAAGCGATAGCACCGGGGGAAGGAATAAACATCAACCTCATCCTCGTAGCAATACTCACCACGCAGTATCTCCTGGCGCACCTGCTCCCGTTCCCATTCGAACCAATCCGGAATATGGGGGAACTCCGTCTCCCCTTCTGTGGCGCACAGCTGGCCGTTTTCCTGCATATACCAACGCTTTCCACACTTTTTGCAGAAAATCTCCGCGCCCTCGGTGGCCATCTGGAATTCCGTGTGGCAATGGGGGCACTGGTACAGCACCTTCTGCAGTCCCTCAGCCCGGTTGGGCTCTGTAATCTGAATATTGTTTTCCAGCTGATAACGGTATTCATCGTACTGCATAGCATCCCGGATCACGGCGTTGATCTCCTCAACGCGCATGCTCTCCACCTGCTGTGCCGTCAGCACCTGGCGGAAAACCGTCCGCATAGGCACTTTCCGCTTGTTTTTGTATGCCCAGAAAGGCGAATACAGGTAGTTGCCATGGTGGGTAACCACTACCAGCGGCACCTTGTTCATTTTCACCAGGGGCCCAGGGAGTCCGGCAAAAACGAGGTGGTACCGATGGGGGTGTACCGGGCTTCGGGATACAGGCACAGGATATCCCCGTTTTCCACAACACGCCGAACAGATTTCACCAGATGGATATCATTGGTAAATTTCCGGGTGCAGATAGAGCCGATCCAGGTAAGTAACCAGGGCATCCTGTGGTAGCCGTCGATGTTGACCACATTGTTTACCCGCTTGGGGTAAGTGACCATGGCGGAAAGCTCAAAATCAATAAAGGCCATATGGTTGCTGAAGATGATATACGGTGGCTCCAAGCCCTCCATATCAATAGTCTCCAGCTTGTATTTCTTGCCGATCAGGGCAAATTTGGACAAAACCCAAATCAACCAGGTCAGCCACCTGGGCTGGCGGATGGGATATTTTGCGGTTTTATAGGATTTTTTCCAGCGATAATTTATTTCCATCTATGTTCCTCCGTATTTGTTTGGGAGCTCTCGCTATTTTACTCGATAATTGTCGAAACAGCAAGCACATCACCAAATAAAGGGAATGATCCGGTATTTTACCTTTTGCTTATACTCGGCATAACCGGGGAGTTCTTTTGTCAGCAGGGCTTCCTCGTCCCTCAGCCGGACAATGATAATTGCCGGATAGAACGCAAAGACGATCAGGGCATACCAGGAGCCCAGGATCAGCGGGATCATCAAAAACAGCAGGATGGTGGCCATATACATAGGATGCCGGACGATGCCGTACAGCCCGGTGTCCACCACCGTCTGCCCTTCTTCTACCTTGATGGTGCGGCTGAGGTAGGCATTTTCCCGCATGACCTCGGCATACAGGGCAAAGGCAGCCAAAAACAGCACCGAGGCGGCGATGACCACCCAATGGGGCATATTCGACCAACCGAAGCGGAAATCCAGTCCTGCCACCACGAAACCACCGATAAACATGAGCCCGGAAAATGCCAGCACGCCTTTTTGTGTAGTCTGCTTTTCCTTGGCATCCAGCCGTTTTTCCAGAAATTCCGGTGTCTTGAAAAGCATCACGAACCCGGCTATCAGCATTGGCCCAAACAGCAGCCCCATAAGAAGCCAGCCTCCGGCATAGGCCAATGTGCCTGCCGGGAGGAAGATCAGCAATCCCACCAGCAGCAAGCCGCAGGTAAATTTGGTCAGCGCGTGTATCAGTAATTTCATATTCTCATCGTTCCTTGGTAAAAAGATGTGGAAAAACCCATAAGAATCTGCTACTATATTGAAAAATCCCCATTTCATCGGGAGGAATCCGTTATGCTTAACAAGATTTATCTGCAAACCAAGGCCGCTATCGAAGAGTTGGTCGAAAAGGCCAGCCTAAAGCCCGGTCAAACCGTCGTGGTAGGCTGCTCTACCAGCGAGGTGCTGGGTGCGAGAATCGGCACCAATTCCAGCCCCGAGGCTGCCGAACAGATTTTCCGGGCGCTCCATGCGTATACGCAGAGCCGGGGGCTTTACCTGGCGGTACAGTGCTGCGAGCACTTAAACCGGGCGATCATTCTGGAGCGATCCGCTGCCGCCAATGCGGAAACCGTCAATGTAGTACCCCAGCCCAAGGCCGGCGGTTCTCTGGCCACTGCCGCCTATGCCGGTTTTGCCGATCCTGTGGCCGTGGAGCAGATTCGGGCAGACGCCGGCTTGGACATCGGTCTGACCCTCATCGGTATGCACTTAAAAAGCGTAGCAGTGCCGGTTCGATTGGAAAATAACTGCATCGGCGATGCTCTGGTGGTCGCCGCCAGAACCCGGCCGAAATTCATCGGCGGTATCCGGGCTGTCTACGATAACGAACTGCTTTGACGGCTTATTTTTCCTTATAGGGTGGGTCTGCCGGGTGGAGCCCCTGGATCTTTTGCATGGTTCTGGGCAGGGCATCCCGGGAGTTTTTCCAGTCCGCACCGGCATTGCGGTAGTCATACTTGGCGATCAGCCAGTCCAGGTCTTTTTTCACCCGAAGCAAATTCTCTTCTGTCAGTGACAGCACCGTGGAATAAAACCACTCGTGCTGGGAATTGGGCAGTTCTGTTTCCGCCAAGTCCATGAGCTTGGCAAAATGCCGCAGGCAGAAGCCCTTGGAGGCTGCCACCTTTTCCCGGAATTCCGGCTCCCGGAGCATGACGAAAAAGGTGTGAAAATACCGGGTCATGTGGTATTCCCTTCGTTCACAGATGAAGCATCTCTCCTGCCGCTTATGGAGCCGCTGCCACCAGGTTTCCTGGGGTTCACTATTTTTCTTGCCAAAAATGCCATGTTTTACAGGAGGTGTAAAACCTTCCGCGCCGGCACGAAATTCCGTCAGCAAACCTGCCATGTGGGTCTGGAGCATCAGCGCGCTGCCCAGGGTATTGCCGTAGTCATAGAGCTTTTCCAGATGCACGCCGCAGAAGCCTGCCGCATCGGTGGCCGCCCGGACATCCGGCTCCATGTAGCTGGCACCGGGGCCTGCCACATAGCGGATGGTACTCTGCTCCGCTTTCCGCTCCAGCCAGCAGAAGGGACACTCATCCCCGGAATCAAAGGCGTCATTTACCGGTATGGTATCGATATGTTCTTTCATAATTCCCTATCCTTCCCTTTTCGACTATCTTATCACACTGCCGAAAGCAATGCAACGCAAAAAACACTGCCGAAATTTTTCAGCAGTGTTTTTCTTATCAACGCTTGCGTTTCTTCCGTTTCAGGATCCACAGGCCGCCACCTGCGCCAACCAACACCACCAGCATTGCGATGGGTATCACCAAGCTGCCTCCCGCCTCCTGGTTATCCGCTGTCTTTGTGGCAGCCTGATACAGGCTTTCCACATACCGGGCAGTATCGCCGCCCAGGTACTTATAAGCTGTTCCCTTTTCCAAAATCTTAGAATCGGGATAGATGATGTCGCTTTCTGCCAGGTACTCCTCCATATGGTTCTTCGCCTCGGAAATGGGAGAAGCATAGCAGATATAGTCCATGTTGGCACCGGAAATCTCCGGGTCGCACATAAAGTTAATAAACAGCTCAGCAGCTTCCTTTTCCTGGCTGCAAGTGGGGATACACATGGCATCGGTGAACCGGTTGAAGCCCTGGTGCTCCGGCAGATAGAACCGCAGATCCGGGTTATTCTCCATCATCAGCATGCAGTCGCCGGCATAGTAAGCGGCGATCCAGGCTTCCTCGTTTTCCATGGTGGAGTAGATCTGATCCATAACATACTGCTGAACCAAAGGCCGCTGCTCAGCCAGCTTGTCGGCACAGGCCTGAAGCTCCGCCTTATCCGGGGTATTGACATCGTAACCCAACAGGTACTGGGCGATGCCCATAGCATCCCGGGAGTTATCAATCATCAGGATCTTACCGGCATACTTCTCATTCCACATCAGCTCCCAGCCGGTGACATCCGCTTCATCCACATACTTGGAATTGTACAGGATGCCCACAGTGCCCCAGGTATAGGGAACGGAGTATTCGTTGGTGGGATCATAGCTGTTATTGTTTTTGAAGGGCTCCTCATCAACATACTGGAAGTTGGGAATGTTGTCGAAGTTCAGCTTCAGCAGCATACCTTCCTCGATCATCCGGTGGATCATATAGTCAGACGGAATGATCACATCCACGGTAATGCCGCCGTTTTTCAGCTGGGAGTACAGTGCCTCGTTGGATTCGTAGTAGGACATATTGACCTTGATATTGGGATACTTTTCCTCAAAGGCTGCGATAATGTCCAGAGTGTCATCGGTGCCGTCTGCCATATTCATGCCCCAGTTCTTCACATTCAGGATGATCTTCTCCTGACGGTTTCCGAAGAACAGGAACCCGCCGCCAACCACCAATGCCAGCGCCACCGCAACGGCAATGCACCGCCGGGCGATCTGCCAAGGCTTGGATATCGGACGCTTGCTGTCCTTCTTCCGGCCGGCACGGATCTGCAGCAGGTTCATACCCACCATCAGCACGGCAATCAGCAGAAACAGCAGGGTAAACATGGCGTACACCTTGGGCTGAATAGGCTTTTTGGTGTAGGTGTATATCTCCACCGGCAGCGTGACAAAGTCAGAACCGGTGACGAAATAGCTGATAACGAAATCATCCAGGCTCATGGTAAAGGCCATGATGCCGCCGGCTACGATACCGGGGCTGATTTCATGGAGGATGACCTTGAAGAAAGCCTTCACCGGGGTGCAGCCCAAGTCCATGGCAGCGTCCGTCAGCGCCGGATTCATCTGCTGCAGCTTGGGCATCACATTCAGGATGACATAGGGCAAACCGAAGGTAACGTGAGCAATCAGCAGCGTCCAGAAATTCAAGGACTCCCGATTACCCAGCAGGCCTGTGCCTACGAAAACGAACAGCAGGCTCAGGGACACACCGGTAACGATATCCGGGTTGGTCATGGGGATATTGGTCATGCTCATGACCAGTTTCCGCATTTTGGGCTTCAGCCGGTGGATGCCCACCGCCGCCAGCGTACCAAAGGTCACGGAAATAGCGGTAGACAGCAGGGCGATCAGAATGGAGTTGCCCAAAAGTCCCAGCAGATCCTGATCCCGGAACAGTTCCCCGTACTGCCGCAGGGTAAAGCCCTCAAACTGGGTGATATCTTTTCCTGTATTGAAGGATGCCACGATGAGCACCACCATTGGGATATACAGGAAAATGAACATTAAGATGGTAAGGATGCGGTTCGCTCTTTTCATACGATGACACCGCCTTCCTCATCGCCGCCGAAGCGGTTCATGATGCCGGTGCAGACAAACACCAGCAGCATCAGCACCAAGCTCAGCGCCGCGCCCAGGTTGGGATTATCACCCTGCTTGAACCAGTCCTCGATCTGGTCGCCAATGAGCACCGTGTCGGTGCCGCCCAGCTTCTGGGAAATATAGAAGGTGGACACCGCAGGCACAAAGACCATGGTAATACCGGACAGAATACCCGGCACGCTCAAAGGCAGGATCACCCGGCCAAAGGTCTGCAGGCTGTTGCAGCCCAAATCCTCTGCCGCTTCGATGAGCCGATCGTCCATCTTCACCAGAGTGGTATACAGCGGCAGGATCATATAAGGCAGGTAGTTATACACCATGCCTAAGATCACCGCGCCGGGGGTGCGGATCAGCTGCAGCCTGCCGATGCCGACAGCATCCAGGATATTGTTGATAATGCCCGTATCCTGCAGTAAGCCAACCCAGGCCAACGTGCGGAGCAAAAAGCTCATGCACATAGGCAGCATCACCAGCATATACAGCATCTTCTGTGCCACCGGGCCCCGGTGGGCGATGTAATACGCCACAGGATAGCCCAGCAGCAGGCAAATCAGCGCAGAAATCAGCGCGTAGCCCACAGACTGACCCAGTACCGGCAGATACATGGACAGATCCTGCAGGTTGCCCAAAGAAAAGTTCTTGGTCACCGGATCTGTCAGGGCGTAGTAGCCCACAACACACAGCGGAATCAGCGTAAAGGCCAGCATCCACAGCATGTAGGGCACGCTTAGCAAAACAGACTTATTCTTCTTCATCGCCGGCATCCTCCGTCAGCTCGTCGTACTCGGCAGAGTAGGAGCTGTAATCGCCAAACATGCCGGAATATTCACTCTTCTTCATGATGTGAATATCTTCCGGGTTCAAACGAATGCCGATGGTAGAGCCTTCGGCGCAGTGATCCGTAGTCTGGATCAGCCACTTGAAGCCCTTGAATTCTACGATGATATCGTAATTGAGTCCCTTGAAGGTTACAGAGGTGACCGTACCGACCAGGTGACCCTGATCCGGCGCCACGATGTCGATATCCTCGGGACGGATAACCACATCCACGCTTTCGTTGGGTTCAAAGCCCTTGTCCACACACTGGAAGGTGCGGCCAAAGAAACGGACCTTGTAATCCTCCAGCATCACACCGTCGAGAATGTTGCTCTCGCCGATGAAATCCGCAACGAAGGCGTTTTTGGGTTCATTATATATATCTTCCGGCTTGCCGATCTGCTGGATGCGGCCTTTATCCATGACAACCACCGTATCAGACATGGAAAGCGCTTCTTCCTGATCGTGGGTGACATAGACGAAGGTAATGCCCATGGCCTGCTGGATCCGCTTCAGCTCGATCTGCATATCCTTGCGCAGGCGCAGATCCAGTGCGCCCAGAGGTTCATCCAGAAGCAGCACCTTAGGACGGTTCACCAACGCACGGGCAATTGCCACGCGCTGCTGCTGACCGCCGGAAAGGGACTGGATCTGCCGATGACCGTAGCCCTTCAGGCTGACGATCTCCAGCATCTCCTGAACCCGCTGGTTGATCTCGTCTTTGGGCAGCTTGGCCACCCGCAGGCCGAATGCGATATTGTCAAATACATTCAAATGGGGAAACAGGGCGTAACGCTGGAAAACGGTGTTGATCTGTCGCTGGTAGGGCGGTACATCGTTGATGCATTCACCGTCAAAGGTCACCGTGCCGGATGTAGGCGTAAGGAAACCGCCGATGATCCGCAGCGTTGTAGTCTTTCCGCAGCCGGAGGGGCCGAGCAAAGTTAAAAATTCGTGGTCATTAATATAGAGATTGATGCCGTCGAGTATACGTTCCCCGTCGAACTCCATGGTAAGATCCCGGAGCCTGATGAGTTCTTTGGACATTATCCTCCCCCGTTTCTGTTTATAGCTTTCGTCAAAATATGACAACTATAACTATATCGCATATTTTCCCCGCCGTCAATTAGTTTTGCGCCTCAGAGGAAGAATTATTTTCAAATTTCACGCCCCACAGGCAACGTAATTTGTAGAGGCCGCAATTGGTCGCCTGCTTTGTCATTCTGAGCGAAGCAGCCATCGACTGCGAAGTCGAAGAATCCGTATTCTTTTATAAGGGAGCGGATCCTTCGGCTCAGGGCATCGCCCTGAGCTCAGGATGACATCGATTTATTGACACAATCGGGCAATCCGTGGTAAAATAACAAAAACAAATGTAAGGAGTATTGCTATGACTGATCAGTATTCCCGTACCCGGCTGCTGCTGGGTGACGACGCCATCACCCGGCTGCGAAACGCCCGGGTTGCACTCTTCGGTCTGGGCGGCGTGGGCGGCTACACCGCGGAGGCTTTGGCCCGCAGCGGCATCGGATCGCTGGATCTTATCGATAATGACACCGTAAGCATCACCAATATCAACCGTCAGCTTCTGGCTACTCATTCCACCATTGGGCAATACAAGGTGGATGTGGCCGCCGCCAGAATCCGGGACATCGATCCCACCATCCGAATCACCACCTACAAGACCTTCTATCTGCCGGAAACCGCCGGTGAATTCGATTTTACTCAATACGATTATATTATTGATGCCATCGATACTGTCACCGGCAAGCTGGCGCTGATGGAGCAGGCACAGAAAGCTGGCGTACCCATCATCAGCTGCATGGGCACCGGCAATAAGCTGGATGCTGCCGCCTTTGAGGTGGCAGACATCTCCAAGACCTCCGGCTGCGCCCTGGCTCGGGTGATCCGCAAGGAATGCGCCAAACGAGGCATCAAGAAAGTCAAGGTCGTTTACTCCAAGGAGCTCCCGCTAACGCCGGAGGCCGATCCCAGCGAGCCCATCCCCGCCGGTTCTTCCCGCCGCAGTCTCCCCGGTTCTGTGGCTTTTGTCCCCGGAGCTGCCGGGCTGATCCTGGCAGGAGAGGTTATCCGTACGCTGGCGCAAGGACATTGATCCGCAGTGCAAAATACACACCTTCCCGAAAATTTGGGAAGGTGTTTTCATTTATGCGCTTAATTTATTCGTTTATTCAATTGTGATTTTTTTAGCATTTTATGCATTTATGCATTTTTAGTTTTCCATTTTGTGTATTATGCACAGTTTATCTCTTTATTTCTGGACATCTCTTGGATTTACACACAATTGACGGTGCATAATATTCGAGCTATAATGCACACATCAACAACGCACCTCCCCGGGTGCAAGAAAAGGAGTAATGAAAAATGAAAAAACTGATTGCTTTGACAATGGCTGTACTTATGATGCTGGGCATGTTCGCCGGCTGCACCGCAGACCAGGAAGAAGCCCCCGGCAAGAACACCTACAACATCACAACCGTCAAAGAGGGTTACCTCACCGTTGTTACCTCTCCCGACTATGCACCCTATGAGTTCTACGCTCTGGACGAGGCAGGCAACCCCTCCCTGGCCGGCTTTGACATGGCTCTGGCCAAGTACATCGCTGACTACCTGGGTCTGACTCTGGAAGTCGTCCCCATGGACTTCAACGGCATTATGGGTGAAATGGCCGCCGGCACCGCAGACCTGGCCATCGCCGGTCTGTCCCCCGACCCTGACCGTGAGGATTCCGTAGACTTCTCCGATATGTACTACGAAGGCAAGCAGGCCTTCATTACCACCAAAGCCAATGCTTCCAAGTTCACCGATCTGGCCTCCACCAACAAGTCCGAGTATCAGATCGCTGCCCAGACCGGTACCATCCAGAACGACCTGGCTGCCCAGTACAGCCCCGACGCTCAGCTGATCAACCTGGTCAAGGCAACCGACATCATCGCTGAGCTGGTCAGCGGCAAGATCGACGGCGCTTATGTGGAATGGGACGTGGCTGTTGCTTACAGCGCCAACTACCCCGACCTGCAGATCGTTTGTGAAGTTCCCTATGAAGCTGAAGGTAACGTTATCGGTGTCAAGAAGGGCAACGCCGACCTGCTGAAGTATGTTAACGAAGCTCTGAACAAGTGCGTCGACGATGGCCAATTCGCTAAGTTCGTGGCCGAGGCTCTGGAACTGGCAGCCGGTGATAACTACCAGGGTCTGCTGGGTCCCGACGGCAAGCCCACCGAGCCCTCCGACGAAGAATAATTTACTTACATCAAAATTCCTCCCCTTGACCCGGGGAGGAATTTGGTGTGTATCGGAAAGGAAACTGCAATGAACAACTTTATTACCGCAGAAGGTTTTGAAAAAACTTTCCGCTATATCAAGCTGATTGAACAAGGTATCTTCACCACCATTATGCTGGCTTTGTTCACAGTTGTCATCGGCTTTGTGCTGGGCATCTTGCTTGCCATCATGCGTATGACCGACATCCGACCCTTCCGGTTCCTGGCTTACGGCAAAAATGGCCGGATTCGCAACAGCCGGATTCTCGTCGCTGTCAGCAAGTTTAATCCCATCGCGTTCCTGGCCACCGCATATGTTGAGATTCTCCGCTCCACCCCTGTTCTGGTGCAGATCATGATCATCTATCACGGCGTATTCGGCAAGCTCATCGAGCTGCCCTCTTTCACTATGTTCGGCTTTCTGAAGTCCAACCGCTTTATCCCCGGTGTTGTGGCGCTGGGTATGAACTCCGGTGCTTACCTGTGTGAGATCATCCGCAGCGGCATTCAGTCCATTGACGGCGGCCAGACTGAAGCCGCCCGGAGCCTGGGTATGACCAAGGTACAGACCCTGACCAACATCATTTTGCCCCAGGCTATCAAGAACATCCTGCCGGCCATCGCCAACGAATTCGTCGTGATTATCAAGGAATCCTCCATCACCTATACTATCGGTGTGCAGGATCTGATGTTTGCCGTGACGGCGGTTCAGGGTGCCAATTACATCGTTATGGAACCCTTGCTGGTGGCTACGGCAGTATACTTCTGCCTGTGCTTCCCCACTTCCAAGCTGGTCGCATATTTCGAAAGGAGGATGAGCCGCGGTGACAAACGGTAAACTGATCCAGGTCAAGAACCTGAAAAAGTACTACAACAAGGGTGCCATCAAAGCCCTGGACGATGTGAGCATCGACATTTTCAAGGGCGATGTGATGGTCGTCATCGGCCCCTCCGGCTCCGGTAAGTCCACCTTTCTGCGGAGCTTGAACCTCATGGAAGAGCCCACCGACGGTGAGATCATCTTCCACAATATCGACATCACCAAGAAAAAGTTCATCAACAAGCAGAACAAGGTGGAAAAGGTCGATATCAACCTGCACCGCCAGAAGATGGGCATGGTGTTCCAGCATTTTAATCTGTTCCCCCACAAGACCATTCTGGAAAACATGATCCTGGCTCCCGTAAAAGTGCTGAAAATGCCCAAAGCGGAGGCGGTTAGCAAGGCATTGGCCTTGCTGGAGCGTGTCGGTCTGGGCGACCGGGCATCTGCTTATCCCATTCAGCTCTCCGGCGGTCAGAAGCAGCGTGTGGCTATCGTCCGGGCGCTGATGATGGAGCCCGAGGTCATGCTGTTTGACGAGCCCACCTCCGCACTGGACCCCGAAATGGTAGGTGAAGTTCTCTCCGTTATGAAGGAGCTGGCCCAAGAGGGCATGACCATGGTGGTGGTTACCCACGAAATGGGCTTTGCCCGGGAAGTGGGCAACCGGATGGTGTTCATGGACGAGGGCAAGCTTCTGGAACAGGGCACCCCCGAGGAGCTGTTCGACAATCCTCAAAACCCCCGTCTGCAGGATTTCCTGTCCAAGGTTCTTTAATACAGCAAAAGGAGTGGCGCTTGCCACTCCTTTTATTTTTTCAGTTTTGCCACAATTTTTGCCGTTTCTGCGCCATAGTTTTCCGGGCGGATGCGGCAGCTTTCTCCCGGCTGCAGGATGGGCAAATAGGTGCAAAAGGAAAATCCCCCCAGGTAATAATCCCCCTGGCTGACATAGAGCTTGTGCCGCAGGCAGCTGTTTTCCAGTGTCTGCCCAGACTGATTGGTTACCGTCAGTTCCTTTTCCCCAAGCTGGGTCACCTGCAAGGGCGCTGATTCAAATTCTTCCCAGCGAATCCCCACTACCCGGCATTCGGCAATGGCCTCCCGGGTGTATACTTGCCCGTCATGCTCCAAAACCAAGGCTCGCTCCCCCGCCGGCAGCCATGTCACCGCAAAGTACAGCGTCCGGCTTTCCATCTCCACCGCCACCATACAAAAGGAGATCCCCCGAGAACCGGTATTGCGCAGCATGATTGCCGCCGCGTCGGACACCGGTTCGTAGCTTCCGTCCTCCAAAAAGGGTCCCTCGTAGGCTACCAGCTCCTCAATTTCCACGCCCAGATCCTCCTGGCGCCAGGGTAACGACACTTTTTTATCGGGCATTTCCTGCTGGCGCTGCCGTACCGGTGTCGTTGCCGCCGGCATCGGCGTGACGTGCTTTCCCGGACTGAACAACCCCAAGCATATCGCAGTCACCGCTGTGATCCCCAGCAGATGCCACTTCCACTTCCCCATTTTGCCATTTCCCCTTCATTTGCAACCATCGCCCATGGCGTGTTGGCATTATAAAGGAAGTTTCCTGGCTGATTCAAGGGAAAGCCGTTTCTGACAAAACATCCTAACCCACCGGAAAAATTTGCTTAATTTTCCATTTGGGTTTGAAAAATGCCGGCATATGTAGTATAATGTTTTCCAGCTATTCCAAAACAAAAAGGAGATTGCTTATGAAAGAACTGTTTGGTCTTCGTTCCGATGGGCGCAGCGCCTATCTGTATACCATCACCGGCGGCGGTCTGACTGCTGTGGTTTCCGACCACGGCGCTACCCTGATCCGGCTGTACGCCCCCGACGCCAAGGGGAATGTGGAGGATGTGATCCTGGGTTTTGATAAGCCCGACGATTACACCGCCAGCACCACCTATTTCGGTGCCACTGTCGGCAGAAACGCCAACCGGGTGGGCGGTGCAAAGTTCAGTCTGAATGGTGTGACCTACAAAATCGACGCCAACGACAACGAGGTAAACAATCTTCACAGCGGCTTCGACCCCTACAAGAACCGCCTGTGGGAAGTGGTGAGCCACGAAACAAACAGCATCCGCCTGCACCTGTCCAGCCCCGACGGAGACCAGGGTTTTCCCGGAAATGCGGACATTTATGTGACCTACAAGCTGGACAATGAGGGTTGCCTGTGCATCATCTACGATGGCCTCTGCGATCAGGACACCGTGTTCAACATGACCAACCACACCTATTTCAACCTGGCCGGTCACAAGAATCCCCAGAAGGCCATGTCCCAGATTCTCTCCATGCCTGCCCGGCATTTCACCGCCTGCGACGCCCTGTCCATCCCCACCGGCGAAAACCGCAGCGTAGAGGGCAGCCCCATGGACTTCCGTCAGCCCAAGGCCATCGGCCGTGACCTGGGAGAAAAGTACGACGCTCTGGAGCTCCAGGGTGGCTATGACCACAATTTCGAGGTCTATACCAACCCCTGCGCCACCCTGTCCGATCCCGTTTCCGGCAGAACCATGGAGGTCTATACCGACTGCTGCGGCATCCAGTTCTATTCCGGCAACTTCCTCATGGGCGAAACTGGCAAGGACGGTGTTTCCTACATCCACCGGGGCGGCATCTGCCTGGAGACCCAGTTTTACCCCGATGCGATAAACCACCCCGATTGGGCCCAGCCCATCACCAAGGCCGGCCAGCCTTACCACTCCGAAACCAAATATAAGTTCCTGTAAAAAGCCTTTCCCTCCGGGGAAGGTGGCACGGCGTTCGCCGTGACGGATGAGGGTTATACGAACACATCCGCCGATTTGGTCGGTGGATGTGTTTTTGTGTAATAAATTTGAATTTCTGTCAGCCTATGTGTGGCCATATGCTATGTAGGGACCGGCCTTCCGGACGGTCCGCTGCTTTTGGAAAAGGACCGTCGAGGACGCCGGTCCCTACAGCCTCCATGAGAGGTATTAGATATCCACCTTATTTTTTCGACACCGACCTGCACTTAAACCATCGGCTTGCATAAACTGTCCTGTAAGCATTTGCTTATCCCTACATTTCAACGGGAGGTATCCATCATGTCTGATCTGAACAGGGACACCCTGCACCCCGGTTGTAACGACCAGCAGGCCATGTCCATCCACACAAGAAAGATCACGGACAGCTGCCGGGACAAAGACTGCATCGAAGATCTTCGGGTCTATCTGACCAGGGGCTCCCAGAACGTCCTTGACTCCTGCGCCAACGCCCGTGTGCGCTGCGCCGAGCTGCTTTACGCATACATCGATGTGGAGCCTGTGGCCTTCGACCGCAACCACTATTGCATCGACGTCACCTTCTACTACCGGGTTCTTGCGGATGCCACCATCGGCTCCGCCCGCCCCGCCGCCCTCTACGGCCTGGCAGTATTCACCAAGCGGGCAGTGCTCTGCGGCGAGGACAGCCGGGCCCACATCTACCGCAGCGACACCCGCTTCTGCGCCCCCGACGGATTCACCCGGTACTATGCCAACCGTCCCACCGCCGTGGTGGAAGTACTGGAGCCCATGGTCCTCAGCTCCAAGGTTCGGGAGGTATGCCACGAGAAGTGCCGGGAGGAATGTGCTCTGCAGATCCCTGCCGACATCCAGCAGCTTTTCGACGACGATCTGGTGCTCTCCGGGGAGCGGCGTCGGCTGTTTGTCACCCTGGGGCAGTTCTCCATCGTCCGTCTGGAGCGGGATGCCCAGCTGGTGGTTCCCATACTCGATTACGCTATCCCCACCAAGGAATGCTGCGACGCCCCCGGCTGCGCTGAGGATCCCTGCGAGATGTTCTCCCGGATTCCCTTCCCTGCCACCCAGTTCGCACCCAACGACTGCGACGGCGGCTGCAATCCTCCGGACTACGACAGCTACCGCAGCTGTTGCTGCCAGACTGAGTAAACAAACAGGCGCGCTCCGAAAAATCGGAGCGCGCTACTTTTTTTACCCGTGCATCATGCGCTGTCTTGCAATATTGATTGGGCCTTCCTGCATGTGGTTGATCCAGGCCAGACTCTTGCCGCAGCCATAGGCCACACAGGAGTCAGGATCATCCGCCAGGGTACAAAGAACGCCGGTGCGTTCTGTCAGCAGTCTGTCCATGCCCCAGATCTGGCTGCTGCCGCCGGTGAGGGTAATGCCATTTTCGGAAATATCACTGACCAGCTCCGGAGAGGTTTCTTCCCAAACCGACAGCACTTCGTCGGCGATCTGCCGTGCCGGTCGCTTCAGAACCTCATAAATCTCATCGGAAAACAAAGTCAACTCCCGGGGCATGCCGGTTTTGGCATCTCTGCCCTTGACATTCATGCTGACGATTTCCGGTCTGGGGTACACACTGCCGATCTGGATCTTTACATCCTCCGCGGTGACCTGACCGATGACCACACCGTGTTTCCGGCGGACATACCGGCCAATGGCCTCATCAAAGCTGCTGCCCGCCACCTTAATAGAGGAGGAAGCCGCCACGCCGTTGAGGCTCAGCACTGCCACATCGGTAGTACCGCAGCCGATATCCACGATCATCTGGCCGTTGGGGCCCTTGATATCCAGTCCTGCGCCCAGAGCCGCAGCCAGAGGTTCCTCAATGAGGTATGCCCGGCGGGCGCCGGCATCGATGGCCGCATTGATAACCGTCCGTTCCTCAACCTCCGTCACGCCGCTGGGTACGCAAATGACCACTCGGGGTTTGGGAGTAAACAGGGAGGATTTTGCCGCCTCCCGGAAGAACATCTGCAGCATCTTCACCGTCATTTCATGGTCAGAGATCACGCCGTCCTTCAGCGGATGCATGGCCACCACATTGCCGGGGGTTCTGCCCAGCATATTCCGGGCAGCGGAGCCCACCTCCAGGATCTTACCGGTGTTCTTATCCATGGCCACAACGGAGGGCTCCCGGACGACGATACCCTTGCCGTCCACATATATCAGCACATTGGCCGTTCCCAGGTCGATACCCAGATCATGAGAAAATAGCTTCATAACCTTCACCTACTTTGTTTTTGCCGCCGGGCGATGGCCACGGCGCCGCAATGGATTTCGCCAGCACCGGCAGTCAGCAGCACCCGGGCACATTCGCCCAGGGTGGCACCGGTAGTAATAATATCATCGAGAATCAAAACTTTCTTATCCTGCAACACATCTGTATTGACTGCCCGGTAAGCGCCCAGCACATTGGCTCTGCGTTGGGCATCGCCCACAATGCCGGACTGGGGCCGATTATGGCGCACCTTTTGCAGCAGCGCCACCGGCTCCACGCCCAATTCCCTGCCCACGCTTTGTGCAAGCAGTTCCACCTGGTCATAGCCCCGGGTAAATTTCCGCAAGGGGCTGATAGGCACCCAGGTCAGGCAGTCAAAGCCCTCGGGATGCTCCTGCTGAATCTTCATAGCCAAGGCTCTGCCATAGGTGCCGGCATAACCTCTGGCTCTGCGGAATTTGAACCGCAGAATACTATCCCGGACTGAGTCTTCATAATACCAAACCGCAAGCCAACTGTCAAGGAAAGGCAGCTTTCTTCTGTTGGACACGGGACATTCCGGACTCTCGATCCGGCAGGCGTGGCAAAAGTCGGTTTCTTCCTCGTTCAGTACCTTGCCGCAGAGCACGCATTTGGGTGGAAACAGCCACCGCAAGATTTGATCGGTTATCTTCATGTAGTTTTCCCCTGCAATCTCAGCTTCAAGCCGGTATACCGCCGGTTACGCTTTGCATTTTCCGTCATAGCCGCCACCGTTTCCGGTCTGCCGACAATGATCAGCAATTCCCTTGCCCGGGTGATGGCGGTATACAGCACGCTGCGGCTGAGAAGATAGGGCGAGCCGTTCCAGGCAGACAAAATCACTGCCCGATACTCACTGCCCTGGCTCTTATGCACCGTCATGGCATAGGCCGGCTCCAGCTCGCCCAGCTGATCGAAGTCATAATCTGCTTCCCGGTCGTCGAATACCACGGTCATGGTTTCGCCATGGGGATCGATGCTGCGGATAGTGCCCACGTCGCCGTTGAAAATGCCGGTACCTACGGCGCTGCCGTCGCACTTTTTCCACATAATATCATAGTTATTGCGAATTTGCATCACCCGGTCGCCTTCCCGGAAAGCAAAATCTCCGAACTGGCGTTCTTTTTTATTGGGATGCTGGGGGTTCAGCGCCATCTGCAGGGTCTGATTCAGCACCGCTGTACCCACGCCGCCTTTTCTGGTGGGAGAAAGCACCTGGATCTGATCCGGAGCAATGCCCATATTTTTCGGTAGCCGGGTGGCACACAGGCCGGTGATGGTCTGGCGAACCTCCTCTTCCGAGCGGCAGCCCAGGAAGAAAAAGTCGCTTTTAACATTTTTCAGCTCCGGCATCTGGCCGTTATTGACCCGGTGGGCGTTCATAACGATGAGGCTCTCCTGGGCCTGGCGGAAAATTTCCGTCAGCCGCACCGCCGGCAGCATTTCACTGCGAAGCATATCGCTGAAAGGAAATCCCGGGCCCACAGGAGGCAGCTGGTCGGGATCGCCCACGAAAATCAGCCGTTTTCCCGGAGGTACTGCCTTCAGCAGGCTATGGAGAAGCAGGACATCTACCATGGACATTTCATCCACGATAATGGCATCGGCCTTCAGGGGATCGGATTCATCCTTGGCAAAGCACATTTTTCCGGTAGCCGGATCGATGCCGGCTTCCAGCAGTCTGTGGATGGTACAAGCCTCCTCCCCGGTGACCTCGGAAAGCCGCTTGGCGGCTCTGCCGGTGGGGGCTGCCAGGAGGCATTTGAGCTGCATCTGCCCCAGCAGGGACAGTATGCCTTTCAAAATTGTGGTCTTACCGGTGCCGGGGCCGCCGGTGATCAGCAGCATTCCGGCGGAGGCCGCCTGCCGGATAGCCGTCTCCTGATGCTGGGAATAGCACAGGCCGCTTTCCGCCGCCACCCCGCGCATCAGAGATTTCATGTTTCTGGGCTCCGGAAATTGGAGCCGCGCGGCAGAGAGAAGTCTGCCGGTAATATAATTTTCCGCCTCATAAAGTTCCGGCAGGTAGATAACAGAGATCCCAGCCAGGGTGCAGCGAATAAGCTGCTGATTTTCCAGCATGATCTCCATATTATTTTCTACCACTTCCGTAGCTACAGACAAAAGCTGCGCCGCCGCGGCGATTAGCTTGTCCTTGGGCAAAAAGCTGTGGCCGGCAGAGAGATTATACACCAGCTCAAAGGTAATGCCCGCACGGATCCGTCGGGGATCCTCACCGGATACGCCGATGTCGATAGCAAATTTATCCACCGCCGCAAAGGGGGCTTCCAGCCCCTCCTCCATCAGAAGATAGGGGTCTTCATACAGCATATCCACAGTGCCCTCGCCATAGAGCTTATAAGCCCGGACTGCCAGCTCCGCGGGAAGCTGATGCAACGTAAAAAATTCCATAAGCTGGCGCATACCCACCCGGTGACGGAACTCCTCGCCGATGGCTTTGGCTTTTTCTCTGGTAATGCCGGTGATCTCCGCCAGGCGCTCCGGTTCCCGCTCCATGATATACAGAGTTTGATCTCCAAAACGATTGACGATCCGGGCGGCGGTCTTGGGGCCGATGCCCCTGATGATCCGGCTGGACAGATAGTTCAGTATTTCCGCGCTGGTCTGGGGCATGAGCCGTTCCAGAAATTCTGCCTCAAACTGGCGGCCGTAGCTCTGATGATTGCTCCATTTTCCGGTGACCATGAGCCGTTCTCCACCCGCAGGCAACGGGATCGTGCCCACTACCGTCACCGTTTCACCACCGCCAACGGAGAGTCGAAGGACGGCGTAGCCGTTATCGTAATTCTGATACACCACCGCGCTGATGGTGCCCTGGATGATCTCCAGTTCCTGCTCCATGGCTGCCGCCCTCCTTTCTGATAACAGTATCATTCTACAATATTTTCCGGATATTGAAAAGACCTATTTGACGCTTTTTAACAGGTCTATCAAAATTTTCATTTTCTTCTTGCATGCGGCGGATTTTTCGGGTATACTATATTGTGATATTTTGGGATTTGTGCACTTTTCAGGAGAGAAAGCATGAAAGATCTGAAGTTACTGGTATGGCTCACCCAACTGGGTTTAAGCGTAGCCGCGCCCCTGGCCTGCGCCACGCTGCTGTCGCTGTGGCTTTATGAGGGCCTTGGTTGGGGACAGTGGGTGCTTTGGGTAGGCATTGGATTCGGTATCCTCTGCGCTGTGGAGGGACTTCGCAGCTCTCTAAAGCTCCTGCGGCAGATATCCAAAACCAAAGAAGATCCTGAGCCGCCCCCGGTTTGCTTTAACGATCACGACTGACCCAAGGAGGTAAATATGAATATTCGCAAATTTATCCTCCGGGAGACAGGACTGCTCGCCCTGGGGGAACTGATCTGCATCGGCGCCATGATCGGCCTTTACGCCATACTGGGCTATCTGGATTACCGGGTGTTCCTGGGGGCTGCCGTGGGTCTTATTCTGGCAGTGGGCAACTTTTTCTTCATGGCCCTCACATCCAACGCCGCAGCTGACAGAGCCGCCGACCAGGATGTGAAGCAAGGTAAGGCTATGGTCAAGGGCTCCTATATCGGCCGTCTGCTGGTGATCGGCGTTTTGCTGCTGCTGTTAGGCAAAAGCGGCCACTGTAATGTGATTGCCATGGTCTGCCCGCTGTTTTTCGTTTTCCCCGTTTTGACCGTAGTAGAATTTTTCAGAAAGGCAGGGGTAAATAAGTCATGAGCATCGACGTTACCGGCGCGTATGTCTATTTTGTGATCCCGATTTTCGGCGGGATCCCCATCTCCCAGACCACGGTGTCTTCCTTTCTGGTAATGGTGATTCTGTGTACCGCTTTTATTCTGCTGGGCAGGAATCTCCAAAAGCGCCCGGGCAAACGGCAAGTGCTTGTGGAAAAGGGCGTGTCCATGATTACCGACCTAACCGCCTCTGCTATGGGAATTCACAATGTCCACTGGGCCCCTTTTATGGGCTGTCTGTTTCTGTGCAGTATCTGCGGAAGCTATATCGGCCTGACGGGCTTCTTCCGATCCGCCACTGCGGATATCAACTGCACCGCCGTCTGGGCGCTGATGGTTTCGTTTATCATCTGGTTTAACAACATCAAGCACAACGGCATCGGCAAATTTTTGAAGAATTATATCAATCCGATGAACATCATTTCCGATGTTTCCCAGCCCCTGTCCATGTCCTTCCGTCATTTCAGTAATGTTTCCGTTGGCGGCGTGATTTCGGCGCTGATCTATGCGGCGCTGTCCCTGCTGTCGTCGGTAATCCTCGGTCTTGTGGCTTCCGCAGGCTGGCTCATGGGCTCGGCGCTGATTATCGCCGGTCTGCTGCTGTTCTTCCTGTGGGCGCGGAAAACCAAAAAACTGCTGCACAAGATCTTGGCAGCTGTGACGTTCATCATCGGATTTTTCGGTCTGCTTCAGAGTTTGCACATTCTGTCGGATGTTCCCATCTTCACCTACGGCATCCCGGCGGTGCTGTCTGTCTATTTTGACTTCTTCTCCGGCCTCATCCAGGCACTGGTGTTTACACTGCTGTCCATGGTGTATATCGCCGGTTCTCTGCCGGGTCCGGAAGCAGCAGAAGCTGCTTAATTTCTTAAGATCGCCGCTTTTTGTGGCACAATATATTATTTATCAAAAACTTTTTAGGAGGAATTTTATTATGGGTATTGGCGAAGGTTTGGCTATTTTGGGCAAGGCACTGGGCGCAGGTCTGTGTATGGGCATCGGCGCTATCGGCCCCGCACTGGGCGAAGGCAACGCTGTCAGCCACGCACTGGAGGGCATGGCCCGTCAGCCTGAATCTGCTGACAATCTGCGTGTTAACATGATCCTGGGCTGTGCCATCACGGAATCCACCGGTATCTACTCCCTGATTACCGCTATTCTGATTCTGCTGATTCTGTAATCGCATTTACTTTTCTCCACTACAAACGAAAGGAGCGAAGTGAGTGGGTTACTTTGAAGAATTTATCGGCGTAAACCTGTGGACCGCTCTGTTTACGCTTCTAAACACCCTGACGGTGATTTTCGTGGGCACGAAGTTTCTCTTTAAGCCCGTTATGAAAATGATCGCCGAACGGCAAAAGGAAATTGACGATATGTACGCCGAGGCGGATACCGCCAAGACCGAAGCACTGGCCCTGGAGGACGCATATAAGCAAAAGCTGTCCCTGGCCACTCAGACCGGCGAACGCATCGTCAAGGAAGCCGTCGCCCGTGGACAGGCTCGGGAGGAGGAAATCCTCCGCCAGGCCAACGCGGAGGCCTCTGCCATTATGGATAAGGCCGCCGCGGATATTGCCATGGAAAAGAAAAAGGCCATAAACGACGCCAAGGATGAAATTTCCGAGCTGGCCATGGCCATTGCCGAAAAAGCGGTGGGACGGGAGATCAGCGACAGAGATCATGCCGTTCTGGTGGACAGCTTTATCGACGAATTGGGTGACACGCTATGACCCAGGTAGGAAGTGTTTACGGCGAAGCGCTGTACGATCTTGCCAAGGCCGAGGGCCTGTCCGAAACGATTTTGCAGGAACTGTCGGTTCTGGAGGAATCCTTTCGCCAGAACCCGGCGTTTTTGCGGCTGTTGGCCGCCCAAAGTCTCAGCAAGCAGGAACGCTGTGCCATTCTGGACGACAGCTTTCGGGGCAAGCTGCAGCCTTATGTGCTGAATTTTTTGAAAATTCTCACCGAAAAGGGCTATCCCAAGCATTTCTTTGATTGTGTTGCTTCCTACCGGGAGCATTACAACCGGGACAACGGCATTCTGCCGGTAACCGCAGTCACCGCTGTTGCCCTGGATGCCGGTCAGGCTGCCAGACTCTCCGAAAAGCTGACCGCCATCACCGGCAAGACCATCCAGCTTCATAACCGGGTGGAGCCCGGCATCTTGGGCGGAATCCGCCTGGATTACGATGGCAAGTGCCTGGACGGCACCGTAGCCCATCGGCTCAGCGCCATCCGCGCCAAGCTGAAAACTACCGTACTCTGATTCAGAAAGCAGGTACAATATGGATCTAAGACCTGAAGAAATTACAAAAATTATCCGCGCCCAGATCAAAAACTATGAAAATAAGCTGGAAGCCAGCGAAACCGGCATCGTCATTCTGGTCGGTGACGGCATCGCCAAGGTTTCCGGCCTGGATAACTGCATGGCAGGCGAGCTGGTGGAGCTGTCCAACGGCTCTTTCGGCATGGCGCAGAACCTGGAAGAGGACACCGTTTCCGTCGTTATTCTGGGTTCCGACAGCGGCATCAAGGAAGGCGACACTGTTAAGCGTACCGGCAAGGTGGTTTCCGTTCCTGTGGGTCAGAAGCTCATTGGCCGTGTTGTCAATGCTCTGGGCGAGCCCATTGACGGCAAGGGCACCATCGACGCAGAGGGCTACCGCCCCATCGAATCCCCTGCCCCCGGCATTATTGACCGCCAGCATGTCAGCCGTCCCCTGCAGACCGGTATCAAGGCCATCGACTCCATGATTCCCATCGGCCGCGGTCAGCGTGAGCTGATTATCGGCGACCGCCAGACCGGTAAGACCACCATCGCTACTGATACCATCCTGAACCAGAAGGGCAAGGATGTGATCTGCATCTATGTAGCCATCGGCCAGAAGCGCAGTACCGTAGCCCAGATGGTGGAAAACCTCACCCTCAGCGGCGCTATGGACTATACCATCGTGGTGTCCGCTACCGCTTCCGAGCTGGCGCCCATGCAGTATATCGCGCCCTATGCCGGCTGCGCCATCGGTGAGCATTTTATGCACCGGGGCAAGGATGTGCTGATCATTTATGACGATCTTTCCAAGCACGCCGTGGCCTACCGGGCCATTTCCCTGCTGATTCGCCGTCCCCCCGGACGGGAAGCTTACCCCGGCGATGTTTTCTATCTGCACAGCCGTCTTTTGGAGCGGGCTGCCCAGATGTCCCCGGAAAAAGGCGGCGGCAGTCTGACGGCCCTGCCCATCATCGAAACCCAGGCCGGCGACGTGTCTGCCTACATTCCCACCAACGTCATTTCCATCACCGACGGTCAGATCTTCCTGGAAACCGAGCTGTTCAACGCCGGCGTTATGCCTGCGGTGAATCCCGGCATTTCCGTTTCCCGTGTTGGCGGTGATGCCCAGATCAAGGCCATGAAGAAGGTGGCCGGCTCTTTGAAGCTGCTGTACTCCCAGTACCGGGAGCTGCAAAGCTTTGCCCAGTTCGGCTCCGACCTGGATGCCGATACCAAGTCCCGTCTGGCATTGGGTGAGCGAATCGTGGCAGTGCTGAAGCAGGGCAACAATGCCCCTGTGGAAGTAGCGCACCAGGTTTGCATTCTCTATGCCGTTACCCATGGCTATCTGAAGGATATCAATCTGGAGCAGATTCCGGAATTTGAGCTGCGGCTGTACGAGTTTATGGACAATCGCTACGCCGATGTCCTGAAGGCTATCCGCACCACCGGCAAGCTGGAGCCCGACACCGAGGAAGCTCTGAAAGAAGCCCTGAGCGCTCTGCTCAAGGAATTTACCGCATCCGAGTAAGGAAGGAGGAACCCCATGGCTGGCGTTTCCACCAAGGAAATCAAAAATCGCATCCGCAGTATGGAATCTACCAAGCAGATCACCAAGGCCATGGAAATGGTGGCCGCCTCCAAGCTGCGTCACGCACAGGCCCGGGTGACCAACTCCCGTCCCTACTTTGAGATTTTGCGTTCCACGATCTCTGACATTGTGGATTCCAATTCGGATTTTTCCTCTCCCTATTTGGCTGAGCGACCGATCCGAAAGTCTGTGTATATTGTCATCGCCGGTGACCGAGGTCTTGCCGGCGGCTATAACAGCAATATTTTAAAGCTGGTTCAGTCCGAGCTGGAAAGCAAGGATGCCACCGTTCTGCCCATCGGCAGAAAAGCCGTGGACTTTTTCCGCAGCCGCAAACTGCCTCTGCTGACCGAAAGCTATACCGAAGCCGCCACCATGTCCATCGGTGACTGCTTCAGCGTAGCCAAGCAGCTTGCCAAGGCATACTGCCGGGGCGAATTTGACGAAATCGTCATTGGCTATACCAATTTCGTGTCCGTCCTTTCCCAGACCCCTGCCACTTTGCGTCTGCTCCCCCTGCTGCAAAGCGATCAGGCAGAGCAGAAGGGTCACAGCGACATCGTATACGAGCCCGGCTGTGAAGAGGTTTTTGAAGCCATCGTCCCGGAATATCTGGGAGGTGTCCTCTACGGCGCTCTGTGTGAAAGCCGGGCCGCCGAGCAGGCTGCCCGCCGGACTGCCATGGACTCCGCCACCCAAAACGCGGAGGAAATGATCGCCGACCTGAGTTTGAAATTCAACCAGGCGCGGCAGGCCGCCATTACTCAGGAAATCACGGAGATTGTTGCCGGCTCTTAACATTACCACAAAGGAGTTGAATCCTATGGCTAAAAATACAGGAACAGTGATCCAGGTCATGGGTCCTGTTCTGGATATCCGTTTTGCGGACGGCCAGCTCCCGGAGCTGCTGTCTGCCATTGAAGTTCCCCAGGGGGATCATACCATCGTGGCGGAGGTTGCCCAGCACATTGGCGACAATGTGGTGCGCTGCATCGCCATGTCGTCTACCGACGGTCTGTGCCGCGGTACAGAAGCCATCGACACCGGCTCTCCCATCCGGGTACCCGTAGGCGAGGAATGTCTAGGTCGGGTCTTTAACCTGCTTGGACAGCCCATCGACAATAAGCCCGCCGTTCAGGGTGCGGAAAGCTGGCCCATCCACCGCAGTGCCCCTGCTTACGAAGAGCAGCAGCCTGCCACGGAGATCCTGGAAACCGGCATCAAGGTCATCGACCTGATCTGTCCCTATGCCAAGGGCGGTAAGATCGGCCTCTTTGGCGGCGCCGGCGTTGGCAAGACCGTTCTGATCCAGGAGCTGATCTACAATATCGCCACCGCCCACAACGGCTACTCTGTCTTTACCGGCGTCGGCGAGCGTACCCGTGAGGGTAACGACCTGTACAACGAAATGACCGAGTCCGGCGTTATCAACAAGACTGCCATGGTCTTCGGCCAGATGAACGAACCTCCCGGAGCCCGTATGCGTGTCGGCCTTTCCGGCCTGACTATGGCAGAGTATTTCCGGGATGTGAAGCATCAGGATGTGCTGCTGTTTATCGACAACATCTTCCGCTTCACCCAGGCCGGCTCCGAGGTTTCCGCCCTGCTGGGTCGTATGCCCTCCGCCGTTGGCTACCAGCCCACCCTGGCAACGGAAATGGGCGCTTTGCAGGAGCGCATTACTTCTACCAAGAACGGCTCCATCACCTCCGTCCAGGCAGTTTATGTGCCTGCTGACGACCTGACGGACCCTGCCCCCGCTACCACCTTTGCCCACCTGGACGCTACCACGGTTCTGGATCGAGGCATCGCGTCTCTGGGTATTTATCCTGCTGTTGACCCTCTGGATTCCACCTCCCGGATTCTCTCTGCCGAGGTTCTGGGTCGGGAGCATTACGAAACCGCCCGTGCGGTGCAGAACATCCTCCAGCGCTACAAGGAGCTGCAGGATATCATCGCCATCATGGGCATGGACGAGCTTTCCGAAGCGGACAAGATCACCGTTAACCGGGCCCGTAAGGTCCAGCGGTTCCTCAGCCAGCCCTTTCATGTAGCCGAGCAGTTCACCGGCTACCAGGGCAAGTATGTGCCTCTGAGGGACACCATCCGTTCCTTCAAGGAGATCATCGAGGGCAAGCACGACAATATTCCCGAATCCTACTTCCTCTACGCCGGTTCCATCGACGAGGTCGTGGAAAAATTCAAGGGCGGTGAGGGCAAATGACCGATTTTGCTCTGAAGATCGTCACCCCCGACGGTCTTGCCTTTGACGGCATGGCCCAGGAGGTCATCGTCCGCAGCACCACCGGTGACATCGGCATTTTGGCCGGTCACATCAACTGCGTTGCCCCCCTGGGCATGGGCAGAGCCACCGTGGTCATCGACGGGCAGAAGCGCTATGCCGCCTGCATCGGCGGTATGATCAGCGTGGTGGACGGCAAGGTGACCCTGGTGCCCACCACCTTTGAGTGGGCAGACCAGATCGACGCTGGCCGGGCAGACGCCTCTTACCGGAAAGCCAAGGCGGTTTTGGACAGCAGGGATGCATCGGATACCGACATCCGGCTCGCCCAGGCACGGCTTCGCCGGGCATTGGTGCGCAAAAGCGTCGCCGGCACGAAATAACCACTTCCCTCCGAAGAAATTCGGAGGGCTTTTTTAACCGGCTTGTGGTAATAATTTTCTCTAACCACAAGATGCTGTGAGCAACCAAAAATCCATACGGTTTTTGTTCAAAATTATTTCGCAAAAAGCCGTTGTTTCGGGGAAAAAGCTGTGTTATAATGACTGTAATTGACGAAATTTACGAGGAATTGCCATGAACACAGAAGCCCTCCATATTGAGAAAGCAGATGTCCGCAAACTGCTGTCCAGCAGCCCCGATGCGGCCATGCTGTACTTATATATCCACAGCGGAAACGACGCCGCCAATGCGGAAAAGCAGCTGCATTTTTCCGCCTCCCGCCTGTCCTGCGCCAGCGCCACTCTGCGGCAGCTGGGTCTGTGGCCTGAGGAGCGCCGCAGTCTGATCCGCAGCGGCCAGAGCCCGGAATACACCGAGCGGGATGTTCTGGATGCCATGGATCATGACAGCAGCTTCCGCATGCTCTACGGCGAAGTCCAGCGGCTGCTGGGCAGAGCCATGAATACCGAGGAACTGAAAATTCTGCTGTCCTTTGAGCGTTATCTGGGGTTGCCTGCGGAGGTTACCTCTGTGCTGGTATCCTACTGCAAGGATCGGGCACGGCAGAAGGGAAGTTTGCGGAATCCTTCCCTGCGCGCCATTGAAAAGGAAGCCTATTTTTGGGCAGAACAGGGCATCGACACTCTGGAGGAAGCCGCAGCATTTATCCATAATCAAAACATGAAAAATTCCCGTCTGTCCCATTTGAAGAATCTGCTTCAGATCCGGGGACGGGCGCTGACCCCAGCGGAGGAGCGTTATGCCTCCGGCTGGCTGGAAATGGGCTTCGATGACGAAGCCATCACCATGGCCTATGAGCGAACCTGCCTGAATACCGGCGGTCTGAACTGGCCTTACATGAACAAAATTATGAGCAGATGGCACGATGCCGGACTGAAAACCGGCGAACAGATCCGCTCCGGCGATAAAAAGCCGGTGCCCCAGGGCGCTACCGGTCAGCTGGGCGAAGCGGAATTGGAGGCCATCCAGCGTATACTCAGGGAGGGATAACCATGGCATACAGCGCAGAAGTCGTCCGCCGGGCAAAGGCCCGACTGGCCCAGGCAAAGGCGGATCGGGAATCCGAAAATCTGCAGCATCTGCAGCAGGCATATGAAGCTCTGCCCCGGCTGCGGCAAATCGACCAGCAGCTTCGGCTGACCATGGCCAAGGCCGCTCAAGCCGCCTTTACCACCGGCGGTGATGTCCATGCCATCATGGATCAAATTAAAAATGAAAACCTGGCGCTCCAGCAAGAGCGGACCCGGTTGGTATCTGCCAATTTTGAGGAAGGCTTCCTGGATGACAGTCCCATTTGCCCTCATTGCGGCGGCACCGGCTATATGGGCAGCGCCATGTGCGAATGTCTGATGGAGCTGTGCCGTCAGGAGCAAAAGAAAGAGCTGACCCTGCTTTCCGGCGGCAAGGAAAATTTTGCCCAGTTCCGTCTGGATTACTATCCTGAACAGGTGGACAGCCGCTACGGCGCCAGCCCCCGGGCGATCATGGAGCGCAATTTTCAGACCTGCCGCCGTTACGCCACCACCTTTACGGAAAATTCCGGCAATCTGCTGTTCGTAGGCAGTACCGGCCTGGGCAAGACCTTCCTGTCTGCCTGCATCGCCAGAGCGGTAGCCGACCGGGGTTACTCCGTCCTCTACGAAACTGCCTCCCACCTGTTTTCCAAGCTGGAGCGAGCCAAATTCGGCGGCAGCGAGGAGGATCGCCAGGCTGCAGACAAGCTCATGGCCTGCGACCTTTTGATCATTGACGACCTGGGCACGGAAATGCCCGGCCAGTTCGTCACCGCCGCCCTGTACAACCTGGTCAATGACCGGCTGCTCTCCGGAAAGCCCATGGTGATCTCCACCAATCTGAACATCGATGAGCTGTCCCGGCGGTATTCTCCCCAGATTGCCTCCCGGCTGCATGGCAATTTTGCCCGGCTGACCTTCGTGGGTGATGATATCCGGGTTATGAAAAATCGGGGAATTTAAAGGACAAAGAGGAAACTATGGCCAACGAATTTTATGCCCTGCTGGGCAGAATGCGCTACATCACCCGCTGGGGTTTGATGCGCAATACCTATTCCGAGAATATTCAGGAGCACAGCCACCAAGTGGCGGTGCTGGCTCACGCGTTGGCGTTGATCCGCCGGGAAATTCTGAAGCTGGATGGCCCTGATCCGGATCGGTGCGCCGTAGCGGCACTGTACCACGACGCTTCGGAAACCCTCACCGGCGATATGCCTACCCCCATCAAGTACTACAACCCCGATATCAAAGATGCCTATAAGCAGGTGGAGCGCATCGCCGGGGAGCGTCTGCTGGCCATGCTGCCCCCGGAGCTGCGGCATTGTTATGAGCACGATGTACTGGAGGATGACCCGGAGGTTTTGCCCACCGTAAAAGCGGCGGATAAGCTGTCGGCCTACATTAAATGCATCGAAGAGCAGAAAGCCGGCAACACGGAATTTGATTCCGCCGCGGTGCAGACCATGCAGTCCATGCAGGAAATGGAGATGCCGGAGCTGGACTGGTTTATTGACAATTGTTTGGAGCCCTTCAGCCTGAATATCGACCAGTTGTAACTTGACGGCGATATCAAAATGTGATACCATATCTGCTGTACCATAAATGCCGCTGTGGTGGAACAGGCAGACACAAGGGACTTAAAATCCCTCGGAGTAAAATCCGTACCGGTTCGATCCCGGTCAGCGGCACCACCCAGCCCACATTTTCCAAAAAAATGTGGGCTGTTTTATCCACTCCTACGGAGGAAACAACTATGAAAAAACATTTGTGCATCCTTCTTGCCTTAACCCTGGCTATCCTTCTTTCCGCCTGCAACCTTATGCCCCCGGCCGGTAGCCATACCTTAAACACTGCTCGGCCCACAGATCTCACCCCTGCGCCTACCGCCCCTTCTGAAACAACGGCCTCCAACCCCACAGAAGTGCCCACTCAACCTACCGAGCCGCCCCACTCCCCCCTGTACCTTGCCCACTGCACACAGGTGCAGATGCAGGAATACTTCAACGAAGTGGTGCTGAACATGGAATATACCGACGGCACCGGTAACGCCAGCTTGGTACAAAAGTGGCTCACGCCCCTTTATTATCAGTTCTACGGCAACCCCACCGTGGAGGATCGCGCTGTTTTGACGGCTCTGTTTGCACAGCTCAACGCCATCCCGGGCTTCCCCGGCATTTATCCCGCGGAAAACGAGGGTCAGGAAAATTTGAGCCTCAGCTTTTATGACCGGGCAACCTTTAACGATGTTTTCTCCTCCGTAATCAACGGCGAAGATGCCTACGGCGCAACCCAGTTCTGGTACTACACCGCCACCAACGACATCTACACCGCCCGGATCGGCTACCGCACCGATATTGACCAGGTTACCCGCAGCTCCATCCTCATTGAGGAAATTATCAATACCCTGGGCATCAGCGACACTGTTTTGCGCCAAGACAGCATCGTCTACCAGTATTCCAACGACAATCTGACTTTGAGCGATGTGGACTGGGTAATTTTGAAGGTTCTGTATGATCCGGCTATCCAGTGCGGCATGAACGCCACCGACTGCGCCAGGATCATCCAGGAACTGTACTATTAAAAAAGCCTTCCCCTTTGGGGAAGGTGGCACGCCGCTAAGCGTGACGGATGAGATTTGTAAATGTTATCTTTGCGCCGAGCTAAGAACAAGAATGAAATTAACCTCTGCCCTCACCCGCCCCCGCGGGACACCCTCCCCAAAAGGGAGGGCTTTTACTCCCCATCGCTTTCCATCTGTCCCAGAAGCAGGCTCAGTTCCTCCGCCCGGGCAGGGTTGATGGATCGCCAGGGACCATCATCAATTTGCATATACCGATCAGCTTTCTGCCGGTAAACCTTGCTGCTGCCATCGGAATATGTCAGCTCGATACGAAAATCGCTGCCTTTAATATATTCCGGATCCAACGCCGGCGTGCCGTAAGGGTCAATGAGCCGCAGGTAATTGAGCACCTGCTTCATCTTCCCCGCGTCCTTATAATGCCGTACAGTGCGGATCGCGCCGTTTTCATAGGTAACATCGATTTGAGTCACCACCTGCAGCGGTTTTGCCGCCCCCGGCGACTGTTTGTGCATACAGCCCCCCAGGGATGCGCACAAAATAAACAACACAAAAATGAGCCAACAACGTTTACATCTGCCTGCCATCGAAATCCCCCCTGAACCTAGGATGCTCACGGCTTCATGGGATTATATGTGAGAAAATCAGTAAATACTAACGATTATCCCCACAAATTCTGAAGAAATGTTCCATTTTTGGATATTCTCCGCTTATCACGATTCGCTTCGGTCAGCCGAAGCGGATTTTATATTTTTTACACAAAAAAGCAACTTACCTCTTGTAAAATCTTCCAAATTGGCGTATACTTAACTATAATTCTCCAAAGAAACGAGGAAACCCATTATGGAACTGATTACCGTACGCGAACTGTTCAAGAACACTGCCGCTTACGCCGGGAAGGAAATCGAAGTCGGCGGCTGGGTGCGTAATCGCCGCCCCTCCAAGCAGTTTGGCTTCATCGTCCTGAACGACGGCACTTATTTCACCCCTGTTCAGGTGGTTTATAACGATACCATTGAAAATTTCCAGGAAATTTCCAAGATCAACATCGGCGCTGCCCTCATCGTTAAGGGCACCCTGGTGCTGACCCCCGACAGCAAGCAGCCCTTTGAGATTCAGGCTTCTTCTGTCACCGTGGAGGGATCCTCCACCGGCGATTACCCCCTGCAGCCCAAGCGGCACACCCTGGAGTTCCTGCGCACCATGACCCATCTGCGTCCCCGGACCAACACCTTCCAGGCCGTGTTCCGTGTCCGCAGCCTGGCCGCCATGGCCATCCACCAGTTCTTCCAGGATCGGGACTTTGTGTATGTCCACACTCCCCTGATCACCGGCTCTGACTGCGAGGGCGCCGGCGAAATGTTCCAGGTCACCACCCTGGACCTGAACAACGTCCCCAAGACCGAGGACGGCAAGGTGGATTTCAGCCAGGATTTCTACGGCAAGCCCACCAACCTGACGGTTTCCGGCCAGCTCAACGGCGAAACCTTCGCCATGGCCTTCCGCAACATCTACACCTTCGGTCCTACCTTCCGGGCTGAGAACTCCAACACCACCCGCCATGCCGCGGAATTTTGGATGATCGAGCCGGAGATTGCCTTTGCCGACCTGTCCGACGATATGCGTCTTGCGGAGGATATGATCAAGTACATCATTTCCTATGTGCTGGAGCACGCACCGGAGGAAATGGAGTTCTTCAATTCCTTCGTCGACAAGGGCCTGCTGGATCGGCTGAACAATGTGCTCAGCAACGATTTCGGCCACATCACCTACACAGACGCTGTGGCTCTGCTGGAGCAGCATAATGACCAGTTTGAGTATCCTGTCCACTGGGGCAGCGACCTGCAGACCGAGCATGAGCGTTACCTCACCGAAGTGGTGTTCAAGAAGCCCGTATTTGTCACCGATTATCCCAAGGAGATCAAGGCTTTCTATATGAAGCTAAACCCCGACGGAAAGACTGTTGCGGCCATGGACTGCCTGGTGCCCGGCATCGGCGAGATCATCGGCGGTTCTCAGCGTGAGGACGATTACGAGATCCTGAAGAACCGCATTGAGGAACTGGGTATGAAGCCCGAGGATTACGGCTTCTACATGGATCTGCGCAAGTACGGCTCTGCCCGTCACGCCGGCTTTGGCCTGGGCTTCGAGCGCTGCGTCATGTACCTGACGGGCATGGGCAACATCCGGGATGTTCTCCCCTTCCCCAGAACCGTTGGCAACTGCGAACTGTAAAAAACCAAGAACGCCGCCGAAATTTCGGCGGCGTTTTCTTTGTGTACCGGCGGATCGTTCCCTATCCGCCTTTTTCGCGTCACACCGCTGCGCTTTTCGGCGACACACTTGACAGAAATGTATGGTATTTTTCTGTCGTCACAGCGTAAAAGCCATTTCTTTTCTGTCCGAGGCTAGTATGTGCGCCATGGCAAGAAATATTCCAAGAATCCTAAAATTTCTGAGCACAAAAAAAGCCTTCTCCTTCAGGAGAAGGTGGTCGAGCAAAGCGAGGCCGGATGTGGTGATCTGCACAGCAGCAAGGATTTTGAACGGTTGCTCCGCATCCGACACCACATCAGTCACCTGCGGTGACAGCTTCTCCTTGAGGAGAAGCCTAGGGCGGGAGCTTGCTCCCGCCCTACAAGCTCCCAAGAGAGCTTTTATTTATCCAAATGCACATTCAGGTGGGGATAGGTCATCTCGATACCCTGGGCATCAAATACTTCCTTGACACGATGGGTGATCGCCCGATGCACTGTCCAGTAATCATCGGTTTTTGTCCAAACACGGACATTGTAGCTGACGGAGCTGTCCTCATAGCCGCCCAAGGACACAAAGGGAGCCGGATCCTCCAAAACACCCTCCACCTGAGCTGCCACACGGAGCGCGGCTTCCACCTTTTCCACAGGGGCCTTGTAGGACGCCTTAACCACCACATCCACCCGGCGAGTGCCCAGGACGGTATAGTTCACGATCTCCGCGGAAACCACGGCGCTGTTGGGGATGGAAACCAGCTTGTTATCGGGGGTGCCCAGTTTGGTGTAGGCAATTCCCACCTCCCGGACAGTGCCGGACTGACCGGCGATCTCTACAAAGTCCCCGGAGCCAAAGGGATGGGTATACAGCAGGGTGAATCCGCCGATGACATTTCCCAGCAGGTTCTGCAGCGCCAGGGAAATTGCCAAAGTGGCTACCGACGCCAATGCCACTACACCGGTGACATCAATGCCCAGACTGGAGGCCACGATCAACGCCAGAAGGACATAGATCACTGTTTTGATAACGGTGCGGATCAGGCCGTGGGCAGCCTTTTCCAGGTGAGATTTCTTCAGCGCCGCATTGACGATCCGCATCACGATCTTGCAGATCAGAATACCGATCACCAGAATGGTCACGGCGATCAACACCCGGGTGGCCAGTTGGATGCCCTGGTTTAATGCCCAGTTTTTCAGTGTTTGCCACATAGTTTATCTCTCCTTATGTTTTTTCACGCTCCTATTATAGCACGCTTTTCTCACGAATCAAGCCGGGAAATCCCTATCTTAAAGAAACTTTCTCTTTCCTTATAGAGATTTTCCTGCTATAATAGTAAAAAACCGCAGGAAATTTGGGAGGCGTTTTATGTACAACATTTTGATATGCGACGATCAAAAGGATATCGTGAGCGCGCTGAAAATATATCTGGCCCCTGAGGGTTACAACATTTTTGAAGCCACCAATGGCAGGCAGGCTTTGGAAATTGTCCGCCGAGAGGATATTCACTTAATCCTTCTGGACATTATGATGCCCGTTATGGATGGCATCACTGCCACCGGCCGCATCCGGGAATTTTCCAATGTGCCCATTATTTTCCTCACCGCCAAGTCCGAAACAGAAGATATGGTAAAAGGTCTCAATGTGGGCGCCGATGACTACATCACCAAACCCTTTGTGCCGGCGGAAGTGCTGGCCAGAGTCCGTTCTCAGCTTCGCCGGTACGCCAGCCTGGGCAGCCGCCCTGCGGAGGAGGAAGTTCTGACACTGGGCGGCATTTCCCTGGACGACCGCACCAAGTCCGTCAGCGTAGATGGTGTGGAGGTAGGTCTGACTCCTACGGAATACAGCATTCTTCGTCTGCTGATGAACAACCCCGGCAAGGTATACTCCACCAAAGCCCTCTACGAAGCCGTTTGGCAGGAAACCGCCCTGGGCGCTGAAGGCGCTGTGGCTGTCCACATCCGCCACCTGCGGGAAAAGATCGAGATCAACCCCTCAGAGCCCCGTTACCTCAAGGTTATTTGGGGTCAGGGCTATAAGATCGAAGGTGAACAAGGATGAGGCATGGAATCATCGTCAAGTTTCTGGTTTATGTACTGACCTGCTGCGCTCTGGTGGCCGCTGTGGGTAGTGCCGCCGGCATTGTGGAGATGGAATCGGCGAACTTGTATGTCAACGGTCTGGACGAACTGCAGGATCAGCAGTTCAACAGCATCGCCGATACCATCGCCACGGATTATGCTACTTATTACGCAACTAAGGAATTGGGCAATCTTCCCGCTCATGTGCGAAATGCCCTGTTCACCAACCCCACAGATCGATACGATTCCAAATACTGGACTCTGCAGCTGTCCCAGGGTGAGGATGTGCTGGTGGAAGCTGCTCCCCTAAGCAACTGCGTTTTTGTTCAGGAGTTTCGGGTAAACGCCCTGTATCCCATTATCCCCACCCCACCTCCGGAACCCCCCCAGGAGGAACCCCAACCGCCCGACACCCCCAACCCCTCCGACCCGGTCAACGATACCCCCGAGGAGGACAGCAACATCCCCACCGACTATGAGTACCGGGAAACGGAAACTCTTTGGCTCAACAACCAGTTGGTCAGCTATGACCTGTACTATTACGAAGCGCCGGAATATGTCGTAACGGTGTATATGCAGCAGGAAGTGCTGGAAAGCAGTTCTCTGCACCTGCTGACCGCCCTGTATCCCTACCGCAACAGCTTTGTGGCGGTTTTTGCCATCAGCATCATCATCGCTGCGGCGGGTTTGGTGTTCCTTTGCCACCAGGCAGGCCGCGCCCCCGAGGGTAAAGTTCGCCCCGGCGGATTGAACATGATGCCCCTGGATCTTCATGGCCTTCTGGTCACTGTTGCCTTGTGGCTGCTGTTTGCGCTGTTCAGCCAATTGCAGCGTTGGATCGCCAACGAAGGACCTCACCAGGGCAATCTGAGCTTGGCGGGTGCTAACCTGTTTGCCATTTTTATAGTGGGCATCAGCTTTATTTTCGCCTTTGCAGCACAGCTCAAATTACCCAAGCACTACTGGTGGCACCACAGCGGAATCGGTTGGCTGCTGGATTGGATTCTCAGGGGTTTGCGCCTGCTGGGTCGGGGTATCCGCCAGCTGTTTGCTTTAATGGCCGTGGTATGGCAATGGCTATTGGTGGCACTGCTCATGGCTGCCAGTGTTTTGACTTTCTCCCTGCTGTCGCCTATCTCTCCCATATTCACCTGGATCCTGGTCTTCGACATCATTCTGTGTGTAGGAATCGCCTGCTACGGCGGCTACGCCTTCGGTATTCTGCTTGCCGGCCTGCGAAAAATGGCTCGGGGTGAGCTGAGTCACCAAGTCCCCACAAAATATCTGGTAGGCAGCTTCAGGACCTTTGCGCTGAATCTCAATTCCCTCTCCGAAACCGCCATGGACACCGCCCAGAAGCATCTGCGCTCTGAGCGCATGAAGGCCGACCTTATCACCAATGTGTCCCACGATATCAAAACCCCACTGACCTCCATCATCAATTATGTGGATCTGCTGCAACGGGATTCCGACGACAAAAACCGGCAGCAATACCTGGATATCCTCTCCTATCAATCCCAGCAGCTTAAGAGGCTCATCGGCGATCTCATCGAGCTGAGCAAGGCAACCTCCGGCAATCTGCAGGTAGAGCTGAGCACCATCGACGCGGCGGAAGCCATGAATCAGGCTCTGGGCGAATTTGCCGAGCAGCTGGAGGCCGCGGAACTGACACCGATTTTCGCGCCGCCCCAGGAGCCGGTGATGATCGTTGCCGATGGCAAGCTGTTTTGGCGTGTCATCAGCAATCTGCTGAGCAACGCCGCCAAGTATGCCATGCCCGGCACCCGGCTGTATGTGGAGCTTTCCCAGTTTGAGGACAAGGTGCTGCTGTCGCTGAAAAATGTTTCCCGGCAGGAGCTGCACAACGGCTCGGAGTATCTGATGGAGCGCTTTGTGCAGGGCGATACCTCCCGAAGCACCGAGGGCAGCGGATTGGGCTTGAATATCGCCAAAAGCTTGATGGATGTGCAAAACGGCAAACTCCAGCTGACTGCGGACGGTGACCTCTTTAAAGTCACCCTGGTATTCCCCGCGGGAGAAAATTCATAATTTAGTCGTATTTTGTTTTCAATTTGGTTATTTGTCGTTCAAAACCTCCTTGTATATTGATAGCAGAAAGGTTGCGGTAGCCGTGAGCCGCTTCCTTTCTGCCAGCAAATCCCCTTTTTCTACCTCTCTTCTTTCCAAAATTAAATGCGGAAAAGGCCGTTGCGTGCAGCAGCGGCCTTTTTCCGTGGTTATCTGCCTTGACTTTCCCCGCTGTTGTAGTATAATAATGACAGGAAATCAACAGAAAGGAAGCGTTCTTCCATGGAATATCGTATGAAAATTGCAGGGCTGGAACGGGATCTGCCTATTTGCCCCGTTACCGACAAACTGTACATCGCCGGTTTCGTCATTTTTGGCGATCCGGAGCTCACCGTAGCCTGCGCCCGGGATCTGCTGAAAAAGGCACCGGAATATGACTACATCATCACTGCTGAGGCCAAGGGTATCCCCCTGGCTCACGAAATGGCCCGCCAGGCCGGCGACGCCAAGTACATTCTGGCTCGCAAGGGCCCCAAGCTGTATATGCGGGACATTATGGAGGTCACCGTCCGTTCTATCACCACTGCCAAGGAGCAGCACCTGTACCTGGACGGCGCGGACGCCGAGCTGATGAAGGGCAAGAAGATCCTGGTGGTGGACGATGTCATCTCCACCGGCGAAAGCCTGGCAGCCCTGGAGGCACTGGTAAACAAAGCCGGCGGCATCATCTGCGGCCGTATGGCCATCCTGGCTGAGGGCGACGCCCAGGATCGGGAGGATCTGATCTACCTGGAAAAGCTGCCGCTGTTCAACCCCGACGGCACGATCATGGGATAATTTCGGAAGGGCGCTGCCAAAAGGCAGCGCTCTTTTTTATTCCTCTGCGGTATGCTTTACTTTTTCATCGATCCGTGATAGAATGGATGCAACTATGAGATTTGAGGGAGCTGTTCCCATGCACACTGATAACACTTATGTAACCATCGATCTGGATGCCATTGCCGACAATTTCGATGCCGTCTGCCAAAAGGCCGGCACCGCTGTTATGGCCGTGGTAAAGGCTGACGCCTATGGCCACGGCGCCATTCAGGTAGCCCGGCTGCTGGAGGATAAATGCGCCTTTTTTGGGGTATCCTCCATGCTGGAAGCCCAGGAGCTTCGCTATACCGGCATCCGCAAGCCCATTTTGATTTTGGGTCAAACCCCGGTGGACGCTTTCCCCGTGGCTGTGGCAGAGGATGTCCGCCCGGCCATCTTCCGCTATGAGGATGCAAAGGCTTTGTCCGACGAAGCCCTCCGCCAGGGCAAGATTGCCCATTTCCACTTTGCTGTGGACACCGGCATGAGCCGCATTGGCTTTCCCATGACGGAGGAAGCCGCCGACATCTGCGCCAAAATTGCCAAATTGCCCAATCTCCATGCCGAAGGTCTTTTCAGCCATTTCGCCACCGCGGACTGCGCTGACCTTAGCAGGGCTCAGGTTCAGGCCAGGGATTTTGACCGATTCGACACCATGCTGAAGGCCCGGAGCGTGAACATTCCCATCCGGCATCTGGACAACTCCGCCGGCATTATGAATTTTCCCAATCATTACGAAATGGTGCGCAGCGGTATCGTTACCTACGGTATGTATCCCAGCGCCGAGGTTGCCCCCAAGCTGCTGCCCATTCGCCCGGCCTTTCAGTGGCGCAGCCGGGTCACCCATGTAAAGCTGTTGGAAGCCGGTCGGGAGATTAGCTACGGCGGCACCTATGTGACCCAGCGCCCCACCATGGTTGCCACCGTGCCTGTGGGCTATGCCGACGGCTACCGCAGAAGCCTTTCCAACCGTTTTTATGTACTGATCCGCGGGCAGAAGGCCCCGATTTTGGGCAGGGTCTGCATGGATCAGCTGATGGTAGATGTGACCCACATTCCCGATGTTGCTCCGGAGGACCCTGTGGTTCTTGTGGGCAAGGACGGCGATGAGGAAATCACCGTAGAGCAGATCGCCGCCGCGTCTGACAGCTTTAACTACGAATTTGTCTGCGGTATCAGCCGCCGGGTGCCCCGGGTATACTACCGGAACGGACAGGCTGTCCGCACTGTTCACTATTTGCTTGACCGATAAGAAGGAGTTGTTTCCATGGTTCCCCCTCACCGCCGCAGAAGACAACCGACGCTGACATCCCTGGTTCTTGTTATGTCCGTCATCTTGATCCTGCTGATCGTTTTGGCTGTTTCTTTGCAGGAGCTTATGCCGACCCCCAGCATGGATACGCCCCTTACAGACCCCACGGTAATACCCACTACGGAGCCTGCGCCCCCGGTGACTACCGTGCCCACGCCCCCCATCGTCCTGGAATCTACCGCAACCCTGGCCGCCACCGGCGATATTCTGATGCACAAGCCCGTTATTAACACCGGCTATATTTCCGAGGATGTCTATGATTTTTCCAGCATCTTCACTTATTTTTCCAGTTATGTCACTGCCGCAGATTATACTGTGGCGAATCTGGAAACGACTCTGGCAGGCAGTGACAACGGCTACGAATACAAAGGTTATCCCGATTTTAACTGTCCCGACGGTATTGTAACCAGTATGAAAAATGCCGGCTTTGATATGCTGCTGACTGCCAACAATCACTCCTATGACACCCAGACCATCGGTCTGCGGCGCACCCAACAGGTCATCACGGATATCGGACTTGCCCACCTGGGCACCAAGCCCACCGCCGATACGCCCAATTATCTCATCGCGGATATAAACGGCATCCGTATCGGTATGCTCTGCTACACTTATGAAGAACACAAGAAAAACGAGGACGATCCCAACTATAAGTATCCCTACGAGGAAAAAGCACTGAACAGAATTCCGCTTACGAAATCCGATGCGCCGCTGATCAACAGCTTTGATTATGATTACCTGGATTTGTTCTATGGGGAAATGCAAGAGAATATCGCCCTCATGGAAGAAGCCGGCACCGATGCAGTCGTCCTTTTCATTCACTGGGGTGAAGAGAATTTCACCACCCAGAACGCCACCCAATCCGCCATGGCGCAGGAGCTGTGCGATCTTGGCATCGATGTCATCATCGGCGGACACCCCCATGTGGTGCAGCCCGTGGAGCTGCTGACCTCCACCACCAACAGTTCCCATAAGACAGTCTGCCTCTATTCGATGGGCAACGCCGTTTCCAACCAGCGCCGGACAGAAGCCGGCATCCCCGATTCCGGGCACACCGAGGATGGCGTGCTGTTCAGCGTCACCTTCTCTAAATATTCCGACGGCACTGTGATCCTAACGGACACTTCCCTGCTCCCCCTGTGGGTGGATCGCAGGTACAACGCTCAGGGTCGGCGGGAATACCCCATCCTGCCCCTGGACACCCAGATTGAAGATTGGAAGAGCCAGTTTTCTTTGACAGATGCCACCTTGAAAGAAGCCCAGGCCTCTTATGAGCGCACCATGGCCATCGTCAGCGACGGCATGACCCAGGTCAACACCTGGCTTGCTCAGCGCAAAACCCAGGTAGAAACCGAACTCGGTCTGCAATAAGCAAAAAAGCTGCCGAAATCGGCAGCTTTTTGCTTTACTTCTGTTTACAAGCGTAGTGGTAGGCCATTTTATAATCTTCCATCTGGCGATAGCACTGCTCCAGCCAGGCATCCGCCCGGCTGTCTCCAAAAGCCTCCACCCGGTGAAAATACCGGGTCGCTCCCAGAAAGTCCTCCTGGGCAAAGGCCGCCTCTCCCCGGAGCAACAGCCACCGGGGATCTTCTTGCAGGGAAACGGAATCCAGCATAGCCGCTGCCCGGGCAGCATCTTTTTGATCCAGGGCATGGCGGCTGCGCAGCAGCAGTTCCTCATCCAGGCTTGGCAGCTCTGTTACCACCCTGGAAAGCAGCTCCGGCTGGGCCTGCGCCAACAGCAGCAGCCGTCTGCGCTCCAGCTCCGGGGTGTAATAGGGATTGTCCTTGCCGACAGCCGCACAATCGGACAGCAGTTTCCGGGCATAGGGCATGCGTCCCTCTCTCAATGCCTCCTCCGCCAAAGCAAGGCAGGACAATGCTCGAAGCAATCCCCGCTCCCAGTCAGCATCCGCCCCCAGTAACTTCAAAACCCCGGCAAAATCGCCGGTCTGATAGGCGTTACGGGCTGCTTCCAATGCCTTTTGCCCGGGATCGAGAATCGCATCCTCCCCCAGGAAATAGCCGATGGGCTTTTGCAGCTGCCCCGCCAGATACCGCAGAGTATCCATAGAAGGCTTTGCTGCGCCATTTTCAATTTGGGACAGCATATTGCGGGTGATCACTTCTCCGCACAGCTGCCGCTGGGAAAGCCCCGCTTCCAGCCGGGCCTGCTTTAACCGCTGACCTATGGACATGCTGCACACCTCCCGGGTAATTATCATTTACCCCATTGTAGCACAGATTTTGTAAAATTTCCACTGTTACAAAAAATTCATTTGCTATTTTTCCCCATTTGGTTTACCATAAAGAAAAGATGTAAAGGAGGAACCGTCGTGCATCCTTTTGACAGTAAGCTTGTAAAAACCGCCGCCAGAAATTCTTTGGAAAAAGCCGGCGCAAAGCATAAAAATTTGGTCACACTCCACACAGGCGCCATTCTGCTGCTGACCTTTGCCCTGATGCTGATGGATTTTCTGCTGGAGCAGAAGATCAGCACCATCGGCGGTCTGGGTGGCATCGGCACCCGTTCCACCCTGGCCACCATCCAGGCTGTTCTGCGTTTGTCGCAGTTGGCCGTAGTTCCCTTCTGGCAGGTGGGCTATACATATTTGACTCTGCGGCTGTCCCGGGAGGAATCCGCAGGCATCGGAGATTTGTTTGAAGGCTTCCGCCGTTGGGGCGCTGTGCTGCGGTTGTTTTTGCTCCAGGCTGCCCTTTATTTCGGCATTACCTTTGTCAGCATCAACATCAGCTCCAGCATTTTTGTCATGCTCCCCTGGGCGCAACCGTTAAATGAGCTATCCTTAAGCATCGCTGCCGGCAACGAGCTGACCACTGAGGCGCTGATGGCGGTCATGCAGCAAGTTGCGCTGCCACTGACCCTGACCACCCTGGTGGTGCTGCTTCCTCTTATTGCGCCTTTCTATTACCGGTACCGGATGTCTCTGCTGTTCCTGCTGGACGGCGAGCAAAACAGCGCCCTGTTTGCCATGCGGGAAAGCCAGGCCTGGATGAAGGGTCACCGCATCGCCCTGTTTAAGCTGGACCTGCGATTCTGGTGGTACTACGCCCTGGAACTTCTGGTGGGGGCTGTGAGCTTTCTGGATCTGGGGCTGGCCGCCCTGGGTATCCAACTCCCCTGGCCAAGCGCTGTAACCACCTTTGTCTGCTTCGGCCTGTACGCCGCAGCCCAGCTTCTGCTCCACCGCAGTCTTAAAAACTACGTCTATGTTGCCTACGCCCAGGGCTATAACAACCTGATTGCCCAGGAAGAGGATACAAACTAAGAGCAAAACCGGGTGCGTTTGCACCCGGTTTTTTTGTTATGCTTCCTCCGGGAAATTCTCCCGAATCACTTCCTCCAGCGTTTCCGGCAACTCGGAAACCTCGCCGCAGAAATACTTGCCGCCAGCCTCCCGGAGCTGCGGTTCATCCCGGAAGCCCCAGAGCACCGTGACACAGGGCACACCTGCATTCTTCGCCGTCGTCACATCCACCTCGCTGTCGCCCACATACACGCAGGTATCCACACCCAGATCCTGCATGGTTCTGTGCAGCATATCCGGAGCAGGCTTTCGGGGGCAGTCCGGCCGCTCACCCCGGGCGTAAACACCGGAGAAGAACAGATCGCACAGACTTCTCACCGCGAAATCCGGCTTATTGGACACCACCGCCACGGGATATTTCTCCTGGAGCTGGCGAACCACTTCTGCGATTCCATCATAGGGGCAGGTATTGTCCTGGGAATGGATGGCGTAGTGATCCTTAAACGCCGCCAGAACCACCTCGATATCCGGGTCATCCGCCCTGCCGGGCAGAGATTGGGTCACCAGAGATCTGGCGCCGTTGCCCAAAAAGCTGCGGATCTCCCAAGGCTCTCTCTCCGGCAGCGCAAACAGCCGCAGGGCGTGATTCACCGAGTCCGTCAGATCCTGGATGGTGTCCAAAAGCGTGCCATCCAGATCAAATAAAATTCCGATTTTCTTCTTGGAAGATGTCATATTACAGGCGCTCCTTCACAAAATTTCGCAGTTCACTTTCAGTTCCGGGTACGGCACATCAAACACCGCTATGTCCACATGATTCAGGCAGGTCAGCTCATACAGCGATTGCCTGTTAAACTTTTCACTGTCGCAAAGAAAGACCCTCTTGCGGGCGTTGTGCAGCATGATACTGCGCAAATAATTCTCTTCCTTTGTGGGATCGGATATTCTACCGTTCCGATCAATACTTCTTGACGAGAAAAACAGAATATCCGGGCAAATGCCCCTTGCGGCCTCGTAGGCCGCCTCGCCGGACAGCACTGCAGAGTTATTGACGGAATCTCCCCCGATACAATGTGTGCAGATGCCGTGATTGATAGCGTTGATCGCCGTCATCATGTTGTTCGTAAATAAACGAATGTCCTTTTTCCCGGCAATATAGGGAATCAAAAAGCTGGCCGTTGTAGAGCCGTCCAGCATTATGGATTGGCCATCCCGCAGCAACACCGCCGCCTTTTGCGCGATGATCCGCTTGCCTTTGACATTTTGTGTCATCCGATTATTCAGGGGTATCGCCTGATTGTTTTCTGTCAGAACCGTTACGCCGCCATGGGTGCGCTTCACCAGACAAAGATTTTGTAACTGCGACAGATCCCTGCGAATGCTGGACGGGGATGTAAAAGTCAGTTCAGACAGCCTGTTGACTGTCAAAAAGCCATGTATCTGAAGCAGCTCCAATATTTGGTTTTGTCGTTGGGAGATGCCCATTTCGTCACCCCGTTTGCTCATTTGTCCTTTTTCTCTGCGCGTTTTCCGATTATTGCGCCACCTGTTGACTGTTTTTGTCCACTTTTTATAATTGTAATCAAAGAAGCAATAAAAGTCAATGGGGGTATCAATATGCTGGAAGATATCAAACAACGGGTTTGGGAGGCCAATCTATCACTTGTGACCAACCAGTTGGTAACACTAACCTGGGGAAACGTATCGGAAAAAGATCCAGAAACCGGCTATGTGGTAATCAAGCCCTCCGGTGTCAACTATGATAAAATGGTTCCATCAAACATGGTGATTGTCGACCTTGCCGGCAACAAAATCGAGGGTGACCTAAATCCATCCTCCGATACTCCTACCCATCTGGAACTGTACCGCCGTTTTCCCGCCATCGGTGGCATTACCCATACCCACTCCCGGTTTGCCACAGCTTTTGCCCAGAGCCAACGGGAAATCCCGGCACTGGGCACCACACATGCCGACGGTTTTTACGGTGCCGTCCCCTGTACACGGAGCATGACCGACGAAGAAATCGCAACGGATTATGAGACAAACACCGGCAAGGTCATTGCAGAGCTGTTCTCCGGGGATACCATTCTGCAAATTCCAGCCGCTCTCGTAGCCTCTCACGGACCTTTCACCTGGGGCAGTAATGCCAAAAAATCTGTTGAGAACGCTGTGATCCTGGAAGAGGTGGCCGCCACGGCGTGGCATACCCTTCTGCTGACGCCCGACGCACAGTTGTCACAGGCGCTTCTTGACAGGCACTATCTGCGCAAACATGGTAAACACGCGTATTACGGGCAGATGGGAGGCGATCACCGATGATTATTGACAGCAATGCTTTTCGTGGTCCCTGTACCTGCGGCAAGGCCCACGCCATGACCACAGAATTCTGCATCATTGAACCCGGTTGCCTGAAGCGGCTTCCGGAATATCTCCTCAGCGTTGGGCTGGTTGGTCACTGTGCTGCCATATATGACGAAAATACATATGCCGCCACTGCCGATCTCCACCCCGAAGTCCTTAGGAGCATTGTACTGCCTGCTCACAATCTCCATGCAGACAACCACGGCGTAACTCTGGCACTTGCACAGTTAACAGAGCAATACGATTTCTTAATTGCCGTGGGCGCCGGCACCATCCACGATATCACCCGATACTGCGCCTATGAAAAAGGGATTCCCTTTGTATCGTGTCCCACCGCTGCCAGTGTGGACGGTTTTTGTTCATCGGTGGCCGCCATGACCTGGAATGGATACAAGAAAACCTTTTCCGCCGTAGCGCCGAAGCTTGTAGTTGCGGATACGGACATTATTGCCCACGCTCCCATACGGCTAGCCAAGTCCGGTTTTGGTGATATGGTTGGGAAATACATTGCGCTGGCAGACTGGAAGGTCGGGCATCTGCTGACGGGCGAACACTTCTGTCAACAGATCTATGATGTGACCTACCAGGCCACCCAGGCCGTTTTGGACAGCGCAACCGGTATCATAAACGGCGACCCGGCAGCTTACGAGCGTCTTACCTACGGTCTTCTGATGTCCGGCGTTGCCATGCAGCTTCTCGGAAGCTCCAGATGCGCCTCCGGTGCAGAGCATCACATTTCTCACCTCATCGAAATGGAGCCCCCCGGTCTGGGCGTTCACTCTGATGCGCTTCACGGCGAGAAGGTTGGCATCGGTACCCTGCTGGCCTGCCAGGCTTACCACGCTTTGGCGCAAAAAGATCTGCCATGGCACGACTATGTTACCTCTGATCAAAACTACATTCGCTCTATGTTCGGGCAAAAGCTCAGCGGCTCGATTTTGACAGAGAACAAAACCGACGCCGCGGCCGGTATCACCGCCGAAACACTCCACAAACATTTTGACGCCCTATCTGCCATCATCAATGAGATTCCCAGCTATGACAGTCTGGTATCGCTTTATAAAAATCTGGCTGTTAAGTCTACACTGCCTGAGATTGGTGTGCCGGCGGAAGCCGTATCCATTCTTTTGGAATGCTCTCCCTTGGTCCGAAACCGGCTGACACTGATGCGCCTGCGCAGATGTCTGCTGTAATATTATGTAAAAAACAGGGTGCTCACGCACCCTGTTTTTCTACTTTCACCGCGATTAAGCATGGTTTCTATTACGGCAGCAGCTTCGTATAATAATCGTCCAGATATGCCAGCCTTGCACTGATAAACCGCTTCAGATTTTCCACTGTATCTGATCCTTTGTAGCGCTCTCCCCAGAGTTTGGTATCTCTGGCAAAAACGCCACAGGCATTCATGCTTTCGTAGGTATCGTCGATGTAGGCCAGAATGTCTTCCTCTATCAGGAATTTTTCCCGCAGTTCGAACCAACGCACCGCTTCCAGCTGATAGTAGTCCGGCCGAAGCTTGGCCATAGCCACGGTTTCCTTCCGTTGGACCCGCTCTGTTTTGGATCGGATGAAATCGTAAGCAAAATCCGACTTTTCGTGGCTCCAGACCACGCCCAGGCTCTGATCTGTATCCCAGGGAACAAAATAGTGGGTATATCCACTTCCGCTGGGGATCAGCACATGGAACATATTCTTAAGGCCTTGGTTATCCAGCGCCGATGTAAACTGCATCATGAGATTCGTGTCGATCATGTTGCTGAGGTTATACATGCTGCTGTCTTTTTGATCCAGCACCTTCTGCATGGTGGCATAGATCTGCTTTTCGTTGACCGGATCGGTGACGAATTCGTAGGCATCCTCCGCCTTGGTAAGGCCGTAATTGACTACCTTCAGCAGTACATCGTTATCGTTTAACTCCAGGTACTTGGCATCCACCCTGCGCTGCAGCAGGAACAGGCCTAAGTACTGATTGTTGATGACCACTTCCACATACTCACCTGTGGACATTTTGAAATTATGCTCGGTCTGGGAAGCCAGGTCGTTCCAGTAGTCCATGTACAGCTTTTCTTTCATCTTGGTGTCGTCCATGGTCAGGCAGTTAAGGATCCAGTCATCGTCGGCGCCCATGCCCAAAAATTCCAGATGGTTGTTATCACCGTTTTCGTCCTTTAGGGACAGCTTCCAGGGTTTTTTATCCTTCTTTGCGGTGGTATTGCCCCGTACATGCCACTCCAGCTTGCTGGTTTGCACCGAGTATTTACCGGGCTCCTGGCCGTTGTAAACCGTAAGATTGCCGGTGTACACATCCCGATTGTCCTCATCTTTATGGGTCACCTTGCCGGTCATATGCACCACAGGCATTGTGGTGATCACCACATTGACAAAGCGGTAGGTTTTGCCGTCGGTGATATACATCGTCAGAGGGATATTATTGCGAACTGACTCCCGGATATTCATCAGCGCTTCGTTTTTCACAAACGCGATTTTGCTGTAGGGATCTGTCCATTCCAGCTTGCCCGGAAGATCATAGTAATCTACCAGAGATTCCTCAGTCAAAGAAATATAAATAGACCAGCTTTTCCTGTCAAAGACCACCGGCATGCCATTGTAAGACAGCTTCTCGATTTTAAAGCTGCTATAGTAATCATACTTCACAGCTTCTTCCTGGGAAATCAGGCCAATGCCCATGCAGTATTTTCTGCGCTCTTCCTCGTCGCGCTGATGTTTGACGACCAGCAGCGCCACCACGCCGATGCACAGAGCCAGAACCAATACAATTGCACCAATCGCAATAAAGCGTTTTTTCATGTATCTCCCTCCTTGAATTGTTGCATATCCTGGTTCTATTTTATTCGCTGACGGCCCAAAAGTCAATAAAAGAAGCGTTTGCGTAAAAAGGCATCGGTAGTACCACCCGCAACCATTATGTAGTCACAATAAAGCGTTGTCATTCTGAGCGACTCCGGCGTAGCCGGGGGAGTCGAAGAATCCGTCCTCGTTTTCATGGATATACGGATCCTTCGACTCGCTACACTCGCTCAGGATGACATCACATAAATTATCGCAACGTGCCGCTGGCCAAAGATGCCACTAAGTCGTACATTTCCTTTTCCGAGCGCACATTGTGCGCCCGTTCCAGGACTGCCTCCTTTTGCGTCTCGGTCATGGCCGAGTAAGCATTCATGGCCGGCTCATTCACCGCCAAAGCCATACCAAACCCAATGGGAACTTTGTAGAAATCCATAACCTATCTCCTCAATAATCATAATTTTCAATTTTTAACTTTCAATTTTCAATTCCTACGCCGCCGCATCCAGCATATTGTCGATGAAGATTCCGTACCCCGTCGTTGGATCATTCACCAGCACATGGGTCACCGCCCCGATGAGCTTGCCGTCCTGGATAATCGGACTGCCCGACACTTCTGTGTCAAGCAGGGGACAACAGAATTTTGTGCTTTTCTGCGGTATTTATGCGTTTTTGCAGGTAAAAGGCAGGTTTTTACACACCTCACCCGCGATCCCTAAGTTGACATAGATGAAATGTCGAAAAGACCGTATTTTAAGACTTCTTGCATTTTCGACAAAATCTGATATTTGCCGGACCGTCGGTTTTTACTCCCCATAAATCCAAAGCCTCCGGTTGTCTGGAGGCTTTACAGTCCAATCACATTAGCACATATTGAAAGAGCATAAAAATTGCGGGGATTGTCAAGCAGGAGAGAACATGGGAAACCAGCGCCATACCGGATGCTACCTTTGTGTCCTTCCCCAAAGCACTGGGAATGATAATGGTGTTTAGTCCCAGGGGCATAGCAAGAGAGCAAATTGCACAGGTGGCAAAAACTTCCGGCATTGGGATCAAGACCATAACACCCAGAAAGAGCAGCGGAAAAACTATCAGCCGCAGGGCGGTCACCAGATAAACACCTTTGATATTAAGGACTTCCCGAAGATTAAACTGCGCAATTGTCATACCGGTCAGCAGCATAGCCACAGGTGACATGCAGCTGCCTGCTGCAGCAACCGCTGAGCGTATGAACTGGGGGACGGGTATATTCGTCAGGCCAATCAGCACACCCAAGAGCATACCGGCAAACATAGGATTCACAAAGCTTTTGGCGCGCTGTTCCAAGGTCTGCTTTTCTGTGCTGTCGCCCATCAAAAGCACCGGCACGCCCCAAAGATAAATCAGTGTCCAAAGGGGCAGCGTAAAGATCAGATACTCCAAAAAGATATGGGGGAACAAGGCACTCACTACCGCGTTTCCCATAAATCCGAAATTTGAAAAACACAGACCGTAGGTGTAGATGCTTCTTTCGTATTTATCCTTGCTGCAAAAACGGACACACAGCAGCGACAGGCCAATGGCGATGATCGCCAAAGCCAAACTGCCCAAAAGCAATTTCCAGGCAGTCGTGATAGTCTGGGTGGTAAAATTGTCTATAAATGTCCCCAGCACCAGGGCCGGAATAAAGAATGTATTTTCCAGCTTGGAAAGCACAGTCTGTGCATTCTGGGGAACGAACTTCCACCGGGAGAGTATGTAGCCGACTGCGATAAACAGGAACAAAAACGCAGTTTGGTTTAATGTTGCAGTAAAAACAGTCATTTTAGATTACGGGCACTCCTTCCCATTCGTCAGCAGGCGCTACATCCATGATCTTGGCAATGGTCGGCGCAATATTCAGAATACTGCCGCCGGAAAAACGCTTGCCTGCTTCAAATTGCTTGCCGAAATAGAACATAGGGATGGTGGTGTCCTCCGGCAGATCTGTGCCGTGGGTACGGTCGTGACCGCCGTGGTCGGCAGTAACAATGACAGTATACTCATCGCCACATTCTTCAATGACCCGTTTGATGTTATCCACGGCAATGGAAATTCGGTTCAGGTATTCCTCTGTCATCCAGCCGCTGTCGTGGCCGCCCTTTTCGTCGGTCTCTACCATATACAGAAATACGAAATCCGGCTTGCTTTTGCGAATACGGGCTAAGGCACTGTCTGTTAATGCGGTATCCGAGCTTTCCTCCGAATATGCATTGATGTACTCAGAGAATTTCAAAGAGGAAGGTCTTGCAATATCCCGCAGGGGCTCCCAACCGTAGTACATCGCGCAAATTCTCTTTGCGTTTTTCAGCTGCTCAAATAGACCGTTGATGGGACGGGCCATGGGCAAATACAGATTTGTGGTAATGCCGTGGCGTTCTGCCGGTACGCTGTGAAACAAGGACATATGACACGGCAGTGTCACCGGGGGCAGTATAGTTTGGCCGTCCAGTGTGTAATAAGCCATCTGCATCATTTTCTCAATATAGGGATTTTTGCAGGCAAGAAAGCCATCCGGACGCATTCCGTCCACGGAAATCAGAATCACCTTGTTTTCGTTCATAATAAACTCCTTATTTGCTTTTATATCGCATTTCTTTTAAAACTTCGTTTCGCTCGCCAATATGCTTTTGCAGGGTCTCGTAGTTTTTGGCAGCAAGAGACATCATAAGGGCATCCAAAATGCAGATGTGGGCGATTCTAGCGGAAACCGCTTCAACAGGGTAGTTTTTATCATCGGAAAAGGCAATCAGATGATAATCGCTTTCCATTGCAAGCCTGCTGTGGGCAAAACTGCTGATAGCAATTGTGTCGGCACCGGCTTTCTTCGCCCGCCGCATAGCATCCACTGTTGCCTTGGTGCTGCCGCTGTGAGAAATGCAGACTGCCACATCACCGACTTTTAAATTTGCAGCTGTAACATTCATAAACAGAATGTCTGTGCAGGCAGATGTTGCGATACCCAGCTGTGCAAAGCGGTATTGGGCGTCTGTTGCGATGACGGAGGATGTGCCTACGCCAAAAAACACGACCCGGGTCGCTTGCAGTAAAAGCCGGATAATGGTTTCTGCCTGAGAAAAGTCAATCATAGACAGGGTGTCTTGCAGCGTGTTTATTCCGGAGGCAAACACTTTTTTAAAAACCTGCTGCGGAGCATCCCCGCCGCTCACCGGCAACATACTGGTGGCAGATGCTTTGCTACCCAGCTCGGCAGAAAGACAGATCTTGAAATTGGAGAAGCCTTTTGCACCTATGCTTTTACAAAATCGCACCACAGCCGATGGTACTGTGCCGGAATGTTGCGCCAGTTCTTTGACAGTCATTTTCACCGCATCTTGTGGTGCGGCCAAAACCGTATCGGCAATCTTTCTTTCCGTATCTGTTAAACGGTCATAACGATTGTGGATTTCTGATAACATAGTGTAAACCTCGCGGAATTTAGTTTTATAAACAAACTATATATTGGAATTAAATTCTATACCAAGCAGGCAAGTTTGTCAAGGAGAATCATAAAAAAGCAAATCCGTTTGGTGCACGGATTTGCTCGTTTATGATTACACAAAGCCGTTGGCAAGGCTTTCTACCAGAGAATACATCTCCTGTTCTGAGCGGACATTGTGAGCTTTGTTGAGGATTGTCTGTTTCTGTTCTTCGGTCAAGTGGGTGTATCGGTTCATAGCGGCGGTGTTGCCCGCTAGAGCCAGACCAAAGCCAATGGGCACTTGATAAAAGTCCATAAGTTTTCTCCTTTACTGTAGGGCGGGGCTTGCTCCCGCCCTACGATTAAGCCGCTGCGTCTAACATATTTTCAATAAAAATGCCGTAGCCGGTGGTGGGGTCGTTGACGAGAACATGGGTCACCGCGCCGATGAGCTTGCCGTCCTGGATAATAGGACTGCCCGACATGCCCTGTACGATTCCCCCGGTGATCTCCAGCAGCCGGGCATCCGTCACCCGAATCAGCAGATTCCGGCCGCTGTGCTTGGCTCTTGGATAAATTTTCAGAATGTCCACAGAATATTCCTGCACGCCTTCCCCGGACACCGTGGAAAGTATCACCGCAGAACCGGTCTTTACCTCTCCCGGGTCGGCCACCTCCATGGCCTTGCCCTGCCAGGGATTCTCCCCTTTCCCAAAAACGCCCTGGGCTGTATTTCTCGTCAGTATGCCCACAGGCTCCTTATTTTCCACCGCGCCGATGAGCTGTCCCGGCTTGCCGGATCTGCCTTTGTTCACCGCAACCACCCGGGCGCTGTAAGCGCTGCCCTCTGTCAGCGGCAGCAAACCAGCGTTGCCGTTTACCCCATGCCCAAGGGTGGCAAACACCCCGGTTTCCGGATCGTACCAGGTCACAGTGCCGATACCGGTGACACCCTGCCGCAGGTACATTCCCAGCTTGGGACCGTCCGCGGTTATCTGGGGCATCACCTTGCAGGTGTGAGATTTTTCACCCCGCCGAACGACCACCGTCACCGTTCCCGTAGACTGCCGCAAGGCCTGCCGGACATCATCACTGCAGTGAATGGTTTTCCCGTTGATCTTTTCCAAAACGTCCCCGGCCTGAATACCGGCATTTTTCGCCTCGGCACCCATCACCGTATCAAAGCCCTCCACCGTCACCGTGCCGCTTTGCAGCTCCAGCCCCACCACCGTTCCAACAGGAACCAGCTCCCGGGCCTGAATCGCCGGCAACGGCAACAAGCACAAACACAGCACCGCCACCGCAATGCGCTTTGTAAATGAAATCATCTTCGCCCCCCCTTGTCTGCCCTCTTAATATTCCAACATCTCCGATTTTGTAACCCCTGTAAAACACGAAAATTTTGGATACCTTTGGTAATTTCGGAATTTTGTGAATTTGCTTGCACATCCGTGATTTTTCCTGTATGATGGGTACTATAAGGAGGCGCAAGCTATGAACTATTCTTTTGTATGTCAGCAGTTGTCCGCCCTGACCCAGGATGTTCCTCACACCATTGCCAATCTGGCTAACGCCGCTGCCCTTTTGTGGCAGGAATTGCCGGAGATCAACTGGGCCGGTTTTTATATTTTGGAGCAGGACATTTTGGTCCTCGGTCCCTTCCAGGGAAAGGCCGCCTGCATCGAAATTCCCGTAGGTCGGGGTGTTTGCGGTACTGCCGTTGCCGAAAATGCGACCCAGCTGGTTCCCGACGTCCATGCATTCCCCGGTCACATCGCATGCGACAGTGCTTCCCGTTCCGAAATTGTGATTCCAATTCGGAACAAAGGCAAGATTTGGGGCGTTCTGGATATCGACAGTCCCAACTTAAGCCGCTTTACAGAGTTTGACCGCATTGGTCTGGAACAATTCGTGGCAATTCTTGAAAAGGCACTGTTTGGAAACTGACCTCTTGCAGCGAAACTTTAGGGTCGCTTTGCCCTATTTACCTATTGACAAAGTAGGTAAATAATGGTATAGTACCCACGGAAATACAGAAAGTCCCAGAAAGGTTGATATTATGCAGGTTTATGCTGATAACGCAGCCACCACCAAAATGAGTGAAGCTGCCATTCGGGCCATGGTGCCCTGTTTTGAAAATATTTACGGCAATCCCTCCAGTCTGCACTCCGTCGGCCAGGAAGCCAAGGAAGTTCTGGAGGATGCCCGCGCCCGTGTTGCCAAGTGCCTTGGCTGTGAACCCCGGGAGATTTATTTCACCTCCGGCGGCAGCGAGGCAGACAACCAGGCTATTCTTTCCGCCGCCCGGCTGGGTCAGCGGAAGGGCAAGATGCACATCATCTCCACCGCATTTGAGCACCACGCCGTTCTCCACACCCTCCAGAAACTGGAAAAGGAAGGCTTCTCCGTTACCTATCTGGATGTAAAGCAGAACCACAACATTACCGCCCAGCAGGTCAAGGACGCTCTCCGGGAGGACACCTGCCTGGTCACCGTGATGTTCGCCAACAACGAGATCGGCTCCATTCTGCCTATTGCGGAAATTGGTGCCATCTGTAAGGAAGCCGGCGTTCCCTTCCACACCGACGCTGTCCAGGCCGTAGGCCATGTGGCCATCGATGTGAAGGCAATGAACATCGATATGCTGAGCCTGTCTGCCCATAAGTTCCACGGCCCCAAGGGCGTTGGCGCGCTGTACTGCCGCCGGGGCTTCCCCCTGACCAATGTCATCGACGGCGGCGCCCAGGAGCGGGGCAAGCGGGCCGGTACGGAAAATCTTCCCGGCATCTGCGGCATGGTCGCCGCCCTGGAGGATGCTTACGCTAATCTGGAAACCAACGCCACGAAGGTCGCTGCCCTGCGGGACAAGCTCATCACCGGACTGTCCCAGATCCCCCATTGCGCGCTCAACGGCGATCCCGTCAACCGGCTCCCCGGTAATGTAAGCTTCTGCTTTGAGGGCATTGAGGGCGAAGCCCTGCTGCTTCTGCTGGATATGCAGGGCGTCTGCGCGTCTTCCGGCTCTGCCTGCACTTCCGGAAGTCTGGATCCCAGTCACGTACTGCTGGCCATCGGCAGGGTCCACGATGTTGCCCATGGCAGCCTGCGGCTCTCCCTCAGCGAGTATAACACCGATGAAGAAATAGACCACATTCTCACCGTTGTCCCCCAGGTGGTGGACACTCTCCGGCGCATGAGTCCCGTCTGGCGGGATCTGATGACCGGCAAACGCGAATTCATTCTGTAACAGGAGGATTTTTATATGGCACTTTACAGTGAAAAAGTTATGGACCACTTCACCAACCCCAGAAATGTTGGTGTGATTGAAAACGCCGACGGTATCGGCGAGGTCGGCAACGCCAAGTGTGGCGATATCATGAAGATTTATCTGAAAATCGAAAACGAAACCATCGTAGATGTGAAGTTTGAGACCTTCGGCTGCGGCAGCGCCATTGCTTCTTCTTCCATGGCCACCGAAATGATCATGGGCAAGTCCATCCACGAAGCCCTGGCTCTGACCAACAAGGCCGTTACCGAAGCACTGGGCGGTCTGCCGGCACACAAGATCCACTGCTCCGTTCTGGCAGAGGAAGCCATTAAAAACGCTCTGAAGGACTACTTCGACAAGAACAATATCCCTTACGACAAGAGCCAGTTCCCGGATTGTGCCAACTGCGCCCACTGCCATTAAGCCATGATTGTATCTACCAAAGGGCGTTACGCTCTGCGCGTCATGGTTTGCCTGGCTCAGCGGCCGCCGGAGGAATATGTACCGCTGAAAGAGATCGCTGAAACCGAGCATATCTCTCAGAAGTACCTGGAATCCATTATGACCGTCCTGAGCAAGGCCGGGTTTCTGGATGCCGTCCACGGTAAAGGCGGCGGCTACCGCCTCAATCGCCCGGCATCGGGCTATACCATCGGCAGTATTCTGAAGCTGACGGAAGGCTCCCTGGCGGTGGTTTCCTGCACCAGCCAGGGCCCTGCCGCCTGCTCCCGCACCGAATGTTGCCAGACCAAACCCATGTGGGACCGGCTGGATAAAATGATCGACGATTTCTTTGAGGAGATCACCTTATCTGACCTCCTGCAGGATCAAAAATAACGAAAGCCAGAGTGCCTATCGCACTCTGGCTTTTTTGATTATCCCAGGTCTCTTCGCTCAGCGATGCCTTCCCAAATCTGTACCAAGCCGCCATCCTGAATGGTTCGCTTGCGCCCGGTCAGTGTACATCCGCGAAGATATTCCGTCCCGCCTTCGAAGTAAATGGTCATGTAAAACGCGTTGACAGGGATGTTCTCTTCCTTGATCTCGTCGATTCTTTCCTCAATGCGGAATCTCCAGGGCCACTCGCCCGACCCTTCATCTTCCTTCGGCTTATCCCTTTCATCCTGCCAGGTTGTGAACAGATTGATGGTATGCAGATTGTAGCCGGAACCGAACCGGATCCGGCAAATGTTCCCCACGCTCCAATCCTCACTAAGGGCGTTTCCCTGATAGGTTGCCATCACCGGCATCCAGAAAACTTCCGTCTTGGGATTGAGCTTGCAGGGTTCAATTTTGCAATCAGCGCCGGTATTTTTCAGCACCCGGCCAATATCCAGAGCCTTCATCTCGCACAACCGGGAGCCTAACGCAAGCGGAGATACCACCGTGGCGCAGATTCGCACCAGCTGCTTGGAGGTATCCACATGTTCCAGGCTGACAGCCACCACCGGCTCGGTGATTTCCGGCATGATCCCGCCGGGACTGGCCTCACCCGTCCGATATCCGGCGGCACGCAGCACCATGGTAACGCTTTCCATTATATTGGCCATACATCCTCCCGTCCCAGCTCCACGCACAGCGCCCAGCTGTACAGTTCTTCATTCCCCAAAGATTCCGACTCCACCCGGCGAATGACAAACCGCCTGTCCCCACACTGGAGCTTATCACCCATTTTCAGGTTTGCCCAGACCGGCGCAATGACCAGATACTGGCCTCTGGGAATCTGACCCAGCTTGGAATATGCCTTTTCCATGTTGTGCCAGTCCTTGGATCCGGTGTGGTGGAAGAAAGCCTGGAATTCCAGGCTTTCCTCCCCTTTAAACACCGTTACGGCTCTGCCGTAACGCCCCAGAAGTTTTTCAATGGTGGATCGCATGTTCATACCCCCACAAAGGCGAAGGGATCCTGCATATACGGACTCATCAGCAGCTCCGCCTGATACCGCAGGCAGCAGCCTGCGGCGTCAGTGCTTTTCCGGCGCAGAGTCAGATCGCCGGCGGTGATCTGTTCCATTTGGGCCATCTCATCCAGCTCCGACATTGCCGCCACTGCAAACAAGCTGGCTGCCGCCACAAAATCCGCGATGCAATCCTCCACTTGGATGCCGTTCCGCAGCTTTGCTTTCAGAGCATTCTCCGAGGCCCGGCAAAGCAGCTCCAGCATGGCAAAATCCTTTTCCTCCAGATCCCGGATCAGGGTTTTCGCCTGGGCAAAGATCCGTTCCGTCAGCGTCATACCTTCAGCACCGCCGCTGCGCCGTCACAGATCTTGCCAAAACCGGAGATGGACGAGATCACTGCCCGCTCCAGCTGACGGTCAATGAGCTTGTCATATTCCACCAGCACATCGCCGGCTTTCACCAGCTCCAGTGCGTATCGGTTGTCCAGACCAATGATGGTGCCGTCCGCAACAGCATTGGTGCGATGCAGCTGTGCGCCCAGAGGGGTAGTCAGCTTGCCGGTGCCCTGGAAATTCAGGCCGGTCATGGGGTTCTGCAGCTCGGGAATTTTCAGCAGCTTGGTCATGGTACCGGTGGAGCACAGAATGGTGTTCATGGTAAAGGGATCAAACTGCCCCCAGAATTCCACCATCTGGTCATAACCCAGAGTGCCGGCGGTGCCGGAGATGGGGCTGGTGCCCACAGCGTACTGCACAGCGGCATTATCGTTGCCGTCGCCGTTGATCAGCACATTCACCGCATCGGCTACCTGCTGCTTCTGAATGTGGGCACCGATCTGACGCAGCATAACGCTGAACAGATCCAGCTTCTGGAAGCGGATGGCTTCATAAGTAGCCACCAGCATTCTGCCCCGCTTGGACAGCGTCACCAGATGATCCTTGGTTTTGACCTCGGTTTCGGGAATGACAACGCCCTCGGGTACATCCTTCAGTTCCTTGTCGGAGTCGGTGGGATTGGAGTAGATGGAGCGGTAGTCCAGAGAATTGATCTCCGTGGTGGTTGCGGTGATGGCAGGCAGAATGTCATTTTCCTCCATGCCCTGGCGAACAGTACGGGCAATGTACTCCGGGAACAGAACCGCGCTGTCAATGGTGCGGAAAAACTTCTCCACAGGAGAAGATCCCGCGCCCTTTGCCCGGATGCCAAAACGCTTCAGCTGACGCTGGAAGGCATCCGTCCCCTCCAGTGCAGTGCCGCGGTAGTTTTCGCTGGGATCCAGAGATTCCAGCACCTGGGTAAAGTTCATGCCCTCCTGGCGGTACATGCCCTTTTCCAGCTTCAGATTTTCATAACCCATTTTCAATTTCCTCCTTGTGTAATTTTATGGTCACCGACATACTGCCGGAAAAACCCAGTGTATTTTCAAATCAGGAAACCGCTTTCCACAGTTTCCTTGTTGCTGCCCATACCGGAAAGCTGTACTACCGTAGGCATATATTCCTGCATCCGAGCCTCCAGTGCCTGCTTCAGTTTGAGCAGTTCCTCAGCTCCCAGCTTCTCCGTCACGCTGCACAGCACCGGCTCCTCCACCCCCAGCTCCAGGGAAAGGCACAGCCGCACCACCTCTTTTCGAATCTGCTTTTCATAGGCGGCACCCAATTTTGCCTGCTCCTGCAGCGCCCGGTATTCCCCCTGGGCGCCAAAATGCTCCGCCAGTTCTCTCAGGCAGACCTGCCGCCCGCCCAAGCCCTTGAGCACGCCGGCAGCTCTCTGGGCAGGCACCGCCACAAAGGAGAATTCGTAGGCATCCATAGGTTCCTGCAAAATGGCGCAGCAAACCTGCCCGTCGTAGCTTTCCCCTTTCTGATGGCCGCAGGTGCCATAATCCCCGCCGCAAATGGAACATTTAGAGTTGCCCATGGCGCAACCTACGCTCACCTCTTTTTTAATGCCAGCTTCGATATCTGCGATGATCTCCTCGGCATTTCCGCCCCGGCGGATATAGGCCCAGGCCTTGATGTAGCTGACATCTTCCTCCCGAATCACTTCCGTAGCGAAAATGCGAGCCACCTGGGAATCGCTGCTCCAGTGATGATCCACAATTCCGGTCTTCCCAATAAACATTCTGGCCAGTGTGGGCAGCGCCGCGGTGTCAAACCGCTCGTAGTCCCGATCCATCTGGTCATCGCACAGCCGCAGGGAGAACACATATACCTGCTCCGCTGTGAGCTTGGCTTTCGCCTGGGCATTGATGGCCTCCAGCTGCCCTTGGGTAGGCACGCCGCTGCCCTGGGCTTCGGTTTCCTTTCTGATTTCCATACTTACCTCCTTGAATAATTTCAGTTAGATACTGTTTCGTAGCGGAGCTTGTCTGCCTGAGCCTTGTACAGCTCAGCCTGGGCCTCCCGGGTGATGTCCTGCAGGCTGATATCCTCCCATTTCAGCTCTACCCGATCATCCAGCCCCTCCAGAGCCAGATACATTTTGCAGATCCGCCGCAGCACCGGCTCCACCGCCCGACGCAGCGCCCAAAGCTCTGCCGTCAGAATATCCACCTGCTGGGCGCTCATCCGCTCTGTGGAATTCCAGCTCATCCCAAGCAGGAAAGGCGGCATACCGGTTTTTGCGATAAGCTGCTCCAGGATCTGCCGTACCGGCACCTGGGAATCCGGCATAGGTGCCTCACTGCCAATGACCTTGATCTCCACATCTCCCACAGCCACAAAATCCCGCACCGTGCCGTTTTTGCAGTCCTCCATGGCTTTGCTCCATTCCTGCGCCATCTGACTGCCCCGCTGCTGGATCTGGGCGGCGTCCAGGTTTTCTCCGTCCTTGCAGATCACGCTGTAACGCACATTGCCTGCCCGTTCCCAGTTACTGCCCACCGTATCGTAGATCTTCATCAGCACATCTGCCAAAAACGGCATCCCCCGGAACAAACTGACACCGTAAGGATGCGCCGGCTCCGGATTCAGCACTGTAAACAGCAGCAGATGGGGATACGGCAGCGGCCGCATTTTCCCCTGCTCATCCATACCGCAAAGTACCGTGTCCAGGAGATTGTTTCCCTCCTGGACCTGCAGCGCCGTCACATCTCCCCAGCATACCGCCCGGAGATGCCCGCCGGACACTACCATTTCACCCACAGCCCGACCGTAGGTCAGCAGGCTGTCAAGATACCCACTGAGGAAATTCTCAATTCCCTCCTGCCCCCGGCCACAGGGAACTGTCCGAAGAAACTGTTCCAGCCGCTTCTGGGCTTCCTGATTGCGACACTGCACAGAAAATCCCCCGGTCAGCCGTACCAGCTTTCCCACCGCCGCGTCCAGCACCGGAATTGCCTCCCGAAGCGTCCGATAAACCATTTCCTCCCCTGTGCCCAGGGGAACAAATCGTTTCAGCGCCCCAAAGGGATAGCTCTGGGTGCTGCGCAGCTGACAGGCCTCTGCCGCCACCGCCTTTTCCTTCTGTTTTCTTTTCACTGCCCATTACTCCTTTCAATATTTGCTGTAATTTACACCTTCCGCGCCACAGCGCAGACCGCAAAGCCCATGTCTCTTCGCTTCAGCACTGTGGAGGCGAAATAGCGCATATCGTCCATGGCGTGGTCATTTTCCTTTTTTACCCGATCCTTGGCCTGACTGCTTAAGTCCCAAACATACTCATCCATTTCCCGCAGGCAGTCACTGCACCCCTCGCAAATCACCAGCTTGCCCTCCTTCAGGCAGTCAGAAGTCACCCGGATGCCGGAAAGCACATCGTTCTCCGCCTTCATCACCCGATGCCCCTTCCGCCGGAGGGTCTCAATGAAGCTGGCCGCCGAGGGGTCAACGATCACCGCCGTCAATTTCCGACCACCCACTAATTTTTCCAGTTCCCCGGCATACTCCTCATCCGTCATCTGACGCATAGCCGCCCGGGAATTGAAATAAAATTCCTTTACCCGATACCACACCCCATCCTGCAACCCCCACAACCCCATGGATGTGGGATTTACCGTTCCGTAGTCGCAGGAAACATACCACTTTTCAAATGCCCCGGCAGGCACCGGCCGAACCATATCCGGGCCAAAGAAATCGTAGACCCGTCCTTCCGCCTGGGCCCACTGCCCCAAAATAAACCGCCGGTAAAACACGCCGGTGTATAGCCGATGATACCGCTGCCGGATCGCTTCTGTCAGAGAGGGGTTATCCTCCATGGTAAAATGCAGCCGCAGACAATTCCTCTCCTCCGCCCCCAGAATCCAGTTTTTGTAAAACCAGTGGCTGGGGCCTGCCGGATTGCAGTTAAACCACAGCCTGCTGCCTGCCACAGAGCACCTGGCGCAGGCCTGCTCCACAAAGGATCGGGGCATCAGCGCCACTTCATCCAGCAAGATTCCGGCAAAGGTAATGCCCTGAATCAGGCTGGCAGAGCTTTCATCCCGGCCGCCGAAGATGTAAAACTGATTTTGGTGTCCTTTGAAAGTCACCGTTACCAAATTCTCCGTCCGTTTTTCCTTCCAGGTACCTCCCAGCGCCGCCAGCCGGGGCAGAATTTCCGACAGCACATTCCGCCTGAGGGAAGAAATGGTCTTTCCGCAAACGCCAAACCGCTTCCCGTCGAAGCAGGTCATGGCCCACAGGAAAAAGGAAAGCCCCATAGCCAGGGTTTTTCCCGACCGCACCGCCCCGTCGCAGACGATGGCCTCCTTCCCAGCGTGGGGATTTCCCGGCATCCACCAGGTCAGCACCGTCTTTTGCTTTGGGGAGAAGCTGTTATAGCTCATTGCCCATTCTCCCCTTGCAAGGCCTTGAGGAAGGATTCCAGATCCTCTCCACTTTCCTGGGCCAGCAGCGCAAGCTGCTCCAAAGCTTTCAGCCTGTCCACCAGTTTGACCTCCACCGTCCCCTTGTCGTTGCGCTTGACCTCGCTGAGCAAGCTTAAATCCAGCTTCCCCAGAGCGGCATTTTCCTCCAATACCAGCCGCACGCAGTCATTCGCTTTCCCAAAGGCCAGCTCCGCCAGCCGACGGGCCACATCCTCCTTAGTGAGTTTTCCGTTACGGATGCGTTGATTCAAAGATGGATTTGTTGCCTTACTCATTACGCGCCTCCTTTTCACACCCACCGCCAAACAGAAAGCGGGTTGCACTTTTTTGTGCAACCCGCAAAAAATCTTTTGAAAATTCCTCCCGCCAAAGCCCACGCATTTTGTTGACTTTTGTCGGTAACGTCCCTATAATACGGTTTATAACCATGGAAGGAGGTGCTTTTGTGACCTGGCTCAAACTGACTTTGATCCTGCTGGTATTTTCCATCGCCGCAGGCTGTATTCTGGGCGGCAGTATCCTGACCCAGACTGACCCCACCATCGCCACCACAATCCCCGGTACCTCCCTTATCACATTCCCAACCACCCAGCCTTCCACCCAGGTAACGACCGAGCCGGTTACTGAACCGCCTACGGAGATTCCCACAGAAGCACCTACGGAAACACCTACCGAGCCGCCCACTGAACCGGAACCCCCTGTCACCACAGCGCCTACCGAGCCCCTTCCTCCGGAACCCTGGGCCTCCCAGGATGTTACCATCGGCAAGGAAATTCCCGGCATCACCGCCAAAAAAGCCTTCGTCTTTGACTGCGGCAGCCAGGAATACCTGTACATGAAGAGCGAATACAACGCCAAGATCTACCCTGCCAGCATCACCAAGCTGATGAATGTCTATACCGCTCTGCAAATCCTGGAGCTGGACACCGTCATTACCGTGGACAAGGGCATGATGAACTTAGTCCCCGGAGACACCTCCAAAGCCGCCCTTTACGAGGGCGACCGACTGACGGTACATAATGTCATTCTGGCTACTCTCGTAGCCAGCGGCAGTGATGCCGCCCATATCCTGGGCGTTTCCGCCGGCCGAGTCCTGGCCAACGATCCCAACCTCCCAGCCCAGGATGCGGAAAATGTTTTTGTGGAAGAAATGAACCGCATGGCCGCTCAAATGGGTCTGATCAATACCCACTTCGTCAATTGCGACGGCTATACCGATTATTACCACTATACCTGCATGGCGGACCTGGTGGTCATTGCCAAGCACTGCCTGGCTACCCCCATCATCCGGGATACCGTCCGCTGCGCCAATGTCACCCTAACCTATGCCAACGGCAAGACCCGGCAACTGGTCACCACCAATTATCTTCTGCGCAGCACGTCTTCCTTCTACCGCAGCGAAGCCTGTGGCTTGAAGACCGGCACTACCAACGCTGCCGGCGCATGCCTGCTGTCGGCCTTCTGGGTCGATGACCGGTATATTCTCATCGGCGTTTTCCAGTGCCCCACCTATAATTCCCGGTACCAGAATGCCACCAAGCTCTTTGACCTGTTCAAATCCTATGTTCCGGAAGCGCCCGAACCATCTGATCCCACGGAACCCACCACCGAGCCCACGGCAGAGCCCTCTACCGAACCCATCCCCACAACCACATAACACGAAAAGCCTGCTGCAGTTCCTTCCGAATGCAGCAGGCTTTGTTTTTTACTCCAGCTCAAACACGCCGGTGTACAGTTGATAATAGGTTCCCTTCTGAGCAATCAGATCCTCGTGAGTACCTCTTTCGATGATCTTGCCGTGATCCAGCACCATGATGCAGTCCGAATTCATAACCGTGCTGAGCCGGTGTGCGATGACAAAGGTAGTTCTGCCCTTCATCAGCGCGTCCATGCCCCTCTGTACCAGCGCCTCGGTGCGGGTATCGATGGAGGAAGTGGCCTCATCCAAAATCATCACCGGAGGATCCGCCACCGCCGCACGGGCGATGGCGATCAGCTGCCGCTGACCCTGGGACAAGCTGGCACCGTTACCCGTCAGCTCGGTTTCGTAGCCCTTGGGCAGCCGGGTGATAAAGTCATGGGCATTGGCCAGCTTCGCCGCCCGGATGCAGTCCTCGTCGGTAGCATCCAGCTTGCCGTAGCGGATATTGTCCATCACCGTGCCGGTAAACAGATTCGTATCCTGCAATACCACGCCCAGAGAGCGCCGCAGATCGGCCTTTTTGATCTTGTTGATATTGATTCCGTCGTAACGGATTTTGCCGTCAGCGATGTCGTAGAACCGGTTAATGAGATTCGTAATGGTGGTCTTGCCTGCGCCGGTAGCGCCCACAAAGGCGATCTTCTGGCCGGGATGAGCATACAGGGTCACATCGTAGAGCACCTGCTTTTCTTCCACATAGCCAAAGTCTACGCCATCCATCACGATGTCGCCCTTCAGCTCCGTGTAAGTCACCGTGCCATCGGCTTTATGAGGATGCTTCCAGGCCCAGTGCCCGGTCCGTTCTTCCGATTCCGTAACGCCGCCATTTTCATCGATTTTGGCATTGACCAATGTCACATACCCCTCATCTGCTTCGGGTTCCTCATCCATCAGCTCAAAGACCCGCTCCGCACCGGCCAGTGCCATGACGATGGCATTGATCTGGTTGGACACCTGGCTGATGGGCATGTTGAATTGGCGGGACAGTGTCATAAAGGCCATCAGGCTGCCCAAGGTCAGCATGGGTGCTGTATCCTTAGAAAATACGCACAGCGTACCGCCCACAATGGCCAGGATTGCATACTGCACATAGCCCAGATTGTTGTTGATGGGTCCCATGACATTGGAGAATTTACCGGCAGAATAGGCATTCTGCCGCAGCTGCTCATTGAGCCTGTCAAATTCCTCCTTGGCAGCCTCCTCGTGGTTAAACACCTTAACCACCTTCTGGCCGGAGATCATCTCCTCGATGTAACCGTTGACTGTGCCCAGGGATTTCTGCTGACCGATGAAGAACTTCGCGGACTTTCCCGCCAGGGTCTTGGTCACGAACACCACACCCAGCACCGTTATCATCATCACAATTGTCAGGATCCAGGATGTGCTCAACATGGTCACGAACACCACCAGCAGTGTCACCAGTGCGGAGATAGCCTGAGGAATGGACTGGGAGATCATCTGCCGCAGGGTGTCAATGTCACTGGTATAGCGGGACATGATGTTGCCTGCGGTATTGGAGTCGAAATAGCGGATGGGCAGGGTTTGCATTTTGCGAAACAGATCGTCCCGGACTTTCTTCTGGATTCCCTGGGTAACGCCTACCATCAAAAAGCTTTGCAGGAAACTGGCGACCATTCCAAGAACAAAAATGCAGGCAAGCTTCACAAGAAAATCCCATACAGGGGCAAAATCCGTAGAGCCGGAAGATACCATGGGAAGAATGAATCTATCCACCAGGTTCCCCAAAGCCGTGGAGCTTTGTGCATGGGCATAGGCGTTGGCAAAGATACAGAGCAGAACGACAAAAATCGTCAGCTTGTACTTCATCAGGTATTTCAGCAAGCGGCCCAGTGTCTTTTTCGGGTCTTTTGCCATACGGCCGTCGCCGCGCATTCTTACAGGAGGCATTATTCCATTCCTCCCTTCTGCTGAGAATGGTAAACTTCCTGATAAATAGAGGAAGTCTGCATCAGTTCCTTGTGGGTGCCCACGGAAACCACCTGACCATTGTCCAAAATGATAATCATATCCGCATCCTGCACCGAAGCCACACGCTGGGCGATAATCAGCTTGGTGGTGCCGGGAATTTCCTCCCGGAAGGCCTTGCGGATCATGGCATCGGTGTGGGTGTCCACCGCCGAGGTGGAGTCATCCAAAATCAGGATCTTGGGTTTTTTCAGCAGTGCCCGGGCAATACAAAGCCGTTGCTTCTGACCGCCGGACACATTGGTGCCGCCCTGTTCGATGTGGGTATCATACCCATCGGGGAAGGACTGAATAAAATCATGGGCGCAGGCCAGAACGCAGGCGTGGATCAGTTCCTCATCGGTGGCGTTGGGATTGCCCCAACGCAGATTTTCCTTGATAGAACCGGAAAACAGCACATTTTTCTGCAGAACCATAGCCACATTGTCCCGCAGCACCTGCAGATCGTACCCCCGAACATCCACGCCGCCCACCTTCACGCTGCCCTCGGACACGTCATAAAGCCGGGGGATCAGCTGCACCAGCGTGGATTTACTGGAACCGGTACCGCCCAGAATGCCCACCGTAGCGCCGGAGGGAATGTGCAGATTCACTTCCTTCAGTGCCCGGTGCTGGGCAGTGGCACTGTAACGGAAAGATACATTTTCAAAATCAATAGAGCCGTCGGCAACTTCTTTCGCCGCGTCGGCAGGAGATGTCAGATCCGGTTCTTCGGTTAGGATCTCATAGCATCTTCTCATCGGCGTGCGGCTCATGGTCATCATAACGAAGACCATGGACATATTCATCAGTCCCATGAGGATCTGAGTGGTATAAGTGAACATAGAAGAAAGCTCACCGGTAGTCAGGCCAATGTCCGGATTATTGCCGGAGGCTACCACCATCTGGGCGCCCACCCAGGAAATCGAGAGCATACAGGCGTAGACGCACAGCATCATAATAGGCGAATTGAGGGACAGAATTTTTTCCGCCTTGGAGAAATTGCTTGCCAGATCGCCAGAAATGCCGGTGAATTTATCCGCTTCCTTGTCCTCACGAACAAAGGATTTGACCACCCGGATGCCGTGGACATTTTCCTGAACCACATTGTTCAGCTTATCCATCATCTTAAAGCCCCGGTCAAAGATCTTAAACACCACCGGCACCAGGCAAACCAGCGCTACGATCAGCAAAGGCATGACCTGCAGGTAGATGGTGCTGAGCTTAGCAGACAGCCGCAGGGCCATAGTCAGTGCCAGCACCAGCATCATGGTGCAGCGGATGGTCATACGGATCATCATCTGGAAGGTCATCTGCAGATTCGCCACATCGGAAGTCAGCCTGGTCACGATGGACGCGCTGGAAAACTTATCGATATTGGAAAAACTGAAATTCTGCACCCGATAGAACATATCGTGCCTTAAGTTTCTCGCAAATCCCGTAGCGGCCTTGGAAGCAAAGGTAGCCGAAGCCACACCAAAGCCCAGGGATGCCAGGGCGCACAGCACCAGCTGAATAGACTTGGTAATCACCACCTGCATATCCTGCAGACCAATGCCGTAATCGTAAAGTTGGGCCATCACAAGGGGGATCAAAACCTCCATGGCCACCTCACCGATCATACACACCGGGCTGAGGATCGCCGCCCATTTATACTCCCGGATGCACCGGGCTAACCGTCTAATCACGATTTTCAAACCTCCTTAAAAGCCGCCCCAAGCAGCCGAATCTCGCTGCAAGCAGCAACATTTCCCATTATCCATATTTTGCATTTTACCATAGCTTTTCCCTGAACGCAAGCACGTCCAAAAAAGTTTACATTTTCTGCCCTTGCCTCCCTCAGAGAGGGAGGTGGCACGGCGTCAGCCGTGACGGAGGGAGTCCCCCTTGCACCACGGAAAAAAACCTGCTATACTATCCCAAAAGAAAGGAAGTGTCCCCATGCGTGCCGACTGCCATATGCACATGATCCTGGACGGACAATACTGGCGCAGCGCCATTGCCCGCCATGCAGCCTCCCCGGATATCCCCTGGATCAGGAATATCCTCGCCGGCTACCAAGCCCAGGGCTTCACCTACCTTCGGGACGGCGGTGACCGCTGGGGTGCCGGCAAGGCTGCCCGGGAGATTGCCCCGGAGTACGGCATCCGCTACCGTACCCCCCTTGCGCCCCTGTGCAAAGCCGGCCATTACGGCAGCTTCATCGGCGAAACCTGGCAGGATCTGCATCAGTTTGCCGCCCTTGTCCGTCAGCACCGGGAAAACGGCGCGGATTTTATCAAAATTATGATCTCCGGCCTTATGAATTTTGACCGCTGCGGTGTCCTCACCGAAGAAGGCCTGTCTGCCACCAAGATCCGGGAGCTGATCCATATCTCCCATGAGGAGGGCTTTTCCGTCATGGCTCACGCCAACGGCGCGCGGACTGTCGAAGCCGCGGCGGCAGCCGGGGTGGATTCCATTGAGCATGGAGCCTACCAGAATGCCGATTCCCTGGCCGCCATGAAAGAAAACGGCACTGTCTGGGTACCCACCCTCTCCACTGTCGGCAACCTTCGGGGTAAAGGCCGCTTTTCCGAAGCCGCCGTCGCCGCCATTTGGGAAACCGCCGTAGAAAATGTCTGCCGCTTCGGCGCCATGGGCGGTCTGATTGCCCCGGGCAGCGACGCCGGCGCTTGGGCTGTCCCCCACGACGCCGATACCGAACACCACTTACTTATCGACATTCTCGGCCCCACCGCCGAAAATATCCTCTCCCTCGGCACAAACGCCATCCAACAGAAATTTTAACTCGTACTCAAGCGTTCCCCTGGGGGAAGGTGACACAGCGCAAGCTGTGACGGATGAGGGTCTGTCATTCTGAGCGACCCGAAGGGGGAGTCAAAGAATCCGGTCCCACAAAAAACGACCTGCCTTTCAGCAGGTCGTTTTCTTATTCTCTTCTCAGCACAGCTTTGCGCCGGCGGGGATGTCGTCGCTGATCATGATCAGATTCAGCTTCTCCTCACCCTTCTCGGTGTGCACCGCGCTCATGAGCATACCGCAGGACTCCCGACCCATCATCTTCCGGGGGGGCAGATTGGTAATAGCCACCAGAGTCTTGCCAATCAGTTCCTCAGGCTTGTAGTACTTGGCAATGCCGCTGAGGATCTGCCGGTCAGTGCCGGTGCCGTCATCCAGAGTAAACTGCAGCAGCTTATCGCTCTTTTTCACCGGCTGGCAGTCCTTGACCTTCACAGCCCGGAAATCGCTCTTGCAGAAGGTGTCGAAATCCACATTCTCCTGGGCGTAAGGCTCAATTTCCAGCGCAGGCAGCTTTTCCTTGGCCTTCGCCTCGTTGAAAGCGTTGATCTCCGCCAGTTTCTTTTCCATATCCAAACGGGCAAACAGAATCTCGCCGGGGCCCACATTGCCGCCGGGAGCCAGCACGCCAAAGGATTCGAGGCTCTCCAGTCCGCCGTTTTCCGCATTGATCTGCTTCAGAATCCGAGCGGAGGTATCCGGCAGGAACGGCTCCAGAGCAATAGCCGCAAAGCGGATGCTCTCCAGCAGGTTATACAGCACAGTACCCAGTCTGCCGTGATTAGCCTCATCCTTGGCCAAAGCCCAGGGTGCGGTCTCATCGATATACTTGTTGGCACGGCGCAGCAGTACGAAAACTTCATCGATAGCATCGGCAACCTTCAGCTCGTCCATCTTCTCTGCCACCTTGCCGGGCATGGCCAGGGCCACTGCCTTCAGCTCCTCATCCAGAGCATCGGGGGTATTGGGCTGGCAGATCACGCCGCCAAAGTACTTGTTATTCATGGCAACGGTGCGGTTGACCAGGTTGCCCAGAATGTTTGCCAGATCGGTGTTGATCCGCTCGATCATCAGCTCGTCGGTCATGATGCCGTCGGCAGCGAAGGGGATCTCATGCAGCACGAAGTAACGCACCGCATCCACACCGAACAGCTCCACCAGATCGTCGGCATACTTCACATTGCCCAGGCTCTTGGACATCTTATCGCCCTTCACCAGCAGCCAGGGGTGACCGAACACCTGCTTAGGCAGCTCCTCGCCCATGCTCATGAGGAAGATGGGCCAGTAAATGGTGTGAAAACGGACAATATCCTTGCCGATCAGATGCAGATCCGCGGGCCAGAACTTCTTGTAATGCTCGCTGTGGTTACCGTCGGGATCATAACCGCAGAAAGTAATATAATTGCTCAGGGCATCCAGCCACACATAGCTCACATGACCGGGAGCGAAATCCAGAGGCACGCCCCAGGTAAAGCTGCTGCGGGAAACGCACAGATCCTGCAAACCGGGCTTTAAGAAGTTGTTGACCATCTCGTTTTTCCGGCTCTCGGGCTGGATGAATTCGGGATGCTCCTCAATATGCTTCATCAGTTGGTCAGCATACTTGCTCATCTTGAAGAAATATGCCTCTTCCTCTGCATCCACACACTCCCGGCCGCAATCGGGGCACTTGCCGTCCACCAGCTGGCTTTCGGTCCAGAAGCTCTCACAGGGGGTGCAGTACTTGCCCACATACTTACCCTTGTAGATATCGCCCTTCTCATACATTCTCTTAAAGATCTTCTGCACCTTGGTCTTGTGCTCGGGGTCCGTGGTGCGGACGAACCGGTCATAGGTCGTGTTCATCAGATCCCAGATATCCTTGATCTGACCTGCCACATTGTCCACATACTCCTGGGGGCTGATACCTGCGGCCTCGGCCTTCTGCTGGATCTTCTGACCATGCTCGTCGGTGCCGGTCTGGAAATAGACATCGTAGCCTGCCTGGCGCTTATACCGGGCGATAGCGTCTGCCAGGACGATCTCGTAAGTATTGCCAATATGGGGCTTGGCAGACGTATACGCGATCGCCGTGGAGATATAATAAGGTTTCTTTTCGCTCATATTCTTTCCTCCTGAAATAAAAAACACGCCCCTGGAAAATCCAAGGGCGAATAAATCCGCGGTACCACCTTGCTTCGCAGGTAAAGCCTGCCTCACAGCGCATTAACGGGCGCACCCGGGGCCGCTTACCTGTCAACAGCCCGGCTCCGAGACCATGTTCCGCAGCTTCCTCCGTATCCCCTCTCACCAAACAGGGACTCTCTGAACGGCCTTAGCGGCGTACTCTTCTCTTCACAGCCTTTGTTTATCTTTGTCATTATATTCCAGTACAGCGGAATTTGTCAATATAAATTTTACCCTTTGCTCTTTTGTCCGCTTTTCAGCCGGATCATCAGCAGATACAGCATACTGCTCATTCGATTCATGGCCTTGAGGATATCCCCCCGGGTCACCTTGCCATCCTCATCGATAAAGGCTCTTGCCGCCGCCAGCTCCGCATTCCTGGCTTCACAGCGGCAGCGGTTCAACAGCAAAATCTCCATGCCATCGGTGTACTCCGGCATAAAATGGGGCTGGCCGTAAAAATCCTGGGGCAGATGGCTGCGCTTGCGAATCTCCTGCTCCATCAGTCCGCAAAGCTTCTCTTCGGTTACCGGCTCTCCCAGAACCTCACAGCGGATCAGATTCCGAGACAGCGCCAGAATCTCTCCCAATTCTTTCCGAAACTCCGGTACGTTTAGTTGACATAACATCAGTTCCGCTTCCAACATATCCACCGCCCCACGGAAAGCGATCCTGGGATGGGTCTTTCGTACCAAAACATCCCCATGCAGATGGGTCATATGCTCCGGCTTTTCCCGAATCTCACTGCCATCCAGCAGTCGGTAAACCTCGATTTTCGCGCTTTCTCCGGGTCGGATCTCGATGCGCTCCCGGCGAAGAAAGTCCCTGGCTCCGGAGGTCAGCTGATCCCCTTTGCCCAGGAAAAATACCCGTTTTCCCTCCCGGTTGCGGATATTGTCCTTTACATTTTGCTCCGTGTAGAGCATCAGGCCTTAGGCGCAGGGCCGCTCTTGCGATCCTTGGGCAAAATGGCATCCACCTCGGAGTGGGGTCTGGCGATGACATGCACAGAGATCAACTCCCCCACCTTTTCCGCGGCGGCAGCGCCGGCATCGGTGGCCGCTTTGACAGCGCCCACATCGCCCCGAACCATAACGGTCACCAGGCCGCCGCCAACCTGCTCCTTGCCCACAAGCTGCACATTGGCAGACTTGACCATGGCATCCGCCGCCTCAATAGCGCCGATAAGCCCCTTTGTTTCGATCATACCCAAAGAATTAGTGTCCATATCATTTACTCCTTTTCATTTTATTGTAATCTCTCCAAAATCTTTGCCGTCAGCAATTCCACCAGATCATTATCCACGCTGACCGTGGCCTTGGTCACCTTTGCGCCGCAATCCCAGGCCACCCGGCGGATATTGATCAGATCCAGTGGCGAAATGTTGTTAGACGAGCTGCTTCCGCCTACCGCACCGCAGCCCAGAGTCAGCGCCGGGAACAACTGCGTGGTAGCGCCAATGCCGCCGAGAGCCGCCGGGGTATTCACCAGGAACCGGGATACCGGGATCTTCATCGCAAATTTCCGCACCACTTCCTTGTCCTCCGCATGGATGGCAAAGGTGTGTCCGCTGCCTTCATGCTCCAGCACTTCAATGGCTTTTTCCAGCACCGCGTCCTCGCTTTCCATAACAAAAAACGCCAATACCGGGCACAGCTTTTCCATCGAGTAAGGCCGTGTAGGCCCAGCCTCCTGCTCCCGTGCCACCAGAACCTTCGTCCCACGAGGCACCCGGAAGCCGGCCATATCCGCCAGAGCTTCCGCCGGCCGGCCTACGATCTGGGGATTCAGTGTCCCATTGGGCTTAAACAGCAGTTTGGCCAGTTTCCCGGCCTCCTGGGTGTCCATAAAATAGAAGCCCTGCCGCTTGCCCTCCTCCCGGACGGCATTTTCCATGCTTTTTTCCACAATAATGCTCTGCTCCGAAGCGCAAACCGTACCATAGTCAAAGCTCTTTGACCGCACGATGCATTCCACTGCCTTTTTCACATCCGCGCTGTGGTGGATATAGGCTGGGCCATTGCCTGCCCCTACGCCGATGGCAGGCTTGCCGGAGGAATAAGCCGCCCGGACCATTCCGGGGCCGCCGGTGGCCAGAATCAGCCGCACCTCCGGCACTGCCATCAGTTCCTGGCAGCCTGCCATGGATGCCATACTCAAGCACCCAATGCACCCCACCGGTGCGCCAGCCTTTTCCGCAGCCGCCGCCACGATCCGGGCTGCCCGGAGAGTGCAGTCCACCGCCTTGGGATGGGGCGAAAATACGATAGAATTGCCGCTTTTGATGGCGATCAGCGCCTTGTAGCACACCGTAGAAGTGGGATTCGTGCTGGGAACGATGGCAGCGATAAGCCCCACCGGCACACCGATCTCCCATAGTTTTTCCCCGGGTACTTCCTTTAATACACCCACGGTCTTCATGTCCCGGATCGCCGCCGCCACAGTCTCCGAAGCAAACCGATTTTTGGTGGTTTTGTCCTCAGCATTGCCAAAGCCGGTTTCTCGGGCAGCCAGTTCTGCCAATTCCACCGCCGAAGCAGAAAAAGCCTTCGCCATGGCCTCTACAATGGCATCGAGCTGTTGCTGACTCATTTGCGCCAGCCGTTTTTGGGCCTCAGCCGCCTGACGGCACAGAAGCCTTGCTTCCTGCCTTGCCGCCAAGTCCTTGTCAAATTCCATATCCTCACATCCTTTATTTTCACTGATTGCTCAGTTCGTCAGACCCCTTGGCCCCCTCTCTGAGGGGGCTGTCACGCGAACAGCGTGACTGGGGGAGTTTCCGCTATATTCCAACCGGCTCCCCGGCTACCTCTGCCACCGCCCGGGCAAAGGCCGCGCAGGCCGCCTCACAGGCAGATTGGGTTCCACTGAGCAGCCCGCCGCCGAAATTCGTTTCGCTGGGAGGCGCATATAGTTTACATAACTTTACATCCGCCGCCTTCAGTGCCGCATCCAGAGCATACATTCCCTCCAACGGCGGGGCAATCAAATAAGCGATGGCGCTGCCAATTCGCACACCTGCCTCCTGGGCAAGGTAGCTTCCCACACTGCTCACCGTGTGGGCCAGATACGGCACGCCACCTACCTCGTCAAAGCCCAGCCGCCCCAAAGCCGCAATGGCGGCATCCATACCGCTGCGCACCGCCCCGGGGGTAGGGCCAGCCATAATGCCGATGACCTCCCCAGCGTAGGGGGTGGATGCATTCGCCGCCCCGGCGTAAAAGCTCCGGGCATAGCAAACCTTCACATCTGCCGCCTTGGTGGCGGCATCCAGGGCGATATAGGTGGCATCATCGCAATCCGTAGTCAGCATAGCAAGACTGGGATAACCCTCCGGCGCGCCCAGTCCCTTTGCCAGACCCGGCGCCGCATTGGCCAGATACCGCACCGCCAGAATCTTCACCGGAATCATTGCGCCGCCTCCAGATGCAGCCCCACCCCGGAAACCTTTTTCTTCAGAATGGTATCAATCAGCTCCGCAATATAGGCGCCTGCCTCCACAGCCGGCGTACCCTGGGCGTGAATATTGCTCACCACCGTCCGGGCAGATTCCAGCACTCCGGTGTGGGGCTTGTAGGTGATATAGGCAGACATACTCTTATCTGTCACCAACCCCGGCCGTTCGCCCACCAGCATGCACACCAGCTCACAGCCCGTCACATCTCCCACCGCATCGCCGGCACCTACCCGGCAGTACCGCACAAACAGCACCTTGTCCACATCGATGCCCCGCATCTTCAGACCGTCTTTCATAGCCGCCAGACAGTCCATGGCGTTTGCCTGGATGGCAGCGGAAGACAGCCCATCCCCCACAACGATCTGCACCCTGGGTGCTGTGGGAATGGTGGCCTTGATGATCTTCTGATTCTTCTCGTCAAAAATACGCCCCTTATCGGGTCTTGTCAGATATTCATCCTTGCTGCCGCAGCAGGTCTGCACGGGAATCAGCCCATTTTCCTTGGCAAAATCCTCGCTGACCTGGGAGAACACCGCATCCTGGGCCGCAGCATGATCTGCCCGAAAGCGCAGCATGGTCAGCGTCTTGTACCGGGGGCCCGCCCGACCGCTGCCCAACCGCGCCGGTGTTTTTTCCTTCATCTTCTTGTATTTTTCCCCATTTTCCGGATTTTCCACCAGATAAAGCTTCCGCAGATCCAGCGCTGTCACATCCGGCACAAAATCTCCGGCTTCAAAACCGGCATCCTTGGCCTGGGGGCCGGGCTCGGTGGGCTTATAATCGTTGCCCTTGACCATGGGCTCCCTGCTTAGCTCCCCAAGAATCTCCGCCACCAGAGTGCTAAGTTCCTGTTTGTTCATAACCTTACCCCCTTAAAACAGCAGACTAGAGCCATCGCCGGCCTTTTTCGTCAGCTTGCCGTTTTCCATAAAGCCCATTTTCTCCAGCCAACGCTGAAATTCAGGAATCGCAGTCTTGCCGGTGATCTCCCGCAGCGCCGCAGTCTCCCGGAAGCCGGTGGTCTGGTAGTTGAGCATAATATCATCCCCATGGGGGATGCCCATAAAATAGTTGCACCCAGCCATGGTCAGCAAGGATGCCAGATTTTCAATATCATTCTGATCCGCCTTCATGTGGTTGGTGTAACAGCAGTCACAGCCCATGGAAATGCCGGTAAGCTTGCCCATGAAGTGATCCTCCAGGCCAGCTCTGGTAACCTGCCGGGCATCGTACAGATACTCGGGGCCAATAAAGCCCACCACCGTGTTGACCAAAAATGGCTGGAAACGCTTTGCAAAGCCGTAGCACCGAGCCTCCATGGTCACCTGATCGGTGCCAAAATGGGCATCCGAGGACAGTTCTGAGCCCTGCCCCGTTTCAAAATACAGCACATTGGGGCCCTCTGCCGTGCCATCCCGCAGAAGCAGATCCCTGGCCTCCCCGATGGTCTGGGCGTTGAAACCAAAGGCGGCGTTGCCCTTTTCCGATCCGGCAATGGACTGGAAGATCAGATCGCAGGGCGCGCCCTGCCGCACCGCCTTGATCTGGGCGGTGACATGGGCCAGCACGCAGATCTGAGTAGGGATCTGCCAATGCTCCTTGATCTCCTGGAACCGCCGCAGAACCTTGCCTACCTGCTCCGGGGAATCCGTTACCGGATTCAAACCGATCACCGCATCCCCCGCGCCAAAGCTCAAGCCCTCCAGTACCGATGCGGTGATCCCCTCGGGATCGTCGGTGGTGTGGTTGGGCTGCAGCCGGCAGGAAAGCGTCCCCGGAAGACCGATGGTGGTGTTACAGTGGGCTGTCACCGTAATTTTGTTGGCGGCGTAGATCAGATCCAGATTGCTCATAAGCTTGCACACCGCCGCCACCATCTCCGAGGTCAGCCCCCGGCTGAGCTTGCGGATGTCCGCCCCGGTGGTCTCCTCAGAAAGAAGCCACTCCCGCAGGTCGGACACCGTCCACCCCCGGATCTTGGCATAAACCGTTTCATTCACATCATCCTGAATAATCCGTGTCACTTCATCCTGCTCATAAGGCACCGCCGGATGCTCCCGCAGATCCCCCAGAGTCAGCGCCGATAGCACCACCTTAGCAGCGATCCGCTCCTGGGCGCTTTCCGCAGCCAGTCCTGCCAGCTTATCGCCGGTTTTTTCCTCGTTGGCCTTGGCCAGCACATCCTTGATATCCCGGAAAGCGTATGTCTTGCCGGAAATTACTGTTTTCAGTATCATATTTTCCCTCCTTTATTGCTTTGCGCCCCGCCGGGTGATGAGAAGCGCCACTGCAACGGCACTGATACCCCCCGCCAGCTTTCCCAGGATCACCGCCGGCAGCATTTCCGGAGCAAAGCCTGCGGTAAAGCCCAGATGATCACCGAACACAAAGGCCGCCGACACTGCAAAGGCGATATTGACCACCTTGCCCCGGCTGTCCATATCCTTCACCATGCCAAAGGTGGCAATGGAATTGGCCAGGCTTGCGATCAGGCCGGCCGCCGCGGTGTCATTGATTCCCAAAACGCCTCCCAGCTTCATCAAGGGCTTTTTCAGCAGCATCGTCACCACATACACCAGGGGGAACGCTCCTGCCAGCACAAAAGCGATAGCGCCCACTGTCAGGAAGCCCTCCTCCACCGGTGCCAAACCGGGAATAATGGTGAATCCAGTCAATTCTTCCACGATGGCCGCAGTAAGGCCCACCGTAATCAGCGCAATCACACCCTTGCCGAACCAGCCGAAGCCTTTGATCATCCATTTTTCCGCTTTCCAAAGTCCCAGGGCGATCAAAGCCGCAATGATCACAATGGGAATCAAATTCCGCAGCACCATTCCAACAGGAAACCCTGCCACCAGTCCTCCTGCCAGCACACCAACCGGGATGGTGACAATACCGCAGAGGATGCCCTTGGCCATAGCCGGGCGATCCTCCTGCCGCAAAATCCCCATAGCCACCGGCAGGGTAAAAACGATAGTCGCTCCCAGCATAGAGCCCGTCAGCACGCCCCCCAGCAGCGCTGCGTTGGGGTCTGCGGAAAGCTCCGCAGCCAAAGCGCCGCCGCCCATATCGCAGGCCAAAATTGTGCCGGCAAACATAGCAGGGTCTGCCCCCAAAAATTCATATACCGGCACCACCACCGGCCGTAGTAAATTTGCCAGCACCGGCGCCAGGGAAATGATTCCCACCATGGCCAAAGCCAATGAACCCATAGCCAGAATGCCGTTTTCAAACTCCTGTCCGATACCGAACCGATTGCCTAATATTCTGTCCAGAGCACCCAGTACGGCAAACACCGCCATAATGCCGATTACGATCTCATGTGCAGACATTATCGCCCCTCCGGATCCAGGATCGCCACCACGGCGGCATCCACCGGAGCATCCATACAGTACCGGGATGCCACCGTCCCGGTGGCCAGAAGCACCCGATCTCCCACCCCGGCGCCCACATGGTCAGCCGCCACAATGGGGCCGTCCTCCACATTTACCACCAGAAATGTCTGCCCTTGCAGACAGGCAGCCTTTCTGGTTGCCCATACCGAGCCTGTCACTGTTCCGATTTTCAATCCGATCCCTCCAAAATTTCCCTGGCCAGGGGTGTCATCACCGCATCAACCCCGGGTCGTTGCCCGGAAAGCCGCAGCATTTTCGCCTCTTGAGCAGTAATCAGCCGTTTTCTGCCCCCATCCGTAAAGATCACACCCCAGTTCTTCAGCTCCCGTTGGGCAGAAGCCAAAGATGCCGCCAACGCCCGGTTTTTCGGCGCCTCCGGCAGCCCCGGAGTGTACAGATATACTGGCCGCCCCTGGGCCAGGGCTTCCAAAACCGAGGCTTCTGCGAACCGCAAAAGCTGCCATAGCTCCAGGGATCCGATAACTACCGCATCATAGGGCTTTTCCGACACATAGCTGACACCCAGATCCGCCGGGGGCATAGCGCCCAACAAAAACGCCCGGATCATCGCAAGATTCTCCCCAAATCCCCGGGGCAGAAGCCGCAGGCATTGGCCTCGTCGTAATCCAGATGCACAAAGGTCTCAAAATCCGGACTGACCCGGATCTGTACCTCATCAAAGATCAGCGGCCGCTGGGTAAATACCTGCAGCTTTACAATCTGCTTGTCCTTGACTCCCATCCGGCCGGCATCCTCCGGGGTCACGTGAATGTGCCGCTGAGCGGCGATGACCCCCTGCTGCAGCTCCACTCTGCCCCTGCAGCCTTGCAGCACCGCCCCGGGGCTGCCGGCTACATCTCCCGACGGTCTTACCGGCGGCGTAATGCCCAGACTGCGGCCATCCGTCAGAGAAATTTCCACCTGGGCTTCCTTCCGCTCCGGCCCCAATACCGCCACATTTTCAAACTTTCCCTTCGGGCCGATCACCGTCACCCGTTCATTGGCAAGAAACTGCCCGGGCTGGGACAATGGCCGCTTCGGCGTCAATCCATGACCAAAGAGCCGCTGTGCCTGCTCCGCCGTTACATGGACATGCCGCCCGGAGGCCTCCAACTCCACAAACAGTGCCTTTTGCACCGCCTGAACCAGACTTTCCATATCTTTTTGCTCCATTTTGCCCTCCTAACGCTCCAAAATCAGAGTCTTTACCACCACCGGCAGACAAGGCCCCACCGGCATGGCCACATCCAGATAGCTCCCCTCGGTCAGCCGCACCCGGTCGACGCACAGACATGGCTGCCCCGGCGCAAGCAGCATGGAGATTGCCTGCCCCAAGGCCTTGGCCATATCCTGCTCCACCGCCACCAGCACCGGCTTGCTTCCAAAACCTGCCGCCACCGCCCGGGCAAAAGCCTTGATCTGCCCATAATCCGGGGCAGAAAGACCCGGCAGCGCCAAAACCCCGTTACTGTCCTGCCGTTCCAGCCCCGTGGCGATTACCAACGCCAGTTCCTTTTCCGGCAGCGCCTGCTCCCGGGCAGTTAAATTTACTACCGGCCTGTTTTTTAGGGGAAATTCCACATTTTTATGAAACACCGTGCTGCCGGAAAGTTGGGCGCTGTGGCAGCCGGCTCCGATGACCGTAGCCCGGATGGTCTGCTCTGCCAGCCAGTGCTCCCCCCGGCACAGGGTGCTTTCCGCGATTTGCTGCCCCAAAATCGGGCCAAGATCCCCGTAGCAATCCCAGGGCAGTGCCTCCCGGATGCAGTCCGCCACGCCCCCGGAAAAGGAAACAATAACCTCTTCCTTCGGCACATCCATAGCCGTCCCCCGGGTGGTCAGCATTTCCAGCAATGCCCCCTTTTCCCGACGACCCACCGCCATTTCCAAAGCCTGCACCAATATCCTAGCCACTTCCCGGGCCTGCTCTATGGTAATCCTATCCCCGATTTTTAGTTTACATAACTTTTCAAGCACCGGAGATACATAATAAATCCGCTTATTTTCATCAAACTTCACCAACCGTCCGCCCACATTCAGACAGCCCGTTGCCAAAATCTTCCCCTGGGCCATTAACGCCAAATTGCTGGTGCCGCCGCCAATATCGATATGCAACACCGGCTTATCTGCCTGCCGGGAGTACTCCACTGCCCCGGCCCCCTTGGCCGCCAGCACACTCTCTAAATCCGGGCCGGCGGTAGCCACTACAAAATCACCCGCCAGTTCTGCCAGAGCTTCCAATACCGATGCGGCATTTTCCTTCCGGGAAGTCTCCCCGGTGATGATCACCGCACCGGTGTCCACCCCATCCCGACGGATGCCCGCCTTTTCGTATTCCTTAAGAACGATCTGCCGGATGCTCTCTCCGTCCACCAACTCCTGAGATTTTAGCGGCGTAAAATACACCGGACTTTGATACAGGATTCGCCTTTCCCCGATCTGCATTTCCGGCACAGAAAAGCTTCCTGCCCGGTTCTCAATCTCCAGCTCCGATACCACCAGCTGTGTGGTAGTCGTCCCCACATCCAGCCCCACACTGCGAAGCCGCTCAGACACGGCCCATCACCTCTTCCAGCACCTGCCGTACCATAAATCCCTCCACAGGAATCGGGTTGGTCTCGCAGCAGGGGTCTGCCAGGGTACTTTTCACGATTTCATCCATGCCATACCAAACCTGCCGGGCATCCACCCCTGCCTGCTGCAGCGTTCCAGGGAGCTTCAGCTCATTTCGCAGCCGAATCAAGCCGTTTTTCAAATTTCGCACCGCCACCAAATCGGCGCTGCCTCCCAGTCCTGCTGCTCTGGCCAAAGCCGCATACTTCCCACCGGCCACATGGGCGTTGCAGCTCACCACCACCGGCAGCAGGATGGCGTTGAGTCTGCCATGGGGTACATGGAACATGCCGCCTAAACAGTGAGAAAGAGCATGACACAGCCCCAATCCCGCTTGGGTAAAAGCCATACCGGCCATAGTCGCCCCCACATGGATCTTCAGTCGCACATCCGTCCGCCCGGCAAAAGATGCCGGCAGCGCACCGAAAACTACGGTAAAGGCATCCTTTGCCAGGGCATCCGTAACTGCCCCGGCATTTTTCGCCACCAGTGCCTCCAGAGAGTGGGCCAGCACATCAAATCCCGCATCCGCAATGAGTGACGGCGGCAGTTTTTGCAGCAGATTATCATCCAAAATCGCCACATCCGGCCGCAGTCGGGAATCCACCAGGGGATGCTTTACCTTTCCATGGGTCAAAATGGCGAAATCCGTCACCTCCGAACCGGAGCCTGAGGTAGTTGGAATGGCCACCAGCTTCGCCTTGCTGCCGCTGAAATAGGCCATGGCCTTGGCGCAGTCCATGGCGCTGCCGCCCCCCAGTGCCACGATTCCGTCAGGTTCAAATTCTTTTACTCTTGCCGTTCCTTCCGCAGCCAGGGCAACGGAGGGATCCGGCTTTACATCCCGAAAAATCTCCACCGCCCGGGCATTGGCAGACTGGGCGATCCGCTGGGCAACGCCGTTCTCCGCAAAATAGGGATCTGTCACCAAAAACAGCCGGGAAAAGCCCATATTTTTCAGTTCAGACACCGCATCGGTGCCGGAAATGATTCTCGTTCCACTGTAAAATTCTTTCATTTTGCACCGCCTTTTCACAGCCAGTATTCCCCGCCGGCGGAAAATCATGTACATATCTGAAAATTTGTCCTTCCCGCAAAAAAGTCACTAGGCAAATGAAAACAAATGTGCTATGATATATTCTGAGGTGAATTTTATGGACGAAAATCGCGAAAATCTCCCTGAAAACGAGATTCTGGAAGAAGAAACCCCCAAGCCGGTTTATGTACCCCGTCCCCGGTGGCAAATCGTTCTGGCCTGGATCGGTGTGGCATTTATGATCGTCAGCGTCCTGCTGTACTACTGGCATATCGCCAACGGTGGCATGTAATGCGGATATTGGGAATCGATCCCGGCTATGGGATCACCGGCTTTGGCCTCATCGAAACCCTGCAGGGGCAGAGTCGGCTGCTGCAGTGCGGCGCTATCACCACCCCGGCAGGCATGGATTTTTCCGCCCGGCTGGAAATCATTTATGAAGATACACGTCAGCTTCTGGAAGTGACCAAGCCCGACGCTGTGGCCATTGAGGAACTGTTTTTCGGTCAGAATGTTACCACCGGCATTGGCGTTGCCCAGAGCCGGGGGGTGATTTTGCTGGCCATTCGTCAGGCCGGTCTGGAAGTCACCGCCTATAAGCCTGCCCAAATCAAGCAGGCCCTGGTGGGCTACGGAAACGCCTCCAAGCACCAAATGCAGGACATGACCAAGCGCATCCTGCACCTGGACGCTATGCCCAAGCCCGACGATGCTGCCGATGCCATCGCCATCGCCCTGTGCCATGCCCGCTCCAGCACATCCTTACTTGCCCAGATGCATAAGTAGCAAAAATTGTCTGCCATTTCAATTTTCAACTTTTAATTTTCAATTTGAACCGGAGGTGCCTCCATGCTCTATTATGTTTCCGGCCCTGTGGCCGTCCTGGAACCCGGTCTTGCCGTCATCGACTGCGGCGGCGTGGGCTACGGCTGCCGGGTCAGCGCCTATACCGCCGCCCAGCTGAAGCTGAATCAGCACGCCAAGCTTTATATTACCGAATCCATCCGGGAGGACGCTTTTGACCTCTTTGGCTTTATCTCCCGGGAAGAGCAGCGGTGCTATGAGCTGCTGACCTCCGTCACCGGCGTAGGCCCCAAGGCCGCCATTTCCATTCTGGCCGCCGGCCCTCAGAATTTCACCCTGGCCGTTATGACCGGGGACGAAAAGCTGCTGACCGCCGCCCAGGGCATTGGCAAAAAAATTGCCCAGCGGATCATTCTGGAGCTGAAGGATAAGATCGGCGGTGGCAGCGTGGAGCTGGATTTCTCCGCCGGTATTGCCCCGGCAGCCCCCACAAACCAGGGCAACGCCGCTCTGGCCCAGGCAGCCCTGCAGGAGCTGGGCTATTCCCCTGCCGAGATCCATACCGCCCTGAAGGGCGTAGACCCCAATGCCTCCACGGAAGAAATGGTTCGCCACGCCCTGCGGGCTATGGTGATGAAAGGATAAGATGCGCCTATGAGTCTGGAATTTAATCAGGAGTTTGAAACCTCCCCCATCATATCCCCCACCTTTGCTCCCCAGGATGCCGGCGAGATTGGTCTGCGGCCCAAGCTGCTTTCCGATTATACCGGCCAGGAAAAGGCCAAGGGTAATTTGTCTGTTTATATCGAAGCCGCCCGGCGGCGTAACGAGCCTTTGGATCACACCTTGCTCTACGGCCCTCCCGGCCTAGGCAAAACCACCCTGGCAGGCGTTATCGCCAATGAGATGGGTGTCAACATCCGCATCACTTCCGGCCCTGCTATTGAAAAACCCGGCGACCTTGCCGCCCTGCTTACCAATCTGAACCCCGGCGATATTCTCTTTATCGATGAAATCCACCGCTTAAACCGGGTGGTAGAGGAAATTCTCTACCCCGCCATGGAGGATTTCGCCATCGATATCATCGTGGGCAAAGGCCCCAGCGCCAATTCCATCCGGCTGGATCTGCCCAAATTTACCCTGGTAGGCGCCACCACCCGGGCCGGTCAGCTGTCTGCCCCTCTGCGGGATCGCTTCGGCGTTTCCCTGCGGCTGGAGCTGTACACTCCGGAGGAGCTCAGCCGCATCGTCACCCGCAGCGCCACCATCCTGGGTATGCCCATTGAGCCCCAGGGCGCTATAGAAATCGCCTCTCGGAGCAGGGGTACACCCCGAATCGCCAACCGTTTCCTGCGCCGGGTCCGGGATTTTGCCCAGATCATGGGCGACGGCATCATCACTAAGGAAGCAGCCGACCTGGCTCTGAGCCGACTGGAGGTGGACGCGCTGGGTCTGGATGCCATTGACCGGCGGATGCTCACCGCCATCATCCGCAATTACAGCGGTGGCCCCGTGGGACTGGATACTCTGGCGGCAACCATCGGCGAAGAGGCGGTAACGCTGGAGGATGTGTACGAGCCCTATCTCATGCAGCTTGGCTTCCTGACGCGGACACCCCGTGGCCGCTGCGTCACCCCCCTGGCCTACCAGCATCTGCACATTCCTTATGACGGACAGATACAATTTGACCTGTAAATTGCATAATTGTTATGTATTTTCCGGTTTTTTTGTAAAGTTTTTATGAAGTTAGGATTGACAATTCTTTACAGCTTGTGTATAATGCTTCTTGTGGTTCAGCCACAGACTATCATTTTGACTCCGCGTTACAACCAGACAGTTTGGTGGCTTTCACGGGGCAAACAACCGAAGAGAGGTATTTCCAATGTACGAAGACAAGACTTTAGTTTGCAAAGAGTGTGGCAACGAGTTCGTGTTCACCGCCGGCGAGCAGGAGTTCTACGCTGAGCGTGGCTTCCAGAACGAGCCCCAGCGTTGCAAGGCCTGCCGTGACGCTCGCAAGAACGCTACCCGTGGCCCCCGTGAATTCTTCACCGCTACCTGCGCCCGTTGCGGCGGCGAGGCCAAGGTTCCCTTCGAGCCCAAGTCCGACCGTCCCGTGTTCTGCAGCGAGTGCTTCGCTCAGATGCGCGCCAACGGCTAATTGCAAAAAACATCAGGGCAGGAATTCCTGCCCTGTTTGTCTGCTCTTTAGGTTTACATAACTATTTCGCTCTGCGGTTTTCCAGATGTCCGGACCGCACCACCGGCGGTTTTGGGTCGATAACTTCCCAATCGACAGGTTTCTTCTCTTCCCGCTTCATAAAATCCCTCTCTTTCGACCCTATTTTCCCCCTGTTTTACGAAAAAATACGCAAAAACCCGGACGATTTTATCGTCCGGGTTTGTCTTATTCTGTTGCGAAGAACCAGCGGAACAGGATTCTAAACAGCCAGCCTTTTTCCTTTTGCACAGCCTGCAAAGCCACAAGCTGCTCATGGAATTTGGCGAGCTCATCTGCTGTTAGCGTATGCTGACTGAATTTTGCTTTTTCTGCCAGCTCCTCCAGTTCCTCCGGAATGGGTTGCTTCAGCAATTTGCTCAAGCGGGATATCTCGCACCAACAAGCAACCGCCTGCCGGTTGGTTTCCCCCTTGTACATTTTCCGTCGGCGCAGATACAGCCGCAGGCCATAGGGCACAAACAGCACCGCCAAAGCCGCCGCGACGAGGCCGGCAATCTGCAAAGCTTTCCACAACCCGGTCAGATCCAGTTCTTCCCGGATCGGCGTACCGATGGGTTCCGTTGCCTGGGGTTCCGTGGGATCCACAGTTTCCGTAGGCTCTGTACCTTCTGTTGCGCCGGTAGATTCCGTAACCGGCTGGGACTCGGTAGGCTCCGTAGGCTCAGAGCTTTCCGTAGTAGGTGCCGGCTCCGTGACAGTAGGCTCCGTAGAGGGCTCGGTGGGAGGTTCCGGCGGCAGCTGGGCTTCTTCCGGTGTAGCGTCCAGCACTGTCCAGCCCCGGTCGGGATCCAGGTATTCCACCCAGGCATGGCTGTGCCGCTCTTCTACCAAAACGCCGCCTTCATCCACCTGCACCATATAGCCGGTAACATATCTGGCAGGCACATTGGCCGTCCGAAGCAAAACCGTTGCCGCCGTGGCGAAATGCACACAGTAGCCGGTGTCCGCCTCATTCAAAAACCAAAGGGCAAAATCCGTTTCCCCTTCGGGCATCGCCTGGGTGTTGATATCGTAGGCTGCCGAATTTTTCACATAATCCCGGATCAGCACAGCTTTTTCCCGCACCGGCAAATCAGAATTAAAATTCAGCGACTGCAGGATTTCTCCGGCCTCCAGCCGGGTCTGCCCCGGCAGCTGCAGGCACTGAATCACCAGCTCATCCGAAGGATCTACCTCCACTGCCAGCGAACCCGCGCCGGCGCTCTGGCGGTTATAGATATAGGTCTTTACAGGCATACCATGGACTCTGCCGTAGACCATATCCTCCCGCCAACCGGTGCCCCGAGGATAATAGGGCAGAAAACGGAGAGTTTCGACTTTTTCCGTGTAAACACGCACAGAACCCAGTTCCGTCATGTTTTCCGTAGGCCAGTAGGCATCCTTGGTGGTATCCACCGTAGAAATCGCCCAGATCGTACCGTCATAATGATCGTAGCTCTGTCCCCGCAGGTACATCAGCCCCTGCGTTTCCGCGTGAACCCGCATAACCGCCTGCCGGGACAGGTCTTTCGGTCCCAGGGCAGATAGCTGAAATCTGTCCGCCTCCAAAATACCGATACCGCTGCCGCTGATTCCAAAGGGGCCTTTCCCCTCCAGGAGATTCAGCATCCAACTGGGCGTAGACATTTGCGGCGCATAGCCATCCTGGGGCACTGCCCAGAGCAGCAGCGCCGCGCACAGTACAGCCGGGATCAGCATAATCGCCAAAAGCCGGTTTCCGTCCTTTTCATCCCTGCGCCGCACCGTTTGCGTCAGCATCAACAGCAGTGCGGCGGCAAACAGCAGCAGCAGCCAGCCCACAGAGGGCACAGTGGTGGTAACCACCAGACACACGCCCAAGGGGATAGCGCTGCAAATCAGTGCAAACACCGCCGACGCCCGGTTCATGATTGTAAAGGTTCCCAGCCAGATGGCAGGTGTCACCAACAGACACAGCGCCATCTCTAGGGCCACACTGCCGGGTTCTTTGGAACTCCAATACAAGATACCCCAGCCATAGGCCGCATCATAATGCCGGGAGATCTCATACAGCAGTCCTTCCACAGACTTCTCCAAATCCCCGGCAAACCACCAATGGTTACCCAGCACCAGAAGTCCGGCAAAGAATATCAGATTCGTCCACCAGCGGGACACCGCAAAGGACGCCACCACCGCCAAAATCAGGCAGTTGCCCGCCAAAACCTGCATGTCCACATCCAGGTCAAAGCCGGTGGCCACACAGGCAGCGGCGGCATAGCCCAGGGTAAATGCCATCAGTACGGCAAAGAGCCGGGACAGATGTTTCTCAAACTTCATCCGGCTCACCTCCGATCCGATACTGCCACAAAGCAGGCAGATTGGGCCAGGACGCGTTTTCTTCCGCCGGAGGCTGGGAAAGCAGCGTATGCATGGCTTTCATCAGCTCCTGCTCATCGCCCACAGGCAATTGCTTCAAGCCTTCCCCTGTCATCACAAACCATTCGTGCCGCAGTTCCTTGCTCAGCAAATGCTGACCCATCCACAACAAACGACCGAATTTTCTGTCCAGCTCCTCAGGTGTTCCCTGAAGCATCATCACCAGGGCGATCCGGCTGGCCATGGGGATCATAGCCTCCCGGATAATGTATTTTCCGGTTTTCGCGGACATCTTCCAGTGAATCTGATTCAGGCTGTCGCCGGGGCGGTACAGCCGCAGCTCATGGTTTTCCGCAAATCCGCCGCCGGGCTTGGGCCGCCAGGACTGGGCCAGCTGCCGCTCCAGATCCGGAAGGTGCTGAATTTGCAGCGCCTTGGGCAGAATCACCACCGACAACGGTTCGCATCGTTTTTGCCGGATGTAAAACAGCCCCAGATAATCATAAATTTTAATTCGCTCCGGCCGACAGACCAGCTGTCCGCAATTCTCCGACGGAAGATCCTTGCCGGGTTTCAATTTCCACACCTGACCTGTGGTAACTCTGTGAACGCGGATCCTGCCCCTGACAGGGGGTGCCGGCAAAAGGCACACCGTTTTCAGGGTAAGGGGTTCTTTTTCTTCCAAAGCCACCGGCAGCGCGCAGGATGCATACACCCTGGCAGAGAGCATAGCCGGCAGGCTCAGCAGCAGTCCGGCGGCAGGCAGGCACAATATGCCCACCAGTAAAAGCCAGGACATCCACTGCAGGTACGCAAAGTAAAAGATCACGCACAGCGTTACCGTCAGCAGGTACAATAACCACCGCCTCAGCATAATCTTACCGGATTCTGGGGGCAGGCACGGTTTCCAGTATTTTGCCCAGGATCTGATAGGGGCTCATGCCGGCGGCCTCCGCCTTGGGAGACAGCAGCAGACGGTGCGCCACCGTCCGCACAAATACCTCCTGCACATCCTTGGGCGTCACATAATCATTTCCCCGGAGCCGTGCCACGGCCTTTGCCATGGCGGTTACCGTCAGCGTAGCACGGGGACTTGCGCCACGCAGTATATACATATTCTTTCGGGTGGCATCGATCAGCGATACCACATAATTGACTACCTGTTCGTTGATGTAAGTCTTAGCCACTTCCTCCTGCAGAGCAGTCAGGCCTTCGGCATCCAGCACCGGCTCCAGCTCCTCCATGGGTTTTCTTCCCTGGCGGCTGAGAACCATCTGGGCTTCATCCGCCACACTGGGATACCCCAGGGTCATGCGCATGGAGAAGCGGTCCATCTGGCTGTCCGGCAGAAGCTGCGTACCGGCAGCGCCGGTGGGGTTCTGGGTAGCCAGAACGATAAAGGGGGTGGGGATCTTATGGATAATGCCGTCCACAGTGACCTGTCCTTCTTCCATGGCTTCCAGCAGGGCGGACTGGGTACGGGAAGTGGCTCGGTTCAGCTCGTCCGCCAGAAACAGATTGCACAGCACCGCGCCGGGCTGATAAACCATCTTGCCGGTGGACTGATCCAAAATGGAATAGCCCGTCACATCCGAGGGCAGCACATCCGGCGTAAACTGCACGCGGTTGCACTGCAGACCCATGACCTTCGAAAATGCCACCGCCATGGTGGTCTTGCCAACGCCGGGAATGTCCTCCAGCAAAATATGGCCACCGGAAAGCATAGCCGCCAGCACCCACAAAAGCTGCTGGTCCTTACCGACGATCACACGGCGCACCTGCCCTAAAATCTTTTGCGCCACTTCGTTGATCTGAATTTCCTGGTTTTCCATAGACATTCCTCCTAGGTTTTATATTACTTTTATTATACATTGTTTTCCCGTTGCGGTCAATGGTTTTTTCTGCAAGGTCACCCTATAAACGCATTTCGGCCTGCCGTGGTAACGGCAGGCCGGTTGGTATTTTACTGATACATTTTCAGCCCCGGCGCGTCCTGAGCCAGTTTGCTGACCTGATACAAAATCTGCGCCATTTCCCCGCGGGTCATGATCTGCATGGCCGTGATGGGAATGCCGTTTTGGTTCATAGCGCTCACTGCCGTCATCGCCCAGGCAGGCTCATCGTTGGGAGCCTCATCCATAGACGATGTGACTACCGCCAAATCCATGGCGTTTTGCAGCATCACAGCCACCTCACCGCCGGTAATGGCCTCATAAGCACCGAACACACCGGTTTCCGAAGAGGGCAGCCCTGCCGTCAGCCCGGAGCGCAGCGCCGCTGCCACATAGGGCTTGAGCCAGTTGGGGATATTATCCGTGTAACCGATGGCAGCGCTGTTGGCCTCCATGGGAATCCCCAGAGTTTTCATCATCAGCGCCAGGAATTCTCCGCGGCTGACGTTCTTGTCCTCATGGAAGCAATATTCGCCGCCGATCTGCTCACCGACGAACAGTCCGGTGTTTTTCAGCCACTCCGCAGCAAACCGACAGTCAGAGCCCACTGTATCAGTGTACTGTGTCGTAACAGAGGGCTTGAGAATCTCGATGGTCACCGTGGCCTCCCGGGAAACATTGCCGGCAGGATCGGTGGCGGTATACACGAAGGAATCCACGCCAACCTTATTCTTCTTGGGGGTGTAAACAAATGTGCCGTCTTCCCTTACCTCCACCTGACCGCGCTTGGGCTGCCGGGTGACGGTATAGGTCAGTGCTTTACCCTCCGGGTCGGAGACCTTCAGCTTGCCCTCGTTGGGCAGATTCTTGTAAGTCTCCATGGCGGAATCCTCCGCAACGGGGGCTTTGTCCTCCTTGCCCCGGATGGCGATGGTCATGGTGGTAGACGGCGCTACCCGATTTTCATAGATGGGCAGAAAAGTCACCACCGCAGTCTGATCCTCCTGGGTCTTCAGGGGCGCAAAGGTCATCTGGGTTACCTGATCGGCGGTAAGGATATCGCCGCTTCGCAGCACACGGCTGCCCAGCATCACCGTACCGGTGCTGGCATCCGGCAAACCGGTGATGCAGATGCCGGTCAGCACCTCCTGGGTGTCTGTCTGGACAAAATCTCCGGCGCTGAAGCAGTAAACCTCATCGCAGTCCACCTCCAGGGCGGATACGCCGGCGCAAACGCCTACCAGGCAGCACACCGCCGCCAGCAGGCAAACGATTCGTTTGGGGAACATTATGATACCTCCTAAATAATGGTCTTCGGAGGTATTGTTTGCCGCCCATGGGAGAATTATTCAATCCTTGGAAAGAATTTCAGCTTCTGGCCAGGCCATCCACATGGAGCACCACGCCGGTGATATAAGCCGCTTCATCGGAAGCCAGGAATGCGAAGGCGTTGGCGATGTCCCCGGGCTGACCCAACCTTCCCAGAGGGATCTGGCGAACCAAAGGCTCGATGACTTCCTGGGGAACAGCCTTCATCATATCCGTTTCCGTAATGCCGGGCGCCACGGCGTTGACCCGGATGCCCTTGGGGCCCAGCTCCCGGGCCCAGGAGAGGGTCATGCCGTTGACGGCGAATTTGGAAGCGGGGTAGGCAAAGCCGCTGGGCTGGGCATAGCGGCTTACCATGGAGGAAGTGGACAGGATCACACCGCTGCCCTGCTTTTCCATGTATTCTGTTGCCGCCCGGGTGGCATTGAATACGCCCTTGACATTCAGATCCATGACCTTGTCAAACAGCTCCTCGGTGTAATCCGCCAGAGGGGTGCTTTCGGAAACGCCGGCGTTGTTCACCAGGATATCAATCGTACCGAAGGTGTCCGCCACCTCCCGGAAAGCTGTCCGAACGGATTCGTAGTCCGACAGCACCGGGCTGATGCCGGAAACCCGTGCCTTGGGATACCTTTCCAGCAGCTTATTTACGGCTTTTTCTGCCGTAGCCTTGGAGCTGGCAGTGATGACCACCGTAGCGCCCTCCTGCAGGAATTTTTCTGCGGTGGCGTAGCCAATGCCACGGCTGCCGCCGGTAATAACCGCAACTTTATTCTGTAATCTCATAGTGAGTACCTCCTTTTTGTGTTTTGTACCTATAGCATATCCGATTCTGCCCCATTCTTCCGTGACAATATCACATTTGCAAAAAAGCCCTTGTCATTCCGAATCCCCGGTCCCTTGTCATCCCGAGGGAGCGAAGCGATTCGAGGGATCCGCATCCCTGGGAAAGAACGGATTCTTCGACTTCGCCGCTGTCGCCGCTTCGCTCAGAATGACAGTAGGGGCAGACATTATCCGCCTGCAGGCGAACGCAGTTCGCCCCTACCATCCCCTGGGGAAGCGTTTAGTCCCATCCGCCGGTCGGGATGACAAAAACAGCACAGCCGCCGACCTTTCGGTCAGCGGCTGCTGTCTATCCTTACGGCTTGTAAACCACCGCAAATTCTTCACATACCACTTTCATATCCGGGGTAAATTCCAGTCCGGCTTCACGCAAACATTCCGCGAAGAATTTTTCGTGAACATCCCTCCAGAACGCCAGGGACTTATCCCCCTCGCCCTCTTTCCAGGCGTGTTCTGCCGTCACCTCGCAAAAGGGAACGACCGTAACTTTCTCCGTCCGGATCACGCAAACAGCATTCTCCTCCCCGTCCAAAATAACGCTGTACTCCCCCGCTTCCGGCAGCGGTTCATCCTCCAATTCATACAGGGGATGCGCGGAAGCGGTGGCTGTTTTCTCGCCGGTGGCAACCAGATGCGCCAGCAGATCCGCTTTCATTCCAAAAACCCAGGCCTCATATGCACAATCGGCAAGCTTGCTTTTGGCGATAAAGGCTTCCCAAAGTTCTTTTCCTGTCATAAGCGCTTCTCCATTACATAGATCCAGGACTGAATGGACTCGGCGTAACATTCCTCCGCAAAGCCCAGCTTTTGAAACAGCGCGATGCTTGGGACATTCTCTCTTTCGATCAGCGCCACCACATCTGCCTCGGGGTATTTCTCCTGCAGATCGTCAACCAACCGGGCAAGCAATTCGCAGGCATAGCCCTGACGCTGATGCGCCGGTGAAATAGTGATCCCCAGGGTGAAGCAGTGATCCTCCTCCGAGAAAAAGACGCTCAGATCCCCGATCATTTCGTCATTCTCCTTAGCTGCCACAGCGTAATGTTGCTCTTCCTCCAGGGATAAAAAGCCGCAGCGGCCATAGGTATTCACAAAGCCCCGCAAATATTCCATGCCCGTATCTTCATATCTCTGATACCGACTGCACCGAACGTCGTTACGGTAGGCAAACATTATCTCCGCATCCTCCGGACACAAATTCCGCAGAAATAACCGTTTTGTTTGCAGCACTTTGCATCTTCCTTCCAGGTCAAATCATTTTATCCGTTTCATGCAGAACACTTCCACTGGGAAAGCTTCGTTTCCCGGCATAACACCCCTGACATATTTATAGACATGAAAACCAAAGGTTTCGTACAGCTTTCTGGCAGGTTCATTTCCGCACAACACCTCAATGGCATCAATATTGGGTTCCACCTCCAGGGCTCTTGCCACCAGGCGGCTGCCGATCTTCTGCCGCATTCTGTCCACAGACACATACAGCCAGGCCAGTTCCTCATCGTTATATGCGCTGAAACCCACGACGGTGTCCCCGGCCACCGCCACATCGATGTGGGGGTAGTCAAAAAAGTCTTCCCGCTGGGCCGCCACAGCAAAGGGCAAAAACGCCTCCTCCAGGGACGCCAGGGAGAGTTCGACTTTCCGGGCAGCATCGTGAACGCGGCTGACCGCATCGTAGTCCGATGCCATATACGGTCTGATGTGGATCGTGTCCATCGTTATGTTCCTCCGTTGCGGTTTATCCGACCAAATTATACTACGTCTGCGGCAGAAAAGCAAGCAGCCACCTCGTTTTGAGGCGGCTGTTTTATCTGTTCGACATATTGGAATTTACCGGTCAATCTCAAAAATCAAATCCATTTCTACGATTTTTCCGTGGGGAGCAATATTCGTAGGAATATATCCAACATACTTATAGCCCTTTGCGGCATATTCATCAATAATTTGACGATGTTCTTCTGAACCTGAACCTAAAAAACCGTCGATGTTGATATTTACATATTCATATTTTTTCAAAATAAAAACCCCCTTGTCAAATTCAAGTTTACTGTTCGTGAGTTCTATTGTATTGTTGATAATATTTATCGAAACGCCATTTGTTAAATATGATAAACATATACTTCTCTCCCGTTTTCATATAAAATGTCGCAACGGGGAAAACTACCCACTTCCATGTGATTTCTTTTATTTCACTCAGCGGCAATACAAGCTTTTTATACGTTTCGTCAATGGTGAGTTTTTGGCATACGTAAATGACTGATTGCGGGTCAAGGTATAATCCTCCACCAAGTATTCCGTTGTGACACAAGCTGCACATAAATGCTTTTCTCATAGTATTTTCTCCTGCAAATTGGAATTTATCGGTCTGTTTGCTTACTTATATTATATATAAACAGCACAGAGAAATCAAGCCATTCTGCCTCCTTGATTCCCGCCGCCCGTCCATTGCTGAAAACCAGCTATGATGAAGGTGGTGGGATTTTTATATGTATCGGTATTTATTCCGCTTCCAAAAAGCCGATTTTTCGTTATCTACTTTAGAGGCGTAACTCTTGCCGACGGGATGAAAGCCTTCCCTTGGGGGAAGGTGGCCGAGCGGCAGCGAGGTCGGATGAGGGTCTGTTTTTTTCTGGGCTTACCCTCATCAGTCACCTGCGGTGACAGCTTCTCCCAGGAGAAGCCTTGGTTGCAATCCGACTTTTTCTGTGCTATAATACCCCCACGAAAGTGAGGAAGCTTTATGACCAAAATTCTATTCGTCTGCCACGGCAATATCTGCCGCAGTCCCATGGCGGAATTTATTATGAAAGACTTGGTTGCCAAGGCCGGCCGCAGCCGCGAATTTGAGATCGCCTCCGCGGCGGTGAGCTGCGAGGAGCTGGGCAACCCTGTCTATCCCCCTGCCCGGCGGGAACTGCAGAGCCACGGCATTTCCTGCGCCGGCAAAACCGCCCGGCGGATCACCGAGGCCGATCTTTCCCACTTTGATCACATCTACTACATGGATGCATCCAACGCCCGATACCTAAACCGCCTGTTCGGCAGCAAGGCCGAAAAATGCCGCCCCTTGCTTTCCCGGGATGTGGCCGACCCCTGGTACACCGGGGATTTCTCCCAGACCTGGGATGACATTCTCACCGGCTGCAGCCGAATCCTGGAGGAACTGACATGCTAGATAAAGAGCTGCTGGAATCCCAGCTTTCCGAATTGCCCCTGTACACCTACCATTTCATCTCCCCGGAGGAACTGGAATTTTCCGACCGGATCCGCTGGATCTGCCAGCACGAGTGCCCCATGTACGGCAAAAGCTGGGCTTGCCCTCCCGGCGTAGGTGAAGTTTCCGTCTGCGAGCAAAAATGCAGAAGTTATGTAAACTGCCTTATGATCTCCACCATCACGGAAGTGAATGACATTTCCGACCTGGAGGAAACTCTGGCCACCCGGGCGCCCCACGAAAAAATTACCAACGAAGTCCGGGATCTGATGCGCCAGCAAGGAGTGAACCCCTATATTCTCTCCACCGAGGCCTGCGCCGTCTGTGAGCGATGCGCGTTTCTGGACGGTCTGCCCTGCCGGCTTCCCGGGAAAATGCATCCCTGTGTGGAAAGCCACGGCATCAACATTTTAGGGTTGCTGGACGATCTGGGGCTGTCTTTCCAGTACGGCGAAAATGTGGTCACCTGGTTTTCCCTGCTGTTTTACAACTAATGGTAAGCACCTGACGAGACCGTCAGGTGCTTTTTTCTAATTTCGCTGAAGCAAACCTTTTTTATCCTGGCAAACTTTCAGCATGGTTTCTATAAAGGTATCCAGCAGCTTGTTTTCTGAAAGATTCTTCTGATGCTGGATATACAGTGTCCGATAGGTATAGGGACTGCGAAGGGCAAAATAGTACAATTCATCACTGTCCTGGGCAAAATTCGACAAAAAGATATCCGGTACCAAAACTGCCCCAAGGCCCTCTTTCATGATCCGATAACGGATATCCACATTTTTTGCGTTGATTACGATGCAAGGGGATGTTTTATAGTTTTTCATCATCATGGCCAGTCGGCGGTCCGAATCCGAACTTCTTCCGGTGATGATAAACGGCACCTCCGAAAACACCGATATATCGGTAATCTCCCGCTCCGGCGCAATATTTTGGGACACAATATCCTGATACGGTACGGCAAGATCCGCCAAAGACCGGGCCATCGGATGCCGCTTATGGAGCACTACAATCAAGCGTTCTTCCAACAACGGAATCGTAGCATACTCCGTCGTCTGGGGTACGACCGAAAGCATTAGATCCAAACTCTGGGATTTCAGTTTTTCCTCCCCGGCTTCAATATCCACGATGATGCTGATATTGGGGTGTTTCTTCAAGAATTCCCCACAAATGATGGGCAAAATACAGTAGCTCGACGACATGCGGCCGCCCACTGTCAGGCTTCCGGCGCTCAGATCATCGCTGGCTTTGAGCTGATGGGCAAGCAAATTCTCCAACGCCTCAGTTTCTCTTAAATAATTGATATACACTGTTCCCTTTGTTGTCAGAGAAATCGGATGAGTGGATCGGTCGAAAATTTTGAAGCCCAACTCATTTTCCAGCTTTGCGACCGTCGCGCTAAGGGATGGTTGGGAGATAAACAATGCTTTAGCCGCCTTGGAAAAGCTTTTATTTTCCCAAACTGCGTAGGCATATTTTTGCGTTAATTCCATACAGCCTCCTGATATAGATATCAACTTATAATAAGTAAATATAAATATATATTTGATTATATCAAATACCTGTGATAAAATCAATGCACAAATACAAAACCAGGAGGGAAAATATGAAAATACGCAAATGGATTTCTCTGACCTTGACAGTGGCCATGCTCCTGCCTGTTCTCTTCGGTTGCAGCGCCCCTGCAGACAACCAGACCCCCACCACCACTACACCACAGGAGAGTGAACCCGTGCAAAAGACTGCAAATGTTTTGTTTATTGGCAACAGCTATACCAATGAAACCATGCCCAAGCTGTTCAAAGAATTTGCCCAAGCTGCCGGCTATGATATTAATGTATATTCCGTCGTGAAAGGTTCCTGGGAACTGACCAAGTTTGCCGATCCTCAGGACGAATATGGTAAGGTCGTAGAATCTCATTTGACCGGTAGGCGTGAGTATGATTATGTTATTCTCCAGGAAAAGAGCATTCTCACCGCCACTCCGGAGCTGCCGAAATTCTACACCGCAGTACGGAATCTCCATGCCCGGATCCAAACCGCCGGTGCCCAGACCATCCTCTACTCCACCTGGGGCAGAAAGGCCGGCAGCACCGCTCTGACTGACAACAATCTGACCAACGAGAGCATGACCTGGAAAGTAGCCGCTGCATATCAGGCCATGGGCAAGGAGCTGAATACGCCCGTAGCCTATGTCGGTCTGGCATTTTACGATATTTACACCGGCGACAGCAATATTGAAATTTATGATTCCGACAAGACCCATCCCAGCTATGCCGGCAACTATCTTTCCGCAGTCACTCTGTTTACCACCATTTTCCAGGTAGACCCCACTACCGTTGCTTACGACGCAAAGCTGCCTGCTGAAGATGCACAGATTCTCCGGGAAGCCGCAAAGCGGACTGTGTTTGAAACCCCGGAAATTCCGGCAGAATATAAAACCTCTTCCGAAGGCATCGGCTGATTGATAACAAAAGCACCTGACGACCGTCAGGTGCTTTTATTATTACATCTTCGCCAGAGCCACAGCGGTTTTTGCCGCCAGAGCCGCATTGTTGTAAACCAGGCGGATATTGGATGCCAGGCTGTCGCCGCCGGTGAGTTCTGCCACCCGAGCCAGCAGGAAGGGCGTGGTCTCCTTGCCGTGGATGCCCTTGTCGTTGCACTCGGCAATGGCCTGGTCGATGGCCTTGTCGATCACATCCTTAGGCATAGCAAATTCCTCCGGGATGGGATTGGTCACCAGCATACCGCCCAGTGCCATTTCACTCTGGGCAAAATAGGCTTTCGCCAGCTCTTCGGGCGTATCGATCCGATAATCCACACCGAAGCCGGACTTGCGGGTATAGAAAGCCGGCAGCTCCTCGGTGCCGTAGCCGATCACCGGTACGCCCTTGGTTTCCAGGTATTCCAGGGTCAACCCCAGATCCAAAATAGACTTAGCACCGGCGCAAACCACCATCACCGGGGTGCGACCCAGTTCCTCCAAGTCTGCGGAAATGTCCATGGTGGTTTCCGCACCACGATGGACGCCGCCGATGCCGCCGGTGGCAAAGATCTTGATGCCCGCCATGTTGGCGATGATCATCGTGGTGGCAACGGTGGTGGCGCCATCCTCTCCCCGGGCGCAAAGCACTGCCAGATCCCGGCGGGAGGCCTTGTGGATGGCCGTGCCCTTTTTACCGAAATATTCGATCTCCTCAGGAGAAAGTCCCGCCTTCAGCCGACCGCCGATAATGGCGATGGTGGCAGGCACCGCGCCGTTTTCCCGGATAATCTTCTCCACCGCCAGGGCGGTCTGGACATTCTGGGGGTAAGGCATACCGTGGGAAATGATGGTGGACTCCAGCGCCACCACAGGCTTCCCTGCCTGCAGCGCCGACGCAACTTCGGGATGGATATCAAGATAGCGATTCATGCGTTTTCTCCTTTGTGTTTTTCTTCTATTTTATTGCGTTTCTTCCCCGTTGTCAATGGTGGGGGCTTCCATAGCCGCGGTTACCAAAATCGGCAGATTATCCCGGTAAATCTCCTCAAACTGGCTCAGTGGCAGCGGATTTGTGCCGGAGCCCACCTCGATGGTGTACCCCGGGCGACGGAAATTCTGGATAAACCAGTCCTTATACCCGGCAAAGGCGGATTCATAGGGGGTATCTTCCAAAGTATAGCTACTGAGCTGTGCAAAACGCTCTCCCAACTCCCGGGCGCCGGGCACAAAAATGTCCTCAAATTGCCAGTAGATCACTCGCCCCTGAGAATGATAGGCCAGCACCAGTGCCGGATCCACTTCCTCGGTAAATTCCGCCAAAGCCCTGGTTTCCAACTGATTTAACGGCGCCCTGCCCACATAATCCCTGGGGCCGGGGCGGGTAAAGCCCTGGGCAAATTTGATCTCTCTGGCCTGCCGCCACCCGGCAGGATAATTCAGATTCAAGTCCACCCCCATCAGATTGGCCTTCCAGCCATCCGGGAAGGGAATGGTGGGATAATTCTCCGACAGCCGCGCGGCCATTTCATACTGAAGCTGCCCCGGCATAATTGCCCCGGTGACCAGATCCACCCCATCGGGATTCACCATGGGCACAGTATAGATCGTAGCCTGCCGGTTAAGTTCCCGGGCGTCCACCCCGGCCAAACTGCCCCCGGACTGGATCGCTGATGCCAAGTCCTCCACAAATTTCAGGATCACCGGGGTGGTGATCCACTCGTTGGCATGATGCGCCGCAGAATACAGCACCTTTCTGGGGCCCTGGCCCACAACTAAGGTCCGCATCGGGCGGTCAAAGGCCGTGGTGGTCAGCGTTTCACTGCGGCAAAAGGGATAGGCCGCTAAAATCGCATCGATGGTTTCCCCGCAAAGCCGGGATGTCATAGGTACATCTGTCCTGATAAGGGACATAAGAAATCACCTCCGGCAATTCTATGCCGGAGGTGACGGTTTCGTGCAGTTTTAAGCCATCTGGCCGGAGAGTTCCTTACCGCCCAGGATGTGAAAATGCAGGTGGTTGACAGTCTGCCCGGCATCGGGGCCGCAGTTGGACACCATCCGGTAGCCGCCGGTCAGGCCTTCGCCCTTGGCGATCTGGGGGATCACCTCAAAAATGTGCGCAACCAGGCCGCTGTTTTCGGCAGTGATTCCATCCACAGAGGGAATGTGGGTCTTGGGAATCACCAGAATATGGGTAGGTGCCATGGGATTGATATCCCGGAAAGCCAGGATGCTTTCATCCTCATAAACCTTGGTGGAGGGAATCTCCCCCGCGGCGATCTTACAAAACAGACACATAGTGTTTCCTCCTTATAATCCGATGATGCTGAATACGCCGGTACTGGCAACCGCCATAATAATCCCGGCAATCAGAACGCCCAAAGATACCGACAGCGCGGTGGTTTTGATGCCCATATTCAAAAAGCTGGCGGCCATGGTGCCCGTCCAGGCACCGGTTCCCGGCAGAGGGATGCCCACAAAGAGCATCAGCGCCACAAACAGGCCGCCCCGACCGGCTTTTTTTCGCAGTTTCTGTCCGCCCTTTTCCCCTTTTTCCAGCATAAAGCGGGCCCATTTACCGATGTACCGCTTATCTTTCCCCCAGAGAAGAACTCTTCTGGCAAAAAAGTAGATGAAAGGCACAGGGAGTATATTGCCAAGAACGCAAACCGCTATGGATTCAAAAAAGGGAATGCCCACGCCCACGGCATAGACAACACCGCCGCGAAGTTCAACCACCGGCACCATGGAGATCAGGAACGCCAAAATATATTTTCCCAGCATTTCATCACCTATACATAGATTTTCTCTATTGTACCATACTCCCGGCATCTTCGCAAGGGGATTTCCATATCAAAACACGAAGAAGATCACGCTGATCATTTGCAGCTGACTTCCGATGAGGACAAAAATGTGAAACACGCTGTGGAACCAATGTTTTTTTGAGCCGATGCCATAGAGGATCGCTCCCAGGGTATAGGCAATGCCGCCGGAGAGCAGCCAGCCAAAGCCGGCAGAGCCTAAAACCTGCACAGTCTGTGGCAGGAAAAAGATCACCGCCCAGCCCATACCGATATAGCAGATCATGGAAAACACCGTGTACTTTTTCAGATCGATGGCCGTCAGGGTAATGGCCAGAGCCGCCAAAGCCCACTGAAACACCGTCAGTCCCCAGCCAATGACCGGGTATACCGGGCGCAAAGCCACCAGAGCGATGGGGGTATATGTCCCGGCAATGAGGAAATAGATGGTACAGTGATCCAATATCTGCAACACCCGTTTCCCAGTGGAGGGTCGCAGGCCGTGATAAATGCTGGACATGGTATACAGGCAAACCATGCTGATGCCGTAGATCAGGGCGCATACCACCTCCAGTGCCCCCCGTGCCCGAAGCAGACACAGCGTTGTAGCCACCAGACCCAGGCCGCCACCCACAATATGGGTGACCATGTTCATGATCTCCTCACCGACAGTGTAATCCGGCAGCTTTCTCTGCCGCAGTTTTGTGCGTTTCACAGCATCACAACCTTTCCTTTGCTGCCCATATCCTAGCACCTTTTCCCCCTTTTGGCACCCTACTGCCGTCCAAATGGATTCTCTTTCGTGGAGAGTGCCCACTCCACCCCCGGTAGATAAGAAAAAATATTGACAAAAAAGGTGTTTTGCAGTAGAATTCCACCATAACCGCGTTAGGGTAACGACACTTTTTGTACCCTGTGTCCTCCGGACATGGGGCGCTTTTTTGAGAAGAGGAATTCCTATGAAAAAGACATCTTTTCTGACATTGGATAAGGCTCGGGAGATCATTGCGTCCATCCCCACCCCTTTCCATATTTATGACGAAGCCGGCATCCGAGCCAACGCCCGGGCGCTGAAGCAGGCGTTTTCCTGGAATCCGGGATTCAAGGAGTATTTCGCCGTAAAGGCCACGCCCAATCCCTATATTCTGAAGCTCCTCATGGAGGAAGGCTGCGGCCTGGACTGCTCCAGCTACACAGAACTGCTGCTGGCACAGGCCGTAGGCGCCACCGGCAGTGACATTATGTTCTCCTCCAATGTCACCCCGGAAAAGGATATGCTGAAGGCCTACGAGCTGGATGCCTACATCAACCTGGACGATTCCACCCACGTAGACTTTCTCAACAGTTTGGTGGAGCAGATGCCGGAGACCATCTGCCTGCGGTATAATCCCGGCGGCTCCTTCAGCCTGGGCAACACCATTATGGATATGCCCGGCCACGCCAAGTACGGCATGACCGAGGATCAGCTGATCAACGCCATCAGCCGGCTGATGAAGCTGGGCACCAAGCACTTCGGCATCCATGCTTTCCTGGCCTCCAATACCACCACCAACGAATATTATCCCCAGCTGGCCGCCAACCTGTTCCGGCTGGCTGTGCAGGTGAAGGAAGCCACCGGTGCCCACATCGCCTTTGTGAACCTCTCCGGCGGCGTGGGCGTGGATTACCGCCCGGAGCAGCCCAAGTGCGATATCGCCGCCATCGGCGAGGGTGTCCGTCAGCAGTATGAGAGCATCCTGGTGCCCGCGGGCATGGATGATGTGGCCATCTACACCGAGCTGGGTCGCTTTATGCTGGCACCCTACGGTCACCTGGTTTCCACGGTCCTGCATCAGAAGCACATCTACCGGGAGTATATCGGCCTGGATGCCTGCGCCGCAGATTTGATGCGGCCTGCCATGTACGGCGCTTACCACCACATCACGGTACTGGGCAAGGAAGACGCGGTTTTGGACCATGTCTACGATGTCACCGGCGGTCTGTGCGAAAACAACGACAAATTTGCCATTGAGCGCAGCCTCCCCCAGATTGACATCGGCGATATTCTGGTGCTCCACGACACCGGTGCCCACGGTCATTCCATGGGCTACAACTACAATGGCAAGCTCCGCAGCGCGGAGGTCCTGCTGCGGCCCGACGGCTCTTTCCGGCTGATCCGCAGAGCAGAGAAGCCTTCCGACTACTTTGCTACCCTGGATTGTACAGAATTTAACTTTTCTGAGTAACTTGGTAAAGTTGCACAAATAACCTTTGGTTTTTTCGGCGTCCAAAAGGCAATTTTGCAACAAATTTTCATGCTTCTTTCACAAAAATGTGCTATAATGATACTGGTGGCAGGGAACGCCGCCAAAGAAGCGCTGTAAAGGAGCTCTTATGGATAATATCTTGTTTTTTCTCAAGCCGAAGGCCATGTGCGCCTATCTATACGATGACTACACCATGCGGCAAGCCCTGGAGAAAATGGAATCTGCCGGCTATGCGGCTCTGCCCATCCTCAACAAGCGGGGCGAGTACCGGGGCACGCTGACAGAAGGCGACCTGCTCTGGGGTATCAAGAATATGTGTTATATGGATATCCGCCAGGCAGAAGCCCACCGGATCATGGAGATCTCCCGGCGTAAGGATCACATCCCGGTTCGGGTCAACACCTCCATGCAGGATCTGGTAGATCGGGCCAGTACCCAGAATTTTGTCCCGGTGGTAGACGATAAAGACACCTTTATCGGCATCGTTACCAGAAGTTCCATCATCCAGTATTGCTCCCATCAGCTTTTCCGGGAAGACTGAAGCTACATAAAAGCACGCTGCCAGAAGCAGCGTGCTTTTTTATTATCGAAAAAAGGCGATTTTTTCATGGTGCAAAAACCGACAGAATATGCTACTGTAACAGCAGACTATTCTGCGAGGTGAGCCCCATGGAGAAACTAAAAATATTGGTGGCAGATAATTCCGAGGAGTTTTGCCGCAGCCTGGCAGACGCCTTGCGTGGCGTGTACCGGGTTCGCGTTTGCCGTGACGGGAGCAACGCCCTGGAGATCCTGCAGAATTTCAAGCCGGATGTCTGCATCGTAGACTTGATGCTCAGCGGCGTGGATGGCATCACCCTGCTGCAAAAGATCCTGCAGATGGGTCTGCGCCCGGTGGTTCTGGCCACCACCCGGTATGTCAGTGATTATATTTTGGAATCGGTGGATAAACTGCATGTAGGGTATCTGATGGTCAAGCCCTGCGCGCCGGAAGCGGTGCTCTCCCGGCTGGCAGACATGACCCAACAAAGCAGTCTGCCGGTATTCGCCCACCCCGACCCCCGGACCCAGGTTTCCAATATGCTGCTGAGTCTGGGGATTTCCACAAAGCTCCGGGGCTACGGATATCTCCGGGAGGCCATCCTGCTGATGGTCAACCGTCCCCACCAATCCATTACCAAAGAACTATACCCCACTGTGGCCACAAATTGCGGTGTGACGGCTGTCCAGGTGGAGCGTTCCATCCGCAGCGCCATCCACAGCGCATTTCCACAGCAGGATCGGCAGCTGTGGCAAACCTTTTTTCCGACAGGGGAAAACGGTGTCGTCAAACGCCCTACCAACAGCACCGTCATCAGTTGTCTGGCCGACCGACTGGCCTTGTGCCGGAACAACCTTCCGGAATAACACATCCCGGCCGGCGATATAATAAAACCAACCTCATTGTTTTTCAAAACAGCGCTGTTTTTCCTATCCTGTATGGGGAAATAACCTACATATTCCATGGACTTGGAGGTTGCAATCATGAAAAAGCCTGACAGGGAGCGGCTGCGCTGGTCACAGATCGGTCTCATTGCCCTTTGTGTATTTCTTGCGTTGGTGCTGCTGGGAATGATTTTCGCCACAGCCTATGTGGATCATTTCCTTGCGCAGATCCATTATATCCCCATGGATACCACCTTATCCCCGGAGGCCATTGCCTCCATCGAACAGAATCTGACGGAAACCGTCCCACCGGATTATACCGGTGCGGTGATAAACCCCACCGATATCCCCAACCCCCCGGGGAACTTTCCTACGCTCATCCAGCATCCGGATATCGTTAACTTCCTCCTGGTGGGACAAGATCGGCGGCCGGGTCAGGGGCGGCAGCGTTCGGATTCCATGATCGTCATCACCTTCAATAAAAGAAACAGAACCATTACCCTCACATCCTTCCTGCGGGATATGTATGTGGATATTCCGGGGTTTCGGGCCACCAAAATGAACGCCGCCTACGAACGGGGCGGTTTCTCTATGCTCTGTGACACCTTGCTGCAAAATTTCGGTGTGGTCATCGACGGCTGCATCGAAGTGGATTTTGATGGATTTGCATCGGTTGTGGATCTGGTGGGCGGTGTGGATATTGATCTGACCGCAGCGGAAGCCAAGCACCTCAACGAGGGCTACGGATGGACATTGACCAAGGGTGTCAACCACCTCGACGGAGAAAAAGCCCTTGCCTACTCCCGGGTTCGTGCCATCGGCAACGACTACGCCCGAACCCAGCGCCAACGGACAGTGCTGACCAAAATCATCGAAGGCTGCAAAAACCTGAGTTTTTTTGAGCTGAGCACCCTTCTGAACAACACGCTGCCTCTGATCTCCACCACCATGACATCCAACGAAATCTCCAATTACCTGCTGGATTTATTCCCCATGCTGTCCGGTTCCAATGTCCGCGCTCTGCGGATTCCTGCTGACGGCACTTTCACCGAAGCCATGATCAGCAGCGGTGTAGGAGATTCTCTGGTACCGGATCTGGAAAAAAACAGACAACTGCTGATACAGACATTATTACCGAAATAGCAAAACCAATCGTTTGTTACACCGTTGGGGAGTCCTGGGCTGCCGGACGGTATTTTTTTGCCCAAAAAACGAATAATTTTCAAAAAAACAGGAAATAATTTCCTATAAAATTTCCCATTAATGTTCAGATAGTCACGGAAATTGCAAAAAATTCATTATTTTTAACAAAATAGGAATTGACAAAAAATGACAGCCCGTATATAATGAACAAGCGATTGGAGGGGAATATATGCAATTAACCAAAAGCGAAATGGAAATCATGGATGTTCTTTGGGAAGACGGCGGCGAATTGTCCAGAGCAGATTTTCTGGAGCGTTCTGCCGAAAAATCCTGGAAGGACAGCTCTGTTCACATCCTGCTCAACGGACTGCTGAAAAAGGGCGCTATCCGTGAGGTGGGTATGGTCAAGCGCAGCAAGACCTTTGGCCGTACTTTCCTGCCTACCATGACTCGTGAAGAGTATTTTGCCAACACCATCTTCTCTCACCGGTATAAGCCGGAGATGGTCGGCCTGGTAAAGGCACTGATGGAGCGTCCGGAAATGACCGAGCAGGTCAAAGCAGAGATTCGCAAATTTCTGTAATCCCACATGATGAAAAACCTGTGCTCTTTCGAGCACAGGTTTTTTCCTTTCTTATTGCCGCCGCGCAAGGGTGTAGTCATCTCCCTGGCGGTAGAACGGACAGGTGTTGCGTCCGGAGGAAAAGAAGCGGTAAACCTCATCCTCGTCCAAGTCCATCATGCAGTAGTATTCGTCGTATTCTTCGTCGTAGTCGTAATACCAGCAGGTATCGCATTCCTTACATCCCATAGTCACTGCCCCTGCCTTACATAGGTTTCCACATCAAAGGGCTTCAGCTTTTCATCCTTGCGCAGATACAGGGGATGATGGGGATGCCCTTTTTTCGTAATGGCGCCGGCGCAATACCAGCTTGCGCCGTAGGCTTGTCCGGCCTCTACCATATCCTGCAGGCACTGGGCAAGATACGGCCGCTTTTCAATAATCGCGCCCCAGGCAGCCCAAACCGCCGGCTTTTCCGAAATGGAAAGCACATACCGGAACGCCTCTAAATTCTCCTTATGGAGCAAGGGATTGCATGCCTTCTCCATGGCATCGGGATTGGTTGCCCGCTGGGCATAGACATTGAACATGATAAAGCTGTCAAAGCCGTTGCCCAATGCGATCCGTTCCACAGATTTCAGTGTATTGTCTAAATTACCGGGCTCTGCGGTGGAGGGGTTGATGCCAATGCAGATCAGGGGATTTTTGCCCCGGGTGCCCAGTATGTACCGATACTCCGAATAGAAATTGGGGGCATAGATCCATTTCCCGATATCGTAGCTTTCGTTGGGGGTATTGGCCGCCGTCAGCGCCTGCTGAAAGGTCACCAGCTCCAGCTGGGCGGTATCACTCTTGGGAATGTGCATGACTGTCATCCTCCGTTTTCGGGAACCAGCAGCTGTTTGCCGGATCGTGGAAAGGGCAATTCTCCGGATCCCGGCCGGTGAGCCGGCACCAGCCGGCAAATGCGGCATCCAGGAAGGGGTACGCCCCATCCATATTGGACTGGACATGAACCGTGCTGCCATCTTTCATCTGCAGTTCAATAACAATACTGCCGCCGGTAATCACATAAAGCTGCTGAGAGCAAATATCCCCAAAGGAATAGGAAACGCTCTTTTTAAACAAGCCGCTGACCAGGAAGCTGTCGGCATCATAAAAAATGCCAAAGCCCAGGTAATGCAACCCCAGTGCCACGCCGGCCGCCAGGATCACACCGCCGCCGGCCAGCATCAGCCAGGAACCCTGGTTGAAAAGCAGGGCGGATATGCCCAGAATCATCATAATCACACCAAAGGTGCCGTTGCGCTTGGGGGCTCGAACCGCCAGGCCGGTGGTGTGCTGGGGTTTGCTGCGAAAAAGCTTGCGAAAGCCCTTGTCTGCCAGAAAGCACAGTCCAAAAACTGCGCCGGCAAAAAGCAAAACAAAAAGAAAATCCATATTTTTCTCCTATGCCCACAGGACGCAGTCGATGGGAACATCAAATTCCTCCATGGGAATTTCCTCCACCATCTGGAAAGCGTAACAAAGAGCCACTGTGGGGTGCCCGGGCTCGGATGCCAGGAAGCGATCGTAAAATCCGCCGCCGTAGCCGATCCGGCCGCCTTTTTCATCGAAGGCCAGCCCCGGCATCAGCACCAGAGCCGTAGGATCCGCGGCAACCGGCCCATCCGCCACAGGCTCCGGGATACCGGCATAGCCGGACGCCACCTGCTCCAGATCGGTGAGAAAAATAAACCGCATTTCATCGCCGTAGACCTTGGGCACCGCCACCTGCTTGCCGTCCAGAAGCGCCTGCTTCAGAATGGGCGTTGTCCGAACCTCCTGGTTATAGGGCAGATAACCGTACAGGGTCTTGGCCTGCCGATAGAGGGGATGGGTCAAAAACTGCTCCGCCAGTTTCTGACTGGCAGCGCAGATCTCCTGCTCCGTCATAGCGCGCTTGCGCTGACGGATGGCGTTTCGCAGAGCCTTTTTATCCATAGTTTACTCCTCAGCATCCTTCACCGGGCGAAACAGTCGGAACCAAAGTAAAATAGCGGCCTGTCCCGGAATGCCCAGTAGGAAGATTTTCCAAACATTGATGCCCCAAAGCACCTGCAGCGTGGCGAAAATACTCACCAGACTGCCCCACATAATGCCGCTGATCAGCGCCCGGTTCCACCGGAAATCACGCCATGCCGAGCGCAGGCTCAACATAACGATACAGTCAGCAGGAATTGCGTAAAAAAAGGCCAGCCAGCTTTTGGGAACGCCGACAGAAGACACCACCACATAAATCAGCAGCGCCACAAACCAAACCAGCAGTGAGGACAGCCGCAGAATGGTCTTTTTGTTGGCTTTCCGCTTCAGTGCCTTAGCCACCACTTTGGTCATGGTTTTTTCCACCAGGCTGTCGGAAGGCGGCAGCGCGTTAGGGTCGGACAAAAGCTCGTTGACACTGATGCTCAGCTTGTCCGCCAGGTCCATCAGCGTCACCACATCGGGAATGGATTCCCCCCGTTCCCATTTGGAAACCGCCTTATCGGAATAATTCAGTTTTTCGGCAAGACCTGCCTGGGTCAGTCCCATACGCTTGCGATATGCAGCAATATTGGCACCGATCTGCAATTTCAGCTTTTCAACGTCCATAATAGACCTCCAAGGATATTCCTTTTCATTTTACCAAAAACAGCCCGCTATTGCAACAGTAAAAATACAGGGATCGGTGCTATGCCGATCCCTGTAAATCGATTGTCAGAAGCAATTACGGTGCCGGGGTAACATCGCTGTTGGTCATCTTGGGACGCTCATCCAGGGTAAGCTCAATGTTGATCGCGCCGCCGCCCCGGTAAACCACCACGATAATGGTATCGCCGGGATTGAACTTGTCCAAAGCCTGGGACAGATCGTTCAGGCTGGTGATCTTGTAGCCGCCCAGCTCCACGATCACATCCTTGGCCTTAATGCCGGCTTCGTAGGCGCAGTAGCCCTTGGTAACTTCCCGGACATAAGCGCCGGCAGGAATACCGAAATACTCCGCGTAGGTTGGATCCGTATCGGAAACAGAAACACCCAGGTAAGCACCGGTGATATAGCCATAATTCACCAGGTCATTGACCTTTTTCGCCACATCGTCCACGGGAATGGCAAAGCTGATGCCCTCAATGGTAGCGCCGGAACCGCTGGTGCCGGAATACTTGGCGGTGGTGATACCCACCACTTCACCCTTCATGTTAAACAGCGGACCGCCGGAGTTACCGGAATTGATGGCCACATCCGCCTGGATCATGTTGATCAGGGCGCCGCCGGTTTTGATACTGCGCTCAATAGCGCTGACATAGCCAACCGTCAGAGAGTTGGTCAGTTCGCCCAGAGGATTGCCGATGGCCACAACCTGGTCGCCGACGATGAGATCGTCACTCTTGCCCAGCTTTACGAAAGGCAGCCCCGTGGCATCCACCTTCAGCACCGCCACGTCGTTGGCAGAATCGTAACCCACCAGTTTGGCATCGTATTCCGTGCCGTTATGAAGGATCACCGTCAGCTTGGTAGCGCCCTCCGCCACATGGTAATTGGTCACCACATAGCCGTTTTCCGTAATGATGAAGCCGGAACCGGAGGAAGCGGTTTCCGTGATCTGGCCGTAAATATTCGTAGTCGCCTGATTGGAAATGGCCACCACGGCGTTCACATTTTGGGCATACACCTGGCCGGGGGGTCAGGCCGCCGCCATTGGTGTTCGGCGTACCGGATACGGAATTTCCATTTCCTGTGAAAGAATGTTCCTTCATTTCCTCTCTCAGGTCGTCGATTTCGTTATTCAACGCCTGAATAATATTATCCATACGCTGATTGGTCAGCTGGAAATGCTTTCTCCAGCTTGCGCCCACCACAAGCCCCGTTACCGCGCAGCTTGCCGCCACCAACGCCACAATGACTGCGCCGGAAGCCAGGGCTTTCAGCACCTTTCTCAACCGCTTGGGCTTGCAAGCAGCCTGGGCAGACGCTTCGGGTGCCGGAACATCTACAAAAACAGGCTCAGAAACAACAGCTTGCTCCGGTATGGTTTCCGGATTTACAGAAACTTCTTCCTGGGGCTCCTGAACAGAATTGTAGTTTTCATTATTTTCCATGGTAAATTCTTCCTTTCGGTTCCGGATATTCTTATTGTAAAAGCCGGATATGAATGAATTATGTCCGTAAGTCAAATAATTTTTGAATAAGAAGCGAAAATTTCTTTTGTAATCATATCGGATTTTTCCATTTCCGTCAAGAGCAGAAAAAGTGCGGCAGCTTTTGCCGCCGCACATTATTTCTTACTTCTTGCGGAAGGACTTGCAGTCGGTGCACTGATCCATAGTGGGGTTTGCCTCGTGGGTACCAACCATGATCCGATCCAGAGAGCAGTAGTTCTCGGTATCACAATGGTAAGCGCACTGGGAAACGGTGCATTCGATGCACTTGTTGGCATGACAATTCATAGGTTTCAACCTCCTTTTTTTGAGTTCGCGGTTAGTATTCCCGCTCTCAAAAAAAGCAGTCATGGGGAAAACTGGAAATTATTTATTGATTTCCAGGAAATAGTCCGCAACGCCCTTGGCCAGAGCCTGGGCTTTGATGTTGATGATTTCGGGATCCAGCGTTTTCTCCAGCGCGGCATTGCAGCTCATGTAACCGTTTTCCGCCAGCACCACAGGGCAGACCGTCTGTCTTGCCAGGAAGAAATGATGCCAATTCATGATGCTGTTGCTATAAACCCCGGTTTCCGCCGTGGCGTTTTTGATGAATTTTGTTGCAAGCTGCGCGAAGGGCGTAAAGTAAAAGGTTTCAAACCGGTCGAAATTGGGATATCCGCCGATGGAATTGTGGTGGATACTCAGACAGTAATCCGGTTTTTCCTGTTTGAGCATCCGGGCGCGCTCATCCACGGTGATGCGGACATCCGTCGTCCGATCCAGAATTACCTCCGCGCCGGCATCCTCCAGGTACTTTTTCACCGCCAGGGCCAGTACCAGGTTTCGATCCGCCTCGTAGACAGACTGACCGCTTTCTGTCTTGGCCACAGTTCCGGGATCGGAGCCGCCGTGACCCACATCGATGAACACCTTAATGCCGGTGAGGTCTGCGCCCAGGGCATTTTCCGACGCTGTGACCTTGGCAGGGTTCAGGAACTGGAAGCAAAGCTGGTCATTTTCATTGTAGTAGCTGTCCCAGCCGTAGAAGCCACCGACCTTTTTCAGGTAAAGCCGCAGGGTGCAATCGGACTCCCGGCGGATCAGCTCAGCGGATTTGAACAGCGGATTATTTGCAGGAATGCTGATTTCGCCGGTAAACACCGTAGCATAGCAGAAGGTGATATCCACATACTCTGCCGTCAGCGCGGTGATGCTGTAATTGCGATCAGAACTGTTGGCAGGGTTTTGATAGGACTGGGGTTTCAGGTCAAAGTAGAAGGGCGCTTTCCAAAGGCAATCCAAAGTCAGCACTGTGTGTCTGCCGCTTTCCGTCATGGATACAAAGCCGATCTCATTGTGATCCGGCAGTTTGCCCCGGTATCTGTCCACCATAGGGATTTTGGCCAAAGTGGGATTGTTTCGCATTTCCACATACACCCGCTGACCACTGCGCAGTACCACATAGGAAAGGGAACCCAGCTTGACAGTCTGGGTGGAGCAATAGTCCACCGTACCTGCAGGCAGATAGTTGTTGACGGGGTGGGAGTAATCGTCTACCGTAGCGCCATAGAAAGTCTCGGCGGTGTGGTTGATGATCTCGACAATGTAGCCGGAACCCACATTGATATAATCGCCGTAATTGGGGGTAACGGAAGGATCGGAGGCAAGCACATCCGCCGGTCTCAGGCAGGTGATGTTGCCGGAGGTAAAGGTTTCCTCAATTCCGTCACAGGTGGCAGTGTATGTAATGACACCCAGATCCACATCGGACAAATTGGTGCTGGGGAGCTTGTATTCTCCGGTATATAGCAGGAAGCCCTCAGGAACATCCACGCCCATCTGGAACTTATCCTCCGCCAATTGGATGGTCTTGCCGTTGAAGCTGGCGCTCACCTGGCTGCCTGCCCGGGCAGAGATCTTAAAATACACCGTCGCGCCGCTGCTGAAGTTCTGCGCGCCCATGGGTTCGCAGGACGCCACTACATATCTGCGGGTAATGCGATAGACCCGGTCTTCGCCTTGGTAGGTAACAGTGATCTCATTTTCGCCCAGAACCAAAAATTCCGTATGAGTAAAGCCGCCGTCTTCCCTGGGGGTGATCTTCAGACCGTTAATCAGCAGCGTCTGGCTGGGATCGCAGAACCCCTCAAAAACCATCTTATCCTCCATGACTACCATTTCCTGCTGTTGGGGATTGGTCATGGTCAGGCCAAGGGGCGTGCTTTGGGAAGGGATTGAAGCCTCCGTAGAAGCTTCACTGCTGCCGGGATCGGCTTCCGGTTTTGCGTCACCCATGACGATAGCAAGGCAGATCACACCGATCAGCACTACCACAAGGACACCGACTAACAGCAGCAGGGTTTGGTCGTTATATGTTTTCTTTCTGGTTCTGTTTGGCATATGTCTTTTGCCCGAAGGCTTCCTTCCTGTAAGGTAAACATAATATAACACACCGATCCCCTGTCCGTAAAGCGTTTTTTACAGGATTCGACAAAATTTTCTCTCCCAATGTAAAAAGGGCGCGCTCTTTCGAGCACGCCCTTTTATCCTGATTCATTATCCAGCCAGATTCACATAGCCCAGCAGGATGTTCTTCCACTGTACCTCCAGGGGGTACTTGGTAATGACATTTTCTGCCATCTTCTGCTGCTGCAAAGCCTGGCGGGCATAGCGGATCCAACCTTCCTCACTGCCGGTGAACCGCAGTACATAATAGCCATAATCCGTCTTGATCAGGGCATAATCGCCAACCTGGCGCTCCTCGTCAAAGGCCCAGCTGTCGATACCGGTATCACCGTGGACGAAGAACATCAGGTGATAGCCAAACTCGGTCTTGACCAGGCCGTAGTCGCCGTACTGACGGCTGGGATCGAAGATCCAGGCGTCAAAGGTCTCCACCATGTAGCCCTTGGTGACATTGTTGTAGATACCGCCGTCCTTGGCGTTGCCATCCTTGGAGTTTGCCTTTGCCAGTTCGATAAAATCGGCTTCCTTAGCGCCGGCAGCCACCCACTCGTCCAGCATTGCCTGGGCCTTCTGGCGGCAGGCCTCCCAGGCCTCCTCGGTGTAAACCGTCTTGTTGTTAGCATCCTTGGTGCCGCCCTCGGGAACCAGCAGAATGTGCCGGACATCCACCTCGGACATGGAATACTTGAGCAGTCCCTTGTAATCCGCGCCAGCGCCGGTGGTATTATTCTCCTTGGCAGCCTCGTTTACCAGAGCCATGAAGCCCTCCTCAGTAGCACCCTCAGCCACCCACTTATCCAGTATTGCCTGGGCCTTTTGCCGGGCAGCTTCCCAGGCAGCATCGTCAAAGGTTTGCTTGCCGATGGTTTCCTTGGTGGCGCCCTCGGGGAAGATCAGCACATACTGCATATCGGTAATGATACCGCTTTCCTTGTTGACGCCGTGGGTCTGCTCCAGGGAGTCCTTGTTTTTCTCGTAGTAGTCGGAAATCTCCTGATCGGTAACAGGCACATCGGTATAGTGATCACTGTAATACAGATTGCCCTTGTAATAGCGCTGCAAATAATACTGATAGCCTTCAAAGCTGGCCGCAGCACCCATATCGGACTGGAGCATAGCCTCTACACTTGCATATCCACCCTTGGTAGCACCATCCTGCAGGGAGGCATACAAGCCGTCCAGCTCTTTCTGGTATTCCTCATCCATAACATAGCCGGCATTTTCCGCCTCTACATACAGGCCGTTATCCCGCTGCCAGTTGTCGATCGCTGCCTTCAGGAAATACTGCTGCCAGGACTGGCCGTTTTCCGGGTTCAGCTGCTGATCCAGGGGCTTCGTGTAATCCAGGCCGAAATAGCTGGTATACGCGCCCCAGTAATTCACAAAATCCACAACTTCCAGCCAGTAATATATCTGAAGCTGGCCGTTGGTCAGGGTGTGCTCACCCATGGTGGCCACCACCACATCTTTTCCTGCCAGAACCGCTTCATCGGAGGCAGTATAAGTGCCCTTGCAGGTCACATCGTTGGGGTTGCCGTCGGTGGGTGTGGTGCCGTCAGTCGAAGGCTGCGTCACCGCAGGCTCGGTAGCCTGGATGCCCAGGATCTTATTTCCCAGGCTGACCAGCGCCGGGAAGCCGTTGACGCCGGCATAGACCAAGGCGCACAGGAACAATGCCACCAAAACGCCACCCACAGCTGCCACAATGATCATCACCAGGTTGCTGTTGTTTTTACCGCATTTGGGGCAGATCTTCTCTTTCTGCGGCAGTTCTTCACCGCAATACTTACATCTCATAGTTTCCTCTTTTCCCCCGCCGTTCGGGTTGGTTGTCCTCCACAGTGTAACACGGGCGGGGAAATTTTGCAAGACGAAGAACAAATTGTTTACAATTCTCCGGGGAAATCCCTTGAAAAAGACCAAGAAAAATGCTATCATGTATCGTTGAGAAAGCATATTCCGGAGGATTCCCCCATGCGCACACAAACGACTGTTATTTCCGAAGCGCAGCTGCAGCAGCAGTTTGCCTTTTGCGATCATATCCGCGCCTACTGGCACGAAAGAGATACCGTTCCCAAGGCCTATGTGGAAACCTATGGCTGCCAGCAGAACGAGGCCGACTCGGAAAAGCTCCGGGGCTATCTGTCCATGAGCGGCTACACCATCATTTCCGAAGCTGAGGGTGCCGATGTGGTGGTAATGAACACCTGCGCCATCCGGGAACACGCGGAGCAGCGGGTTTTCGGCAACTTAGGCGCACTGACCCACACCAAGCGCCGCCACCCTGCCCAGAAAATTTTCCTCTGCGGCTGTATGGCCGGCGAAACCAAGGTCTCCGACCGGATCAAAAAGAGCTATCCCTTTGTGGACGGTGTATTTTCCACCCACCATCTGTGGCAGTTCCCGGAGATTCTGTGGAATGTACTGAGCCGGGGCAAGCGGCAGTTTTATGTGGAAGACGAAGCAGGCTCCATCGCCGAGGGCATCCCTCAGATGCGGGACAACACCCTGAAAGCCTGGGTTTCCATCATGTACGGCTGCAACAATTTCTGTACGTATTGCATCGTGCCCTATGTCCGGGGTCGGGAGCGTAGCCGCAAAAAAGCGGATATTCTGGCAGAATGCCGGGATCTGATCGCAAAGGGCTGCAGGGAGATCACCCTGCTGGGACAGAATGTAAATTCCTATGGCAAAGACCTGGAAGAAAATGTGGATTTTTCTGACCTGCTGGCAGAGATCGCCGCTCTGGAGGGGGATTTCCTCATTCGCTTCATGACCAGCCACCCCAGAGATGCGGGCAAGAAGCTCTTTGACACCATGGCCGCCTCCCCCAAGATTGCCAAGCAGCTTCATCTTCCCTTCCAGTCCGGCTCTTCCCGGGTGCTGAAGGCCATGAACCGGCACTATGACCGGGAGAAATACCTGGAGCTGGTAAATTATGCCAAAACCGTCATGCCGGATTTGGTGCTGACTTCCGATGTCATTGTGGGCTTCCCCGGAGAAACCGAGGAGGAATTTGAAGAGACCATCTCCCTCATCCGGCAGGTGCATTACGATTCCCTGTTCACCTTTATCTTCTCCCCCCGGACCGGCACACCGGCGGCATCTATGGACGACCCCACCCCTAAGGAGGAAAAGAGCCGCCGCTTTGATCGGCTTTGCGCCGTGCAGAACAGCATATCCGAAGAGATTCACCGGGGCTATGTAGGCAAAACCATGCGTTGCCTGGTAGATGGCCGGGATAAAGATTTACTCACCGCCCGAACCGAAGGCGGCCGGCTGGTGCGCTTTATTGGAGAGGACGGCCTCATCGGCAGTTATCAGAATGTTACCGTCACTGGTGCCACTACCTGGAGCCTGACGGGAGAATTAGCTGAATCATAAAGAAATATTCTTGCCTCCCTCTCTGAGGGAGGTGGATCGCCGTAAGGCGAGACGGAGGGAGTTTTGTCACAATTCCCCCAGTCAGTGTCTGGCGACACTGCCAGCCCCCTCAGTGAGGGGGCCAAGATCCTATACTTTACAGAAAAGGACTTGTTGCTATGGCCACCAAAGAAAAAGAACTGACACCCATGCAGCGGCAGTACCACTATATCAAAGAGCAGAATCAAGACAGCATTCTGTTCTTCCGCCTGGGTGATTTCTATGAAATGTTCGACGAGGACGCCCGGATCGCCTCCCGGGAGCTGGATCTGACCCTGACTACCCGGGATCGGAGCAAGCCCAAGGAGGAGCAGACTCCCATGTGCGGCGTGCCTTATCACAGTGTGGACGCCTATATTGCCCGACTGGTGCAAAAGGGCTACAAGGTGGCAATCTGCGAGCAGACCTCCGATCCTGCCACCGCCAAGGGTCTGGTGGAACGGGAAATCACCCGCACCGTCACCCCCGGAACCGTTACCGAAAGCTGCATGCTGGAGGAAAGCAAAAATAACTACTTTGCCTGTCTTTACGGAAAAGAGGGCAAATTTGGCCTGGCTTTCTGCGATATTTCCACCGGTGCGTTCTACGTCACCGCCTGTCCCGACGCCCCCACTGCCCTGTCGGAGCTGGGTCGGTTCTCCCCTGCCGAGATCCTTCGCTTTGGCGACGGTGTCCGCACCGAGCAATTTGACGACGCCCTGCTGCGCCGCATCGGCTGCTGCGTCAACGAGGGCAATTCCGCCCAATTCGACGCCGACCACGCCGGGGATGTTCTGCAGCGGCATTTTGGCCGCGACCTTGCTGATTTGGGACTGGCAGGCATGGAGGAAGCCATCACCGCCGCCGGCACGCTGCTGCACACCCTGTTGACCCTGCAGAAAAATGAGCTTGCCCACATCCGCAATCTGGAATACTACACCACCGGCAAGTTTATGGAGCTGGATATGGACGCCCGCCGGAACCTGGAATTGACGGAAACCATGCGCTCTAAGGATAAAAAAGGCTCTCTGCTCTGGGTTCTGGATAAGACGCATACCCCCATGGGCGGCCGTATGCTCCGCAGTTGGCTGGAAAAGCCCCTGCTGGATGTGTCAGAGATCAGCCGCCGCCACGGCGCTGTGGCGGAACTGGTGGAGGATACCATTTGCCGCAGTGAGCTTATCGAAGCGCTGAAGGATGTATCGGATTTTGAGCGTGTCATGACCCGTATCGTCACCGGCACTGTCAACTGCAGAGATCTTCTGGGGCTTGCCCGGGGTCTGCGGGCACTGCCGGAGGTAAAGGCTCAGCTTTCCCGGATGGGCAGTCCCCTGCTGACTAAGCTGGAGCAGTCCATGGACCCCCTGACTCAGTGCGCTGAGAAAATTGAAAACACTATCGTAGACGAACCGCCCCTGACTGTTCGGGAGGGCGGCATCATCCGGGATGGCGCCAACGAAGAGGTTGACCGCCTGCGCTCCATCATGGATGGCGGCCGGGACATTCTGGTAGCCATCGAAGCCCGGGAAAAGGAAGCCACCGGCATCCGTACCCTGAAAGTCAGCTACAACCGGGTTTTCGGTTACTATATTGAGGTATCCAAGTCCTTTATGGAGCAGGTGCCGGCCCACTACATCCGCAAGCAGACCTTAGCCAACTGCGAGCGTTACATCACCCCGGAGCTGAAAGAGCTGGAAGACCAGGTGCTCAACGCCAAGGATCGGCTGACGGCGCTGGAATATCAGCTGTTCTCCGAGCTTCGGATGTACCTTGCCCAGCAGGCCGCCCGGGTGCAGCTTACCGCCGCGGCAGTGGCTGCCACCGATGTGCTCTGCTCCCTGGCAAGCGTCGCTGTTCAGCGGGGCTACTGCCGCCCGGAGATCGCCCTGGACGGGGAAATTTCCATTACCGATGGCCGCCACCCCGTAGTGGAAGCCATGCTGACGGACTCTCTCTTCGTTCCCAATGATACCCACTTAGGTGGCGCAGATCACCGGGTATCCATCATCACCGGTCCCAACATGGCTGGTAAATCCACCTATATGCGCCAGGTGGCGCTGATCGTGCTGATGGCGCAGATCGGTTCTTTTGTTCCGGCAAGAAGCGCCCGGATCGGACTGACAGACCGGGTATTCACCCGCATCGGCGCCAGCGACGATCTGGCCTCCGGCCAGTCCACCTTCATGGTGGAGATGTCCGAGGTGGCATCCATTCTGAAATACGCCACTTCTCACAGCCTTTTGATCCTGGACGAGATCGGCAGAGGCACTTCCACCTACGACGGCATGGCCATCGCCAGAGCCGTTCTGGAATACGCCGCCAACCCCAAGCGCCTGGGGGCGAAAACCCTGTTCGCTACGCATTATCACGAGCTTTCCTCCCTGGAAAACAAGCTCCCCAATGTGAAAAACTACAACATCGCCGTGAAAAAACGGGGCGATCAAATGATCTTCCTCCGCAAGATCGTTCCCGGTGCCACCGACGACAGCTACGGTATCGAAGTTGCCAAGCTGGCCGGTCTGCCCAGCCAGGTCATTTCCCGGGCCCGGGAAATTCTGGAGGAGCTGGAAAACGAAGCCGGCGTTGTCCGGGTCATTGCTCAGCCGGCTGAAGCTGAGGAGCAGGTCAGTATGCTGGATCTGTCTGCCCAGCAGGTGGCTGCGGCGCTTAGTGCCATTTCTGTGGAAACCCTGACCCCCATTGAGGCCATGAACGAGCTTTACAAGCTCAAGAAAATGCTGAACTGATATGACAAAGACGATTTTATTCCCCACAGCCCGGGAGCGATCCTGGGGTTGGCGGTATATGCTGTTTTCTCTGTTTTTTCTGCCGTCACTTTTGCAGCTGCTGTTTTCTGCCGTGGGAGTTTCTCTGAACACCACATGGCTGAATCTCGCCTATTTTTCTTTCAATTTCCTTGGTATTTTGGTGATTAACCGGCACTTTTTGCCCAACACCGTAAAAGATGCCGCCCACAGACTGCTGCCCGTTCTTCTGACCGCCGCGGTCAGCTTCTGCGTCTATTGGGTGGCTAATCTGGCGCTTTCCTGGCTGATCCGGCTGATCAATCCAGCCCACTTCAACAGCAACGACCAGGGTATCGCCGCCATCGCCCGGGAGCAGTATCTGCTGACAGCTGTGTGCGTTGTATTTCTCGTGCCGCTGACGGAGGAATGTCTGTACCGGGGCGCGGTTTTCGGCAGTCTGTACCGGAAAAGCAAGCTGGCAGCCTACCTGGTGTCCACCGCGCTGTTTTCCCTGGTGCATATCGACGGTTGGTTCGGCGTTACCGATATTGCCACGCTGGCCTTAAGCTTTTTACAGTACATCCCCGCCGGGCTCTGCCTGGCAGCGGCCTACGAAATTTCCGGCTCCATCGCCGCCCCCATTTTGATTCACATGGCAGTCAACGCCATCGGTATTCTCGCAATGAGGTGATTTTATGCCTAAAATTCTCCAATTAGCGCCCCATGTGGCCAACTTAATCGCCGCCGGTGAAGTTGTGGAGCGGCCTGCCTCCGTTGTCAAGGAGCTGCTGGAAAATGCCGTGGACGCCGGTGCCTCCAAGGTCACCGTGGAGATCCGTGACGGCGGTATGACCTTCCTCCGGGTCACCGACAACGGCTGCGGCATGGCCCCCGAGGATGCCAGAACCGCATTCCTGCGCCACGCCACCTCCAAACTTAGAAACGCCGAGGATTTGGCGGCCATTTCCACCATGGGATTCCGCGGCGAAGCTTTGGCGGCCATCGCTTCCGTCAGCCGCATTGACTTAATGACCAAAACCGCCGGCAGTATCAGCGGCACCAGTCTGACTCTGGAGGCCGGCAATATTACAGAAGAATCCGAGGTAGGCTGCCCCGACGGCACCACCATCATTGTCCGGGATCTGTTTTTCAACACCCCCGCCCGGATGAAATTCATGAAATCCGACACTGTGGAGGGCGGCCGTGTGGCCGCAGCGGTGCAGATGCAGGCAATGGCGCACCCTGAGGTAGCCTTTACGTTCCTCCGGGATGGCAAGCAGGTCTTGTCTACCCCTGGCTCCGGCAAGCTGGAAGCGGCGGTCTACTGCGTTTACGGCAGAGAATGCGCCCAAATGCTGCCGGTAAACAGTCAGTGGGACGGCTATCAGCTCACCGGCTTCGTCAGCAAACCCACCGATGCCCGGCCCAGCCGGAATTTGCAGACCTTTTTCGTCAACGACCGGCCGGTGAAATCCCGGCTGCTCATTGCCGCCCTGGAGGAAGCCTACCGCAATCAGATCATGGTGGGCAAATTCCCGGCCTGCGTGCTGCATCTGAAATTGAATCCCAGTGCCGTGGATGTGAATGTCCACCCGGCAAAAACCGAAGTAAAATTCCTGTCGGAAAAGGCGGTTTTTGACTGCGTGCATTATGGCGTTCTGGCGGCGCTGAATAAAAAGCCCGACCGCCCGGAGGTGCAGTTCAAGCCCCAAACTCCGGCGCCTGCTGTCCCAAAGCCGGTATCCGCACCGGCGCCCACCCCGGCGCCGAAGCAGGAGAGCTTTTTCCGCACCATGACACCTGCGGAGTACAAGGCCTTTTCTTCTGCCCTGCATGATGCGCCCCAGCCCAAAAAGGAAACCGCCGCGGCAGTGATCACAGCGGTGGAGCAGCATCGCCCGGCGATCTTGCGTTCTCCCACTTTCCCGATAGAACTCCCCAAGGCAGCGCCTGCGCCCCAGCTGATCCCGGAAGCGCCGGCGGTCATCCAGGAAGCCATCCCCATGGCGCCGGAAATTCCCTGGCGAATGGTTGGCGAGCTGTACAACAGCTACATCATCGTGGAGCAGGGCGAGGAAGCCTTCCTCATCGACAAGCACGCCGCCCACGAGCGGATTCTCTTCGAAAAACTGAAAGCCAACCAAGAGCGCATCAGCTCCCAGATGCTTTTGCAGCCCATCCCCGTCCGGCTCAGCGCCGAAGCCACAGCAGAGCTGCTGAGCAACCAGAGCATGCTGCTGGAACTGGGCTTTGAGATCGACGAATTTGGTGACAACACGGTGCTGCTGCGGCAAATTCCCATGGATCTTTCACCCGAAGCCGCGGCAGAAGCTGCCGAATCCCTGGCTGCCGACCTTCTCAATGGCCGCCGGGGCAGCAAGGACACCGTTCGTGACGAACTGCTGCACACCGTCGCCTGCAAGGCCGCCATCAAAGCTGGCTGGGACAACGACGAAAAGGAACTGCTGGCGCTGGTGAAGCAGGTTATGGCCAACGAGGACTTGAAATACTGCCCCCACGGCCGCCCCATTTGCATCACCCTGTCCAAAAAGCAGCTGGAAAAGCAGTTTAAGCGGACATAACTATCCATTGGAAAGGAGCATTGCCATGAAAAAACTGACAGTCGTACAAAAATACCGCATCTATGTTCTTGCCTTTGTCTTTGGCCTTGTACTGACCTTCTTGGGCGGCTTCTACGGCGGTGCAAAAAGCGTAGTCTTATGGATCGGAATCGGTCTTTGGCTCAGCACTTATATTTGGAGTTTCTTCATCCGATGCCCCAGCTGCGGAGAACGCATGAACAAGCGTTTTATGGGTCTGCATCGTTTCTTTCTGTCCCTTCCCAAGCACTGCCCGGAATGCGGCGAATATTTGCTGGATGACTAATCCGAAAGGAGGCTTTAGCCCATGAACAATATCATATGTATTGCCGGGCCCACAGCCTCCGGGAAGACCGCCCTTGCGGTAGAACTTGCCAAGGAACTGAACGGCGAAGTGGTGTCCTGCGACTCCATGCAGGTCTACCGCCGGATGGACATCGGCACCGCCAAGCCCACAGAAGAAGAAAAGCAGGGCATTCCCCACCATATGCTGGACGTCGCCGAGCCTGGGGAGGATTTTTCCGTCAGCCGCTACTGCGCCATGGCAACCCCCATCGTGGATGACATCCTCGCCCGGGGGAAAACCGCCATCATTGCCGGCGGCACAGGACTATACATGGACAGTTTGATCAAGGGCAACGACTTTGCCCCCTTTCCTGCCACGGGTATGCGGGAAAAGCTGGAACACCAGGCGGATGAAGAAGGCATGGAAGCCATGTTTGCGCTTCTTGCCTCCATCGACCCGGACAGCGCCGCCCGGCTGCATTTGCAGGATCGCAAGCGGATCCTCCGGGCGCTGGAAGTCTACTGCGAAACCGGTGAAACCATCACCGCCCACAACTTAAAGACCCAGGCCATCCCGCCTAAGTATTCCCCCATTTGGCTGGGATTGGATTTTGCAGACAGAGCAGACCTGTACCGCCGGATCGACCTGCGGGTGGATCTGATGCTGCAGCAGGGACTGATCCCGGAGATCCGGTCACTGCTGTCTGAGGGCATCCCCACCAAATCCACCGCCATGCAGGCCATCGGCTACAAGGAATTTGTGGACGCTTTGGCCGGAAACAGCTCTGTAGAAGAAGCCGCCGAGGCTGTCAAGCAGTCCTCCCGGCGTTATGCCAAGCGGCAGCTGACCTGGTTCCGACGGAATCCGCAGATGCACTGGCTTGTTCGGGGCGCAGATACAGAAAGCAGTGAAATTCTTGCCCACGCCCGACAGCTTATTCACGAATCCGACAACTGAAAAATGCTAACATAGGTATGTCCGAAATTTAAAGAAAGCGGGTACATACATATGTCAGATACAATCAACTTACAGGATGCCATTTTGAAGGAAGTTCGCCGGGATAAGATCCCCGTGACGCTGTTTCTGATGAACGGCTTCCAGCTCCGGGGAACCATCACCGGGTTTGACAGCTTTGTGGTGGTTCTGGTGTCAGAGGGCAAGCAGCAGATGATCTACAAGCATGCCATCTCCACACTGGTTCCCATGAAGCCGCTGAAAGCTGCAGCCACCACTGCATAAAGCGCAAAAAGGCGACGGAGCAACCTCCGCCGCCTTTTTGATTTGCGAGTTTCACACCCTTAGCTCCCTCTCTGAGGGAGCTGGCAAAAATCGGTTCTGCAGAAACGATTTTTGACTGAGGGAGTTAATTCCTATTCGTACAATCCCAAACTCCCCCAGTCAAAGAGGGGGCCAAGATATATTTGTCACGTAAAAAGAGGTGCTTACCATGTCCATAGCCGAAAATGTAGCCCGCATCCGGGAACAGATCAAACAGGCCGCCATGGCCGCCGGCAGAGATCCTTCCGAAATCCAGCTCTGCGCCGCCACCAAAATGAACAACGCCGACGCCGTGCGCCAGGCCATCGCCGCCGGAGTGGATCTTTGCGGCGAGAATCGCGTCCAGGAACTGACACAAAAGCTCTCCGAAAACGCTTACGCCGGCGCGCCGGTGCATTTCATCGGTCACCTGCAGACCAACAAAGTCCGCCAGGTGGTGGGCAAGGTGGATCTGATCCAGAGCGTGGATCGGCTGAAGCTGCTCCAGGCCATCCAGGACGAAGCCCAAAAGCAGGGCATCCGCCAGAATATCCTCCTGCAGGTCAACATCGGCCGGGAGGACAGCAAGGGCGGCTTCTATGCCGAGGAGCTGCTTCCTCTGCTGGAGAACATTGGCTCTTTTCCCAATGTTTTCGTCTGCGGATTGATGGCAATCCCCCCGATCTGCCAAAATTCGGGAGATAACCGCAAATTTTTTCTGGAAATATACAACCTGGCTGTTGACATAACGGCCAAAAACAGCGATAATGTATCCATGGCCACTTTGTCAATGGGCATGTCCGATGATTTTGCCGATGCTGTCGCCTGCGGCAGCACCATGATCCGTGTGGGCACCGCCATTTTCGGGCCAAGAAACTATCAATAACCCATCCGGAACGATGCGGACATACAGGAGGAAATGACTATGAGTTTTTGGGATAGCGTAAAGAAGTTCACCCAGCCCTACGCTGACGACGATTATGATGATTTCGAGGAAGAGGACGAAACCCCCGAGGGCTTTGAAGAAATGCCCACCGAGCGTCCCGCCCGCAATCGCCGTACCCCTGCTTTCAGCACCGCTTCTGAAGAGAATTCCAGCGGCTTCTCCGGCCATGTTGTCAGCATGAGCAATAAGCAGGAAGTGGTTCTGTTCCACCCCTCCAATTTTAACGATACTTCCGACGCCGCCGATCACCTGCGCAACAAGAAGGTCGTTATCCTCAACATGGAAAATGTGGACAAGGCTATGTCCCGCCGAGTAGTGGATTTCCTGTCCGGCTGCGCCTACGCTCTGGACGGCAAGGTCAAGAAGGTGGCCCAGTCCACTTATCTGTTCTGCCCCCACAATATGGATGTGGTAGGCGACCTGGAAAATCTCGAGAGCGAAGTGGAAAATTACATCTGAGCCCAATAAAGAGAGGACACTGTCATGATTACACCGCAGCAAATTGAACAGATTTCCTTCGGCAAGCAGCCCTTTGGCGGCTATGATACGCAGCAGGTGGACGCATTTCTGGAGCCCCTGACCGAGGATTACATCACGCTTTACAAAGAAAATGCGCTCCTCAAGAGCAAAATGCGGGTTCTCGTCACCAAACTGGAAGAATACCGTCAAAACGACGCCAGCATGAAGGAAGCCCTTGCCGAGGCTCAGAGATCCTGTGATATCATGGTCAAGGAAGCGGAAAGCAAATGCGCCAAAATGCTGAGCGAAGCCAACGAGACCCTGACTGAGAACACCAAAAATACCGAAGCCATCATCGCCGCGGAAAACGCCCGGGTGGAAGAAGCCCGTCAGGTCGCCGCCGCAAAGATCGAAGAAATCGAGGATCGGATGCGGGAATGCATCCAGGCTCTGGAAAATATCAAAACTGCCAACTATCCTGCCAATCCCATCGCCGCCCCGGTTGAGGATGCCGGCGCACCGGAGCAGGAAGAAGTGGATATCGCCGCTGCCATCGCCGATGAGATTTCCAATAACGTGGAAGCCATGGTCGGCACCACTGAGGATGTGGCTCCCAAGGCCGATCCCCTGCACCCTGTCACCGGCACCACCACCAAGTTTGGCAACCTGAGCGATCATTTCGGTCACCAGTACGACCCCACCCACAAATAACATACATTCGCTATGACGAGGACATGTCGCTTTTCCCCCTGTTTTCAGAGAGCTGCCGGTTGGTGCAAGGCAGTAAACAGAGATTGGCGGTATCCCCTCCGAGCCGCGCACTGAACGGTTTTCCAGTAGGCTGCGCCGGGTCTGCCCGTTACAGCTTTTCGAGTGCCGCCTGTAAGGGCGGAACAAGAGTGGTACCGCAGAGGTTACGCGCCTTTGTCTCTTGCAACAGGGACAAAGGCGCTTTTATTTTGTACATTACTATGGAGGTTATTCCAATGGAATACAAAAACACGATCATCACCCCTAAAACCGACTTCCCCATGAAAGCCGGTCTGCCCGCCCGGGAGCCGGGCATGCTGGAAAAGTGGCAGGAGCAGGATCTTTACAACGCTATGCTGGAAAAGAATAAGGATCTGCCCCCTTTCATTCTTCACGACGGCCCTCCCTTCTCTAACGGCTATATCCACATGGGTCACGCGCTGAACAAGACCCTGAAGGACTTCATCGTCCGCAGCCACGCCATGATGGGCTACTACACTCCCTATGTCCCCGGCTGGGACAACCACGGTCTGCCCATTGAGCGCGCCATCGAAACTTCCAAGAAGAAGCTGAACAAGGACATGACCGTGCCGGAGTTCCGCACCGCCTGTGAGGAATTTGCCGAGGATTTCATCCAGAAGCAGATGGGCGGCTTCAAGCGGTTGGGCGTTGTTGGCGATTGGGAGCATCCCTACCGCACCATGGACAAGCACTTTGAATCCCAGGAAGTCAAGGTCTTTGGCCGGATGTTCGACAAGGGCTACATTTATAAGGGCTTAAAGCCCGTCACCTGGTGTCCCTTCTGCGCCACCGCCGTGGCGGAAGCCGACATCGAGTATAAGGACGATCCCTGCACCTCCGTCTATGTTAAGTTCCCCATGAAGGACGATCTGGGCAAGCTCAGCAATTTTGATTTGAGCAAGACTTTCTTCGTCATCTGGACCACCACCATCTGGACCCTGCCCGGCAATATGGGTATCTGCCTGCATCCCCGGGACAGCTATGTGCTGGTAAAGGCCGACAGCGGCGAGACCTATATCATGGCCGAAGCCCTCATGGAAAAGACCATGAAAATGGGCGGTTTTGAAACCTACGAAGTCCTGGCCACCTATCCCGGTCAGTTCTTTGAGAATATGCTGGCGCAGCATCCCTTCCTGGACAAGACCAGCCGTCTGGTCAACGCCGAGTATGTCACCATGGACTCCGGCACAGGCTGTGTCCATACCGCTCCCGGCTTCGGTGCGGATGACTACCAGACCTGCATGCGCTATGGCATGGACCTGGTTGTTCCCGTGGACGATTACGGCCGCCACACCGACTACGCCGGCAAATACGAAGGCCTGAAGACCGAGGAGAGTAACCCCATCATTCTGGCTGACATGAAGGAAAGCGGCATGCTGTTCGCTTCCGAGGAGATCATCCACTCCTATCCCCACCACGACCGCTGCAAGAAGCCCATCATCTTCCGGGCTACGCCCCAGTGGTTCTGCTCTGTGGAGTCCTTCAAGGATCAGGCTGTTAAGGCCATCGAGGATGTGAAGTGGTTCCCCGCCTGGGGCGAGGATCGTATGATCAGCATGATCCGTGAGCGTGCCGACTGGTGTATCAGCCGTCAGCGCCGCTGGGGTCTGCCCATTCCCGTTTTCTACTGCAAGGACTGCGGCAAGCCCGTTTCCACCCCCGACTCCATCGCCAAGATCTCCGCCCTGTTTGACGCGCACGGCTCTAACATCTGGTTTGAAAAGGACGCCATGGAGCTGGTTCCCGAGGGCTTCACCTGCCCCCACTGCGGCGGCAAGTCTTTCGATAAGGAAACCGACACCCTGGACTGCTGGTTCGACTCAGGCTCTACCCACTTCGCATCCCTCATGCACCGCACCCCCGCGCTGTGGCCCGCGGATGTGTACCTGGAGGGTGCTGACCAGTACCGCGGCTGGTTCCAGTCCAGTCTGCTGACCTCCGTTGGCGCACTGGATCAGGGCGCTCCCTTTAAGCAGGTTCTGACCCACGGCTGGGTCGTAGACGGCCAGGGCCGCGCCATGCACAAGTCCCTGGGCAACGGTGTTGACCCCGCCGACCTCATCAAGGACTTCGGTGCGGATATCATCCGCCTGTGGGCAGCTTCCTCCGACTATCACGCCGATGTGCGCTGCTCCAAGGAGATCTTCAAGCAAATTGCTCAGAACTATCTGAAATTCCGCAACACCGCCCGGTACTGCCTGGGTAACCTGGCTGACTTCGATCCCAACAAGGACATGGTTCCCGCTGACCAGCTGGAGGAGCTGGACAAGTGGGCTCTGACCAAGCTGAGCCAGCTGGTGGCCAATGTCCGTAAGGCATACGAGGGTTATGAGTTCCATGTCATCACCCACGATATGAACGACTTCTGCGTGGTGGAGCTGTCCAGCTTCTATCTGGATATTCTGAAGGATCGCCTGTACTGTGAAGAAGCCACCGGCCTGCGCCGCCGCAGCGCCCAGACTGCTCTGTACCTGATCCTGGACGCCATGGCTAAGCTGTTTGCCCCCATTCTGGCCTTTACCTGTGATGAAATCTGGCAGTCCATGCCTCACATGGCATCTGACGATGCCCGGAATGTGCTGCTGAACCAGATGCCCAGCGACTTTGCCGCATACAGCCTGGACGATGCCTCTATGGAAAAGTGGGCAACCGTTATGAAGCTGCGGCAGGATGTCAACGGCGTTCTGGAAAAGGCCCGTGCCGACAAGCGGATCGGTAAGGCTCTGGAGGCTCATGTGAGCCTGACCGGCAGCAACGAGCTGAAGAAGGCATGCGAGGGTCTGAATCTGGCAGAGATCTGCATTGTTTCCTCCTGCGCCTGGGAGACTGCCCCCGAGGGTGCTGAAGTTGGCAACGGCGTCAACTTCTCCGAGCTGACCATCGGCGTGTCCGAAGCCCGGGGCGAGAAGTGCCCCCGGTGCTGGATGCACTCCCAGCAGGCAGACGCTGAGGGCCTGTGCCCCCGCTGCGCCGCTGTGGTTTCCAAGCTGGATATCGAAATCTAAATAATATGCCGGGTGTGGGTATCCACGCCCGGCATTTTTCCGAGCATTTTCCATTTTTTGAAAAAGCAAAAAAAGTGCTTGACAAACCGATACCTCGCCGCTATAATAAGCGTGTTCTGTTTGAGCCGCCGGTATAGCTCAGTTGGTAGAGCAGCTGATTTGTAATCAGCAGGTCGGGGGTTCGAGTCCGTCTACCGGCTCCAAGCAGAGGCGGAAAGTAATCGACTCGAATAATCAAATGCAACGCGGATGAGCGTTGCCGGCGAGGGCTGGACCGAGCCGCACCTTGATTGAACGAGTCCGTCTACCGGCTCCAAGCAGAGACGGATCAAAACAAAATATGGGGGAGTTCCCGAGTGGCCAAAGGGGACAGACTGTAAATCTGCTGCGTATCGCTTCGATGGTTCGAATCCGTCCTCCCCCACCAAAAATCGCCGATCTTCGACAGAAGATTGGCGATTTTTACTTATTCACTATTACCTATTCACTTTTCACTAAATCCCACAGGCGATTTTTGGAAGTAATAAGTAATAGTGAATAGTGAAGAAGTATATTGCAAAACCAACATTTCACCTTTATAATAAAACTATCCTTTATTAGAGGTAAGCATTATGGTTGATAGTCCCTTATTGATAAAATCCAAGGCCTTTGCGTTGGAGATCATTCGTGTTTGCAATGAGATCAAGCGCAGCCAGAAGGAAAGTGTTTTAACGAATCAGCTTGTCCGTTCCGGAACAAGCATTGGTGCAAATATCCGGGAAGCCTTTTACGCACATAGCAAGGCAGATTTCATTGCGAAACTGCAAATTGCCTTGAAAGAATGCTCTGAAAGTGAGTATTGGCTGGAATTGCTGATTGAAAGCGGCTATTACAGCGACAAAACCATTCTTGATCGGTGCGTTGAGATAAAGCGGATTTTGATTTCATCTGTCAACACAGCGAAAGGAAACGAAGTGAAATGAGCAAAGCCATTTTCTGGGATTTACAAGGTACACTTGGTGGCGATGCTACTGCGGACATTGATACCTTTGTCCCCTACAACTTTTCAAAACCCGCATTGCATCTTTCTAAGCATAATGGTTACCTAAATATTGTTATCACAAATCAAAGTAAAATCAGCAAGGGCTTTGTGTCACTGGAGGCTTACGAGAAAACAAAAGCTTCCATTCTAGGCTACTTTAATTCCAAAGAACAACTGATTGATGATTTTCTCTGCTGTCCTCACCAACATTCGGACAACTGCAATTGCAAAAAACCCAAGACAGGACTGATAGAGCTATGCATTGAGAAGTACGGACTCAACATTGATGACTGCTTTGTTATCGGTGATATGGGTAAGAATGAAATCGTCATGGCCCATAACGCTGGCTGCAAAGGTATTCTCGTTCTAACCGGTGGTGGAAAAGCAAGTCTCGGAGAATTCCGTCACACATGGGCACACCACGATGCAGACTTGATCGCAGATACTGCTTTTGAGGCGGTTAAAACGATTACAGAATCATTTTGACCAGCCTTTGTTTTGAGTTTTAAAAATTCCACAATTTCATTAATCAAGAATGTTTTTTGATCTTCCGTTTTTGATTTTACATCACATAGTTCTTCGGAGATTCATCCCACCTGCGTGGGGTGAAATCACTTCGTGATGAAATCCGACTTCATCGGAAGATAAGGACGGATTTCATTTCATCTGCGAAGCAGATTTCATCCGAGCGGCGCTCGGATTTCATCGCACGAAGGTGCGATTTCATTTATCCCATTGCAATTTACACCAGTTTGACCGGCTGGTGTTTTATATTTTCCTCACCTTGACATCCCTGTCATTTCCCTCTGTATCGGTCTTGGAAAGCACCTGTTTTGTGCTTTTTTCCTTGCTTTTCCTTATTTTTTGGGATATACTGTAACTGCATTTTTGTGGAATGGTGTGGCTCCCGTTCTGTCCGTTTCCTTTCGCAGGTTCATTATGAGAATCAAAAAGCAAAACCCGTCTTGACATTCCTGGGAAAAACAATGTATAATTGTGATAAGCACTGTAACACATAGTATGGAGGTAATACATATATGAAGATGAAAGCTGTTCTGCTCCACGGCAAAAACGATATTCGCCTGGAGGAAGTTACCCTGCCCGAGGTTGGCCCCGATGATGTGCAGATTCGTGTCGTTTCCGACTCTGTCTGTATGTCCACCTATAAGGCCGTTCTGGAAGGCGAGGATCACAAGCGCGTTCCCAACGACATTTCCGAAAAGCCCACCATCGTTGGCCACGAATTCTGCGGCGATATCATCGCTGTGGGCGAAAATTGGAAGCACAAGTATAAGGTTGGTGACAAGTTCGTTGTCCAGCCTGCCCACTTCTACAAGGGCTCTCAGGAGGCTCCCGGCTATTCCTACCAGTACTGCGGCGGTAACGCACAGTACGGCAACACCCCCATGGAAATTCTGGTGATGGACTGCCTGCTGCCCTACAATTCCGACACCTATTACTACGGCTCCCTGGCTGAGCCCCTGAGCTGCGTCATCGGCACCTTCCACGCCATGTACCATGTCCGCCCCGGCTCCTATGTCCACGATATGGGCATCAAGGAAGGCGGTAAGATGGCTATGCTGGCCTCCGTCGGCCCCATGGGTCTGGCCGCTATCGACTACGCGCTGCACTGCGACCGCCGTCCCTCTCTGCTGGTTGTTACCGATATCGATGAAGCCCGTCTGAAGAGAGCCGCTTCCATCTACACCGTGGAAGAAGCTGCCAAGAACGGCGTGGAGCTGCACTACGTCAACACCCGGATGGAAAATGCCACCGAATACCTGCGCAGCCTCTCCGGCGGCACCGGTTATGACGATGTCATCTGCTTTGCCCCCGTCAAGCCCGTCATCGAGCAGGCTGACGATATTCTGGGCTTCAACGGCTGTCTGAACTTCTTCGCAGGCCCCACCGATTCCCAGTTCAAGGCTCCCTTCAACTGGTACAATGTCCACTACCTGTACACCCATGTGGTAGGCACCTCCGGCGGCAACACCGACGACATGAGAGAAGCCATCGAAATGATGAACGCCGGCAAGCTGAATCCCTCCGCACTGGTCACCCACATCGGCGGCCTGAACGCTGTTGTGGATACCGTGCTGAACCTGCCCAAGATCCCCGGCGGCAAGAAGCTGATCTATAACCACATCGACCTGCCCCTGGCTGCCATCGACGATTTCGAGGAGCTGGGCAAGACCGATCCCATGTTCGCCGAGCTGGACCGTCTGTGCAAGGCCAATAACGGTCTGTGGAACCCCGAAGCAGAAAAATATCTGCTGGCAAACGCCAAGAAGATCTGATATCCCCCATTTACCGGGGTGCGTACTGTACGCACCCCGGCTTTTTTGCTGCTGCCAATGTCATATTTTCCCGAAAAATGCCTGTTTGCGGTGTTGCATTTTTTTCAAAAATATGGTACACTTGGTTTGGAATATCCAATCCCCATGGCACCGGCAAAAATGCCGGGAAAGTTTTTAAGGAGGTTTTCGAAAATATGAAAACAATCACCAAAATTCTGAGCGTTGTTCTCTGCCTGACCATGGTCATCGGCCTGTTCACCGTTGGTGCATCCGCCGCTGAGACCTATGTCAAGGTCACCGACGGCAACCTGACTTCCGGCCAGTATGTTCTGGTCAGCAGCAACGGCTACGCCCCCGGCGTTTATGATAACGGCTGGGTCACCGCCGTTGAGCCCACCGTCTCCGGCGATTCCGTCACCGATGCTGCCGGCGCTGTCTGGACCCTGACTGTTGACGGCAGCTCCGTGAAGATCACCGATGCCAACGGCGTTACCATCGCTCCCAAGGGCGGCAATAACAACGGCATCAAGGACGGCGATTACAGCTGGACTTGGTCCTTCGCTGACGGCGAGTTCACCTTTGATGGTGTTGGTGCCGACACTGTTCGTCTGGCCGGCAATGTCGACTACGAGAACAAGTACCGCGGCTACAAGACCACTACTGTAACCGGCACCAATGCTGACAAGTATCCTTCCACCTTCACCCTGTACAAGAAGGCTGCCGGCGGCTCCACCACCCCCTCCGAGCCTGTTACTCCTCCCACCCCCTCCGAGCCCGTGACTCCTCCCGTGTCCGGTGATGTAGCTCTGCAGGGCGGCATGCAGGTCGTTATCTACGCCCCTGCTTACAACAAGGCTCTGTCCAGCCTGCCCTCTAAGGAAGGCAGCTTCTACCAGCTGGGCGTTGATGTTGCTCTGGACGGCGCTACTCTGACCGGCTACAGCGACACCGAAATTTGGACTGTTGTTGCCAACAGCGACGGCAGCTTCTCCTTCGAGCAGAACGGCCAGAAGCTGGGCATGCAGGACAGCTACTCCAGCATGAGCCTGGGCGCAGTCAACGACAAGTGGACTGTCTCCGCTCTGGGCAACGGTGTTTACAACATCACCAACACCGTTCGTGGCAACAGCATCGAGTGGTATAACTCTCAGGGCAACTGGAGCACCTACAACAAGAATATCGAGACCGATGATCAGTATCATCTGAGCTTCTACGATATCAACGGCGGTACTGTCACTCCTCCCGTGGATCCCGATCCCTCCGAGCCCACTCCTTCTGAGCCCACTCCTTCTGAGCCCACTCCTTCTGAGCCCGCCAGCACCCTGCCTCCCGTGACCGCTCCCGTTGCCGGCACTGCTTACAAGTTCGGCATGATCCAGGTCAAGACCGGCAACACCGTTTATATCGCCGGCGGCATCGATCAGGACAGATTCCTGATCACCACCACCGACAAGAACGCTGCTCTGGATGTTTATGTTGAGGCTTCCGGCGACGGCTACAAGTTCGCTGTTACCATCGACGGCGCTAAGCAGTACATCACCCTGGGCAAGAACTCCGCTGACAAGATCGCTCTGAGCTACGGCGCAGAGGGCTCCGTCTTCGTGTTCAACGCTGAGATCAGCGCTTGGGTCACCAACTTCGAGGGCTCCGACTACTACATCGGTTCCTACAACACCTTTGACACCATGAGCGCTTCCAAGACCTCTTACATCAATGCCGATAACAAGGGTGTTGATCAGTTCCCCGCCGGCTTCTTCGCAGCTTCCGAAAGCTCCGACGACACCAGCGACAACTCCTTCATCTCTGTTGCTGCTGCAGCACTGATCCTGTCTGTCCTGGGCGGCACCGCTCTGGTCATCAAGAAGAAGGAAAACTAATTCCCCATAACTGATTTTTGCACCGGCAGACGTTCTCCGTCTGCCGGTGTTTTTTTGCATTTCTTCCAGTCATGGGCCCCCTTGTGAAAAATGCCGTTTTGATGCAAGAAATTTACGGATTTTTTATAAAAATTTCGCTGAGAATGTAGATTTTTATGTTGTTCTGTGTTATAGTATAGAATACATTGGTAAGCTATGCCCGGAGGAAAAATACGATGATGCACGATGTACAACGAGCCAATATGTGGAAGCGCATTTCCGCGGGATTTTTGGATATGATCCTGCTGATTATGCTGATCTCTTTGTTGGCTGTAATCCTGTTTGAAGTTTTCAACTACAACGCCTATATATCGACCCTGAATGACAAGCGAGACGAATACGCGCAGAAGTACAACATTACCTTTGACATCACCGAGGAAGAGCTGGCAAGCCTTCAGGGTGAAGATGAGCAGCGATATCTGGACGCTCTGCAAGCCCTGGATTCCGATGCGGAATTCCTCTATGCTTACAATATGACCACCAATATGCTTCTGGCTGTGGTAGCCGGCAGTATGTTCCTGAGCTTCCTGCTTTTGGAATTTATTGTACCTCTGCTCTTTGGCAACGGTCAGACCCTCGGCAAGAAGATCTTCGGTCTGGCTCTGATGCGCACCGACAGCGTAAAGCTCACCAACTTCGCGCTGTTTGTCCGCAGTATCCTGGGTAAGCTGACCATCGAAACGCTGATTCCCGTTATGCTGTGGATTTCCGGAACCATCACCCCCATCGGTGTCATAGCGCCCGTAGTCACCTTGGGCATCCTGGGTATTCAGGCCGGTTTGCTGGTAGCCAGCCGGAACAGGGCCTGCATCCACGACATGATGGCCGTTACCGTGGTTATTGATTATTCCAGTCAGATGATCTTCGACTCTGTGGAGGACCTGACAAAACACAAAATGCAACTTGCCGCGGAAGAAGCTCAGCGGCAGGAGTATTAATCAGTCTTCTTAAAAATTAACATAATAGGAAGGGAATCGTATGAAAGTTGTTTTGCAAAATCTGACCAAAATCTTCCCCAGCCGAAACAAGAAGTCCGGCGAAGAAGTCGTTGCCGTTAACGACTTCACCTTCGAAATCCCGGACGGAAAGCTCATCGGCCTGCTGGGACCCTCCGGCTGCGGCAAGAGTACCACGCTGTACATGATCAGCGGCCTGCAGAAGCCCACCGCCGGTCGGCTCTTCTTCGGTGACGACGATGTTACCGAGCTGCCCACGGAAGCCAGAGGCGTTGGCCTGGTGTTCCAGAACTACGCACTGTACCCTCACATGACTGTCAAGCAGAACATCCTCTTCCCCCTGCAGAACCTGAAGGGCGCAGACAAGATGACCAAGGCCGAAATGATGGAGCGCGCTTATCAGGCTGCCAAGCTGGTGCAGATCGACAACCTGATGGAGCGTAAGCCCAGCGAGCTCTCCGGCGGTCAGCAGCAGCGTGTTGCCATCGCCCGTGCTCTGGTCAAAATGCCCCGCGTTCTGCTGCTGGACGAACCCCTGTCCAACCTGGACGCCCGTCTTAGACTGCAGACCCGTGAGGAGATCCGCCGCATCCAGAGAGAGACCGGCATCACCACCATCTTCGTTACCCACGACCAGGAAGAGGCCATGTCTATCTCCGATATGATCGTGGTCATGAAGCTGGGCGTGCTGCAGCAGATCGGCGCCCCTCAGGAAGTGTACGACGATCCCCACAACCTGTTCGTTGCCAAGTTCCTGGGCACTCCCCCCATCAACGTCTTTGAGGGCTCCGTGCAGAGTGGCAAGCTGATCATCGGCGACGAAACTGTTCTGGATGTTCCCGGCGTGGCGGACCAGGATGTGTATATCGGCATCCGCCCCGAGGGCTTCGTGCCCGAGGAAAACGGCGCGCTGTCCTGCCAGCTCAATTCCGTGGAGGTTATGGGTCGTGACTCCAGCGTGGTTTCCACCCACAGCGCATCCCTGAACCCCCTGGTTCGCGCCATTATCGACTCCGACATCAAGATCGACCTCGCCAGCGAAACCGTCCGCTTCTCCCTGAAGCCCCACAAGGTATTCATCTTCAACAAGGAAACCGAAGAGAGAATCTATTTTGAGGTGAAGTAATATGGTAGACAGCAAACATCAATGGAAAGCCTGGCTGTATCTGTCACCGGCCATCGTGCTGCTGCTGATCTTTACCGTCTGGCCTATCTTTAACACCATCCGTATGTCCCTGTTGGAGGGCTATACGACCATGAGAGAAGTTGCAGGCGCCAGCTTCAACTTCGGCATTGGCAATTTCACCCGTGTTCTGGAGTACCCTAAGTTTCTGACCTGTCTGAAAAACACGGTTCTGCTCTGCGTTCTGACTGTGCCGATCTCCACTTTCCTGGCACTGCTGATCGCCGTGGCACTGAACTCCATCAAGCCCCTGCAGCGGCTGCTGCAGACCGTCTTCTTCATGCCCTATGTTACCAACTCTATCGCCATCGGCATGGTCTTCGCCGCAATGTTCAACATGATCCTTGGCGGCAGCGCCCGTCCCGACTCCGTTGGTATCGTCAACAATGTGCTGGAGTTCTTCGGCATTCCCTATGTCAACTGGATGAACGCCGGCTCCGAATACTGGGCAAACATCGTGGTTATGGTGGTCTACATCGTCTGGAACGCCCTGCCCTTCAAGATTTTGATCCTGCTGGGCGGCCTGCAGAGCGTAAACAAGCAGTACTACGAAGCTGCCCGGGTGGACAGCACACCCCGCTGGAGAGTGTTCACCAAGATCACCATTCCCCTTCTGTCCCCCATGCTGGCTTACGTTATCATCACCGGCTTCATCGGTGGTTTTAAGGAATACTCCAGCATCGTCGGCGTTTTCGGCGACAGTATGGGTCCCGTTGGCAACGACGACGCCCTGAATACCATGGTCGGCTTTATCTACCGCGCCATCGGTAACCAGGAAGGCACCGCCAGTGCCGCAGCGTTGATCCTCTTCGGCATCATCTTTGTGGTGACCATGATCAACCTGTATGTCAGCAAGAAAAAGACCCATTACTAAGGAGGTGCTGACAAATGTCTGAATTTAAAACCATGAAGGCCAAAGACCTGCAAAAGACAACTGCTCAGCAGCGGGTAATCAAGGTTCTTGTGCAGATCCTCACCTACACCTTCCTGAGCGTTATGGCCTTGATCATCATCTTCCCCTTCTACTGGATGATCATTTCCTCTCTGAAGGAAATGCCCGAATACCGTCAGTCCGTCCCCACTCTGATCCCCCGGGTCTTCGACTTCATGAACTATCTGGAAGTCTTCACCAACGACGACCTGCTGCTGGGTCAGCTGTTCCTGAACACTGTGTATGTCGGTGTGGTTTCCACCGCGCTGTCCCTGGTGATCACCGTTCTTTCCGCCTTTGCTTTCGCACGGCTGGAGTTCAAAGGTAAAAACGCCCTGTTCGGTGCGCTGCTGGCCACCATGATGATCCCCGGCGAGCTGTTCACCATCACCAACTACCAGACCGTTCACAGCTTCGGCTGGATCGAGACCTACACCGTTTTGATTATTCCTTTCCTGGTCAGCGTTTTCTACATTTACCTGCTGCGTCAGAACTTCCTGCAGATCCCCAATGAGCTGTATCTGGCCGCCAAGGTGGACGGTACTTCCGATCTGAAGTACCTGTGGAAAGTCATGATTCCCCTGGCCCTGCCCACCATCATCTCCATCACCATTCTGAAGATGATGGGTTCCTGGAACTCCTACATGTGGCCCCGTCTGGTTGCCAACGACGATGCCCACAGACTGATCACCAACGGTCTGCGTACCGCCTTTACCAACGCGGAAGGCGTTACGGACGTTCCTGTGCAGATGGCCGCTGTTACTGTTGTTTCCTTCCCGCTTTTCCTGGTATTCATCTTCCTTCGCAAGTATATTATGAAGGGTGTTTCCAGAAGCGGTATTAAGGGATAAATTTGTAAGCAAACCCATAAAAATATAAGAAAACGAAAGGAAATCACCATGAAAAAGATTATTTCTCTCCTCCTGGTTGCCATTCTCGTAATCGGCATGATGAGCTCCCTGGCTGGTTGTAACAAGGGCGGCAGCCAGACAGCCCCCGATATTGAGGACAACCCCGAAGCACTGGCAAGTTTCGACACCACCAAGCCCGTCACCATCACCTTCTACCATCAGATGGGCGCTGCGCTTCAGAACATTCTGAACACCGCTATCGAAGATTTCAACAAGGTCTACCCCAACATCACTGTTGTGCACAAGACCTACGGTGACTACGACGGCGTCCGCGACCAGATCAAGACCGAGATCTCTGTCGGCGATCAGCCCAACCTGGCTTACTGCTACCCCGACCACGTTGCTCTGTACAACGTTGCCGGTGCTGTCCAGTCCCTGGATGCCCTGATCGGCAACACCGCCACCATCACCCGTCCCTACTTCCAGTCCGAGATCGACAAGATGATGCTGGACAACGACAGCGCTCCTGAGGGCGAGAAGCTCACCGAAGCAGAGCTGCAGGCTAAGATCGACGCCGGCGTTACCGAGCCTCTGGGCTTCACTGCTGGCCAGATCGCTGACTTTATCCCCGCTTACTACAACGAAGGCATGGCCTACGGCGATGGCAAGATGTACACCCTGCCCATCTCCAAGTCCACCGAGGTTCTGTACTACAACAAGACCTTCTTCGACAAGCACGGCCTGAAGGTTCCCACCACTTGGGACGAGCTGGAAGCCGTCTGCCGTCAGATCAAGCAGATCGACTCCACCTGCATCCCTCTGGGCTATGACTCCGAGAGCAACTGGTTCATCACCATGTGCGAGCAGTACGGCTCTGAGTACACCAGCGTTGATGGCGAGAACTTCCGCTTCGACAATGAGACCAACCGGAACTTCATCAAGAGATTCCAGGGCTGGTACGCTGAGAAGCTGGTCACCACCGAGAAGCTGTCCGGCGGTTACACCTCCGCTCTGTTCACCGGCGAAAATGATGCCGGCACCCGTTGCTATATGTGCATCGGCTCCACCGGTGGCGCTACCTACCAGCAGCCCACTCAGACCAACGGCGTCTTTGAGTTCGAGGTAGGCATCAATTCCATCCCCCAGGTCAACCCCGCTGCCCCCAAGGTTATCTCCCAGGGTCCCTCCATCTGCATCTTTAAGGACGCAGATCCTCAGGAGGTTATGGCTTCCTGGCTGTTCGCCAAGTTCCTGACCACCGACGTGACCTTCCAGGCTTCCGTCTCCATGAACAACGGTTACGCTCCCGTTATCCAGTCTGTCACCGAGAACCCCGTTTACGCTGACTTCCTGGCCGGCTACAGCACCTCCAATATCCAGGCTTACGCCGTTAAGGTCGCTCTGGAGCAGGCTGATGCTTACTATGTTTCCCCCGCTTTCAACGGCTCTTCCGTTGCCCGTGACCAGGTTGGTCTGCTGATGCAGAAGTGCATGGCTCTGGAGACCAGCGATCTGGACGGTGCTATCAAGAAGGCCTTCGAGGATGCTATTGCGGAATGTAAGTATCAAGCCGGTCAGTAATTCCTCTAAAATGGAGTGATTGCTATGAAAAAGACTAGCTTACGCATCCTTTCCCTTATCCTTTCCCTATGCGTTATCGCGGCGGTTTTTACCGCCTGCAATAACGGCAGCCAAGAAAACCCCGGCAATTCCAGCACCCCCAGCACACCTGCCAGCACCCACGTGGATTATGTTGGTCAGCTGAAGCTGGATCTGAACTCCAACCGCCTGAGATATGAAGTCCAGTGGGGCAACCACAGCCACATCGACGGCGACACCACCCACTTTGAAGTTCCCCGGGATTTTGATTCCTCCGGCACTGTTAAGGCCCGATATCTGGCTATCGACACCCCCGAGTCCACCGGTCAGATCGAAGAATGGGGCAAGGCCGCTTCTCGCTTCACCAAGGAGAAGCTGTCCACCGCCCATTCCATCATGATCGAGTCCGAGAGCAACAAGTGGAATTTCGACGGCAACGGCCGCTACCTGGTATGGATCTGGTATAAGCCCACTGCCGACGCAGAATATCGCTGCCTGAACATTGAGCTGCTCCAGAACGGTCTGGGCGGCGGCTCCAGCTCTGCTGAGACCATCTACGGCGAAACGGCAGTTGCCGCCATCGCGCAGGCCACCAGAGAAAAGCTGTATATGTTCTCCGGCGAGAAGGATCCCGAATTCCCCTACGGCGAAGCATTGAGCGTTACTCTGAAGGAGCTGCGTGTCAACGTCGCCAATTATGAAGGCCAGAAGGTCGCCGTGGAAGGCATCATCACCTACAACAGCGACTACACCGCCTACATTGAAAGCTACGACGCAGAGACCGATATGTACTACGGTATGCAGGTCTTCTACGGCTACGATTCCAAGCTCATCCCCGTTCTGGCCCAGGGCTCTCAGGTTCGCGTGGTTGGCGTTGTCAACAGCTTCTACGGTACCTACCAGATCTCCAGCCTGAAGTACAACCCCATGCGTCCCACAGATCCCGCCAACACCTGGCAGATCAGCACCGGCAATCCCATCGCTTTCAAGGAAGTTGCTGCCGCTGACTTCGTTGGCAACAAGACCATTCTGGTGAACGAGGAAGAAAAGACCTTCCGTTTTGGCGATCTGGCGGTTTCCACCTCTATTTCCATGAAGAATCTGAAGGTTGAAAGTGTCTACACCACCACCAATCCCGATGCCAGCGATGTGGGCGCTATGACCCTGACCTGCTCTGTGGGCGGTGTCACTGTGGACGTCCGTACCGGCGTTCTGAAGGATGCTGACGGCAATCTCATCACCGCATCCGCCTTCCAGGGCAAGACCATTGATGTAAAGGGCATTGTGGATCTGTATAATGACAACTATCAGATTCGCGCCCTCACCATGAACGAAATCACCATCCATTAATTTTGGTAAGGAGATATCCATGAAAAAACTGATTTCTTATATCCTGCTGCTGGCCATGTGCCTGACCCTGTTCGCAGGCTGCGCAGATAACGGCAGCACCAAGGAGCCTGCAACTGAGCCCTCCACTGAGCCCGTCGCCACCGGCGAGCTGGAAGCTGCAAAGACCTACCTGTACAACCTGTACAAGGACACTGCTGAAACCACCGTTTCCAGCTACGATGTTGTTGGCGTTGTGGTTATGAACGGCACCAACAAGTACAATGTCGAGTGGACCGTTGACAGCAGCGAAATCACCATCACCCCCAATGGCAAGATGGTCACCATCGGCATCCCCGAGGCACCCAAGGCCGAGATCAACTACACTCTGACCGCTACCGTGAAGGACGACAAGGGCAACACCCAGACCGTTTCCTTCAAGCATCGCGTTCCCGCCGCTGCCGGTTTCTCCGATGGCACCTACGTCATCCTGGCCGGCAACCTGACCATGTCCTCCCTGACCCAGGACAAGAACTACGGCTATCCCACCGCTAACGAAGTTACCGTTTCCGGCAACGCCGTTTCCAACCACTTCAAGGCTGACGTTCTGACCATCAAGAGCGTCGAGGGCGGCTTCACCATTCAGGACGCTTACGGCCGTTACTTCTACCTGAAGGGCACCTACAACAGCTTCAATGTCAGCAGCACCATTCCCGAGGAAGGTGGCCACATCTTCGCTATCCGTCAGAACGGTGACAGCTACATGATCGTCAATGCTCTGATGCAGAAGACTCTGGCTTACAGCACCAGCTACACCTCCTGGGGCTGCTACGCTGAGCTGACAGACGATCACAAATCTGCTCTGACCATCATCCCCGCTACCGCTCCCGACAAGGATCCCGAGCAGGGCGGCAGCACTCCCAGCACTCCCTCCAACCCCAGCAACCCCGGCACTCCCTCCTCTCCCAGCGCTGAACCCGTTTCCAAGCCTGTTGCCGGCACTGCCTACAAGCTGGCTCTGTATCAGGGCAACGTGAACAAGACCCTGTACTTCACCGGCGTACCCAGAGACAATCAGCCCTGGTACATCACCAGCACCGAGAGTGAATCCGATGCGATCGATGTGTATGTGGAGAATGTTTCCGGCGGCCTGCGTCTGTACTTCACAGTGGGTGGCGCCAAGACCTACCTGGATATGTACAAGGACGGTACCCATTACAGCCTGAAGCAGACCACCACCCCCAGCACTGTCTACACCTGGAGCGATGAGCACAAGACCTTCGTTACTACTGTTGAGGATCAGGAATGCTTCATCGGTACTTACCAGACCTACACCACCTTCTCCTGCAACAAGATGAGCAACATCTCCACCTCCTTTATCGCTCACCTGTATGCGAAGGGAAGCACCCCCAGCACTCCCTCTACTCCCAGCACGCCTTCTACCCCCTCCACCCCCAGCACCGGCAAGCCCTCCAATGTGACCCTGACCAATGGCATGAAGGTTGTTATCTACAACAGCGCCAACGGCAAGGCTCTGTCCAGCGATCCCTCTTCTGCCGGCAGCTACTACCAGAAGGGCGTGGATGTCACCCTGAGCGGCTCCACCCTCAGTGGCTACGGCAATGCCGAAATCTGGACTGTTGTCGCTAACAGCGACGGCACCTTCAGCTTCGAGCAGGGTGGCAAGAAACTGGGCATGCAGGCCGAATTCAGCAGCATGAGCCTCGGCTCCGTCAACGACAAGTGGGAAGTCATTTCCCTGGGCAACGGCCTGTACAACATTAAGAATGTTGTTCGTGGCAACTGCATGGAGTGGTACGCATCCATGAATAACTGGAGCACCTACCACCCCGCCGATCCCGCCTCCGATCCCCTGTTCCAGCTGAGCTTCTATGTTGTTAAGTAAGACACCCCAATAATCACAAGGAGCCGCACAATTGTGCGGCTCCTTCTTTTTATGTTCCTGTATATGCAAAAAATCCGCCGATTCCTCGGCGGATTTTTTCTTACTTCAATTTTTCAAATACACTCAGATCCGCCCTGCTGAGGGACAATGGCATGATGGAAGTAAATCCACCCCGGAGCACCGCGTCGGTGTCCAGATCCATGTTGCCGCTTTCCGCGAAAATGTCCTTGCCCTGGGGCAGGTACATATCGTTCTCCTGAGGCAGGAAATCGTCGGAATAGTAGGGACCACCCTGCTTGGTAATGCGGATGGGGCCGGCTTCCTTGGGGAAGTTCACATTATAAATCGGATGCTGACCGAAAAGGTCGCGCTCCGTCATATAGGCCCAGATGCGATCCATCTGTCCCGCGGCACCCTCGTAGAACTTGGGCTCTGTGGACACCGCCATGGCCTTGATCCCCAGAGCCGCGGCTTCAAACACCGCCGCCACCGTGCCGGAGTACATGATGTCCATGCCGATATTCAGTCCCCGGTTGATGCCGGAGATCACCAGATCGAAGTCCTCCTTCAGTCCCAGCACCGCAAAGCGAACGCAGTCTGCCGGAGTGGAATTCACAGCGTAGGACCGAACGCCCTCCACCAGTTCCACCTGCTTGACCTCGAAGGCCTTGTGTATCTCAATGCCGTGGCTTTTGCCGCTCTGCTCCACCTTGGGAGCCGCCACTACGACCTCACCCAGCTTTTTCGCCCATTTTACCAGGGGAATCAGCTCGGAGGCGTAAATGCCGTCATCATTGGTAATTAAAATCTTCATAGCCAGTCCTCGTGGGTTTCCTTGTATTCTTTCACCAGGGCATCGGCCTTGGCCAGCAGCTCGTCGATCTCCTCCTGGCTGTAAACCGTGGCGCCGGCAGCGCAGGCGTGACCGCCGCCACGGTACTGCTCTGCCAGTTCATTGATGGTCACGAACCGGGAGCGCAGACGGACACGGATAGAGCCCTCGGCATCGCCATTGTCCACAAATACCACCCAGCAAATGCATCCCCGGATGGAATCCAGGCAGCTGATGGATGCGCTGGCGGCCTCCAGGGAGAGGTTAAACTCCTCCTGCATAGCTTTGTCCACATAGAGATAAGCCACGCCGTTTTCGGTGACCTGCATCCGCTGGTAAACATGGGCCTTGAATTTCAGATAGCCATAGGCTTCCAGGTACAGGTTGGCATAGATCCGGTCGGTATCGATGCCCTGCTCCAGCAGAATCGCCGCCAGACGCAGGGTTTCTCCCGACACATCCCGATAACGGAAACGGCCGGAATCGGTGACCATGCCGGTGTACAGGTAGGTAGCCGCCTGGGCATCGATTTTCAGCTCGTCTTTAAAGGTGTTATAGAAATGGACGATCATTTCGCAGGTGGAAGAACGCAGATCCTCCACCCAGGCAATATCGCCGTAGGGCGCGATGTCGATATGGTGATCGATCTTGCACAGTTCCTTGCACAGCTCGTACTTAGGGCAGGAGATCCGCTTGACTGTGCCGGTATCCAGTACAATGCCCAGAGCGTCGGCAAACATTTCATCTGCCAAAGGCTCGTCTTCGCCACCTAAAAATGCCAGATAGTCAGAAAAATCGTTGTTCTGCAGGTAGATTTCCTTTTCCGGGAAAGTCAGCTGCAAAATCCGCTGCAAACCCTTGGTAGAACCCACCGCGTCGCCGTCGGGACGGAAATGGCGGAAGAGGATGATCCGGTCATACTCCTTGATCTTATTCAAAATCCCGAGCATTTTATCCTTGTTCATACATTTCCTCCAATCATGGCATCCAGATCCGCCAGCACAGCCATAGCTGTCTGCCGGTCTGCCACCGTGGCACCGCTGGCCTTGGCATGACCGCCGCCACCGTATTTTACGGCGATGGGGTTGATATTATACCGGCTGGAACGGATCTCGCAGAGCACGCCGTCCTGGGTCTCGGTAAAGTTTACCCAGATATCCACGCCTTTAATATTGGCCATGGTATTTACCATCTCCCGGGAGATGGTAAAGGTCTCTACATTCAGCGCCTTGGCTTCTGCCAGATCGGTATAGATGTAGGCCACATTGTTGGCCGTGAAGTTGATCTTCAGCACAAATTTTGCCCGGAGCTGAACCTTGGCGAAATCATCGGCGTACAGATTGCCGTAAAGATCCGTGGCATCAAAGGGTTTTTCCATCAGGAAAGATGCCAGCCGGAAGGTCCGGGAGGTGGTGGCATCGTAGCGGAAGCGTCCGGAATCGGTGACCATTCCGGTAAACAGCACCTGGGATGCCACATGATCCAGCTCCAGGCCGCACTCCATGGCAAACTGAGCGATCATGCCGCAGCAGCTTTCAAAGCTGGTATCGGTGATCTCCACATCGGCGATGGTTTCGCAGAAAATGTGGTGGTCGATCCGCAGCGTCTTCTCTGCCAAAGTGTACCGGCCGTCGCTGATGAGGGCCTTGGCGGAGGTGTCCAGAATGATGGCCAGCGCGCCCTGATAGGCGTCATCCGGAATCTCGTCCATGACGGAATCCGGCATAAAGGCAAACCGTTTGGACACATCGCCCACGCAATAAACCTGCTTGCCGGGGAAATTCTTTTGGATAATATGCTTCAGTCCGATCTGGCTGCCCATGGCATCGCCGTCGGGACGGTTGTGGCGGTGGATAATGATCCGGTCGTAGGCTTCGATGAGCCTGCGTGCTTCTTCAAACATGGTTAATCCTCACTGTTATATTTTACCGCGTCGTCGAAATAGCCCCGGTACTGCACTTTGTACTGGCTGTCCGGGAACAGATAGTGGTGCAGGTCGATGAGATAGTCATCGGTCATGCTGGCGATGTAGTCCACCAGCATCTGGTTAGGCTCGGTCTGGTCATAGGGAACTTCCCGGGTGTAATGGGTCTGATTGACATAGTCGATATGGTGGGTGAAAATGGGAGAATATTTCTTGCCCTGCTGCAGGTCAGACAGCAGCTGATCGTAAATTTCCGCCATCATGGGCTTTACGGTGCGGGCCATCTGCTCTCGGGTGGGCTCGCTTTCGTAGATCTTGGCGTAGTTTTCCCGCTTGGCGATCTTCAGGGCTTCAAAATGCTCCTCATCCAGCTTGATGTAGGGCTTTCCGTAGCTGTTTTCGATGATATTCACCACGAGATTGTTGATGATCTCGGAATTGATGGTGCGGATATCCCCGGCAAAGGCATTCTGCTCCAGCATCTGGATTCTGGCGGCGTCCTGCCGATCCTTGCCCAGGTAAGCGATGATATCGGAAATACGCACCACATTACCTTCCAGCGTGGAGGGCTGGATGCGGTTGGCGTGAGCCCGGTTTTCGTAGCACTTTTCGATCTCCCGGTCGAATTCCTCGAAGCTGTTCATCTCCACAGGCCAGTATTCCTTCAGCTCGATCTCACCGTTGTGTCCGGCAATGCCCACCAGGGTCTGGAGGCTCAGGTTCAAGGGGAAAATCTGATCCAGCACACGGACAGAATGGATATTATGGCTAAAAAACCTTCCGGTGTGCTTGCTGTACAGCTCATTGAGGTACACCTCGCCGGTGTGGGCGAAGGGGGTGTGGCCAATATCGTGACCCAGGGCGATGGCCTCGATGAGATCCAGATTCAGGTTCAGAGCACGACCCAGGGTTCGGGCGATCCGGGAAACCAGCTGGACATGAAGGCTCCGGCGGGTGATGTCATCATTTTTTACCAGGGAAAAAACTTGCGTCTTATCGGTATAGCGATTATAATAGGGACTGTACATGATTCTGTCGATGTCCCGGGCGAATTTCGGCCGCCACACCGGGGTTTCTTCTCTATGGCTTCGACGGCGGATGACCATGCTTTCCTTAAATGCCAGGTCAGCATAGGCTCCGCTGGTCTTTTCCTGCAGGATTCGTTCCGACAGTTGTTCCGACAGTTTTTCTTTAGGCATGGTACCACTCCTTATCTTTCGTATACTCAGGCATCTATGCCTGGTTGATTATTATACTACAAAATTCGCTCTGAATCAATGGATTTTTTATAAACTTTGGAGAGAGATCACAAGAAATGGATAAATTACTGCTTGTTGACGGCATGAATCTGCTGTTTCAGATGTTTTTCGGAATGCCTGCCCGGATCGTAAATGCCCAGGGCAAGGCCATTCAAGGCACGCTGGGTTTCGTGGGTGCTTTGGGCAAGATCCTGCGGATGACGAACCCCACCCATATGGCGGTACTCTTTGACGGAGAATGTGAAAATCCCAGAACGCTGCTGGATGCCTCCTACAAGGCCGATCGGGAAGATTTCTCGGATGCCCCCGAGGAAGAGAATCCGTTTTCCCAGCTTCCCGATGTGTACGCGGCGCTGGATGTATTGAAAATTCGGTATGCAGAAACGGAAAATTGCGAATTTGATGACTGGGCTGCAGCCTACGCCCACCGATACGGCGACACTATGGAAGTGGTGATTGCCTCCCAGGACAGCGACTTTTTTCAACTGATTACGGAAAATGTAACCGTTTTGCGCTACCGGGGCGATAAATCCGTCCTCTGTGACGAAGCCTATATCCGCCAGAAGCTGGGCATTGAGCCCAACCAATATGCGGATTTCAAGGCCCTTACCGGGGACAGCGCTGACCACATCCGGGGCGCGGAAGGCATCGGTCCGAAAACCGCCGCAAAGCTTCTGGGGCAGTTTAAAACCCTGGAAAATCTGCTGAATTTCGCCCGGGAAATTTCCCGCCCGGCTGTTCGGGAATCTGTTTTGCGAAACGCCCAACGGCTTCGCACCAATTATCAGCTCATCAAACTGGGAGAAGCCGGTGATTTACCCTTCCCCCTGGAAACTTTAGCATACACCCCCACCAATCTTACCACCCATCAGGTCTTGCAGACCATCGGTCTGCGTTGAGAAAGGAGTTTTTTATTATGAACTTTACCGAAATCGCCAAAAACCGTCAATCCTGCCGCAGCTATGATGCTGACCGCCCTATCGAAAATGAGAAGCTGGATGCCATTTTAGCCTCTGCCAGGCTGGCGCCCTCGGCCTGCAACGGCCAACCCTATCACCTGACCCTGTGCCAGGGCGAAACAGCACAGGCGGTAGCCAAGGCCACCATGGGCATGGGCAGAAATAAATTCGCCATTCAGGCGCCGGTTATGCTGGTCATTTCCGAAAAGCCCTATGTCAAATCCGCTGCGCTGGGTGCCAAGCTGATGAACAACGACTACCGCTCCATGGATATTGGCATCGCAGCCGCCTACATCACGGCAGAGGCCGCCGCCCAGGGGCTTGGAAGCTGCATGCTGGGCTGGCTGGACGATCAGAAGCTCCGCAGTATCTGCCATCTGGACGCCCCGATCCGCCTGGTCATCGCCATTGGATATCCCAAAGACGATCCCCTCCGGGAAAAGAAGCGCAAGGCTCTGGAGGATTTGGTAACTTATCTCTAAAAGCCTTCTCCCGGAGGAGAAGGTGGCCGAGCGAACGCGAGGTCGGATGTGGTGGTGTCGCGAAGCGACATTTTGAAATTCACGGCCACGTAAGTGGCCTACACCACATCAGTCACCTGCGGTGACAGCTTCTCCTCAAGGAGAAGCCTTGGTGGCTTCGCAACGGACATCATTCCCCTTGCCCGGATTGACAAAAAGCCCCCCGGGCGGTACAATAACAATATTCTACTTATGAGGTGATTCCCCATGGATAACAAATTGCACACCGAAACCCTTTGCATCCAGGCCGGTTACAGTCCCGCCAGCGGCGAGCCCCGGCAGATCCCCATCGTCCAGAGCACTACTTTCAAGTATGCCACCTCTGAGGACATGGGCAAGCTCTTCGACCTGGAAGCGGAAGGTTATTTCTATTCCCGACTGGCAAACCCCACCTGTGACGCGGTGGCTGCCAAGATTGCTGCCCTGGAGGGCGGCTCTGCCGCCATGCTCACCGGCTCCGGCCAGGCGGCTAATTTCTACGCTGTGTTCAACATTGCCTCCTGCGGCGACCACATCGTTTCCTCCTCTGCCATTTACGGCGGCAGCTTCAATCTGTTCAGCGTGACCATGAAGCGGATGGGCATCGATGTGACCTTTGTCAATCCCGACTGCTCCGAGGAAGAGCTGAACGCTGCCTTCCGGGAAAACACCAAGGCCGTCTTCGGCGAGACCATCGCCAACCCCGCCCTGACAGTACTGGACATTGAGAAATTCGCCAAGGCAGCCCATGCCCACGGCGTGCCCCTGATCGTGGACAACACCTTCCCCACCCCCATCAACTGCCGCCCCATCGAGTTCGGTGCGGATATCGTCACCCACTCCACCACCAAATATATGGACGGCCACGGCGTTGCTGTGGGCGGCTGCATTGTTGACAGCGGCAAATTTGACTGGACCAAGTATCCCGACAAATTCCCCGGCCTTTGCACCCCGGATGACAGCTATCACGGCGTGACCTATACCGAGCGTTTCGGTCTCGGCGGTGCTTTCATCACCAAGTGCACCGCCCAGCTCATGCGTGACCTGGGTTCCATCCAGTCCCCCCAGAGCGCATTTTATCTGAACCTGGGTTTGGAAAGCCTGCCCTTCCGTATGCGGCAGCATTGCGCCAACGCCCAGGCTATCGCCGAGTTCCTCAGCACCCATGAAAAGGTTGCCTGGGTGAAGTACTGCGGCCTGAAGGGCGACAAATACTACGATCTGGCCCAGAAATACCTGCCCAACGGTTCCTGCGGTGTCATTTCCTTTGGTCTTACCGGCGGACGCAAGGCTGCTGAAGTGTTCATGAAACACCTGCAGCTGGGCTCCATTGAAACCCATGTGGCCGACTCCCGCACCTGCTGCCTCCATCCTGCCAGCGCTACCCATCGGCAGATGACCGATGAGCAGTTGGATGCCGCCGGCGTCGGCGCGGATCTGATCCGGCTGTCCTGCGGTCTGGAAAACGCCCAGGATCTCATTGCCGATATTGCCCAGGCTCTGGAGAAAGTTTAATTAAATTATGACGGAGGTACTGCTATGAAAAAGCAGCCTGCCCACTATATGACCACTTTCAAAGAACGGATCTGCTACTGGACTTTCTTTGTAGGTCAGAACATCTACTACAACATCACCGCGGTATTTATCAGCACTTACCTTGTCATGCAGGGCATCAATCCCCTGTGGAGCGGCCTGGTGCTGCTGATCGTAAAGATTTGGGACGCCATCAACGATCCCCTGTTTGGCTTTATTTTTGACAAGGTCAAATTCAAAAGCAAACAGAAGAGTCTGCCCTGGCTGCGGATCTCCACCCTGCTGATCCCTCTGGTGACCATCATTCTGTTCTCCATCCCCTCCTTTCTGGACGAGGTTGGCAAGCTGGTTTGGTTTGGCGTTGCCTATGTGCTGTGGGACACTGTCTATACCTTGACAGATGTTCCTGCCTACGCCATGCTCAACACCATGACGGACAATCTGCAGGAAAGAAACACCCTGCTGTCTGTCAACCGGGTATTCTCCGGCGCAGGTGTGCTGCTGTACGGCATATTGCTTCCCATTCTCACCAACTGGAATGTTTCCCTGGGTATTGCGGTGCTGGCAATTTTCAGCGCCCTGACCATGATCCCGGTGTGCATTTTCTGCAAGGAGCGCAACTATAAGCCCGAGGAAGAGGATGAAAACTTCACCCCCAAGCAGATGCTGTCCTACCTGGGCAAAAACAAGTACCTGCTGACCTACTACGGCGGCTACTGCGCCACCGATGCCCTGAAAACCTCCAACGCGGTGCTGCTGTTCGTTTCCTTCTATCTCTTCGGCAGTTCCCTGTATTCCATCGTTTTGAATGTGCTGAACATGGTTCCCGGCGTATTCGCCGCCATGGCAATGCCGTATTTGCTGAAACGGTTTGACAAATTCAAGATGCTCTTCTGGTGCAACATTGTCAACATCGTTCTGGGCTTTGTGATCTATTTCACCGGTTACCAAAATCAAGCTCTGTTTTTGACGCTGACATGCATCCGCACCGTTCCCTTAAGCCTGGTGGGCATCCTGGCCTTTATGTTCACCCCGGACTGCGCCGAGTACGGTCAATACAAATCCGGCATCAGCGCCAAGGGAATCACCTTTGCCATCCAGACCTTCTCCGTAAAGATCACCGGCGCGGTGTCCTCTGCCTTGGCTCTGTTCCTGCTGGGTATGTTCTCCTGGGTCACCGTGGAGGCCGAGAGCTTTGAGGAGCTGGCATCCATGGGTATTCAGCAAAGTGCCGGAGCACTGAACGGTCTGTGGATCGTTTACGCTCTGGTTCCCGTCATCGGCATGATCATCTCCACCTTCTTCTACTTAGGCTACAAGCTCAACGACAAGGATGTGCAGATCATGGCCAGCTGCAACGCCGGCCAGATCACCCGAGCGGAGGCCGAAGCCCAGCTTTCCCGGAAATATTAAATCGATAAACCGGCGTGCTGCCAAAGCAGCACGCCGTTCTCTTCCGAAATGAAAGGCCCCCTTGTGTAAAGGGGGCTGGATTTTTGCGAAGCAAAAAGACTGGGGGATTGTTACCTCTTACTTCTTCACTATTACTTATTACCCAAAAGCAACCCCTCCGAGCAGGCTTACGCCTGCCCACGGCGGATTGTCAAGCAAGTGCAACACTTTCAGCCAAAACTTCGGCTGGTGTTTTCCAGCCAAGACATTTCCTGGGACGATTATTAATCAGATCTTCCACTGCCTGAATGTCTTCATTGGTAAC
>SVLD01000013.1 GCA_015068125.1 Oscillospiraceae bacterium | reverse complement strand
AGATCAGACCGCCGTGAGTCTCAATGTACTCCTGGCTCAGAGTGCCGCCGGTGTAATCGCTGTAAACATTCAGGAAGATCAGGTCGTCCAGGGACAGGGTAACGGACTTGGGATTGATGACACCGGCGGTGAACTTGCCGATGGTCTCAGTCTTGGTGCCGCCGCAGACGGAGCAAGTGTAGGTCTTGACACCGTCGGTGGTGGAGGTGGGCTTGGTGGTGATCACGCCGTCGTTCCAGCTGTGCTTGCCGGTGGCAGCAACAGTCGTGGTCTCGCGGCTCATTTCCTCGCCACACTTAGTGCAGTAGGTAACCATGTCGTAGGAACCAGCATCACCGCAGGTGGGAGCCTTATTGTTCTCCTTCACAGCTGCGCCGGCAGTATGGTTGCAGGTAGACTCGTTAGCACTGTAAACACAAGCGTCGCCCCATGCAACAGCGCAGGAAGTGTTAGCGTCGGAAGTGGGATCCATCTTCACGACCAGCTTGATGAAGTTGTAGCCGGTGATGTCCAGATCGAACTCGGAAACAACGTAAGCACGGATCTTGTCAGCTCTTGCGATCTGCTCGAAGACCATGTCCTCAGAGTACTCGGTAGCAGTGCTGCCCCAGACCTCGAAGACAACGCGGCGAACATTCGCATCAGCATCGGTGATCTCGTAGCCGGTAGCGCCGGCAACAGCGTAGAAGCGGTCGCCCAGGCCAGCCACATTGTAAATGATGTAACGGTCTTCCTTGCCGATGGCATCGGGATGGACGCCCAGGCCCTTGTCGTACTTAATGCCGTCGTAGCCCAGAACGATGTCATTCTTGTTAAAGGTTACGGTAGTTCCGTCGCTCTTGGTGATGGTACGGTTGCCATCAGCGTCGGTGTCGGCAGCGTTGGCAATATCCTTACGGACACCTTCAACGAAGGCGAACAGGCCGCCGTTGTAGTTGCCGTCGGCAACGACCTTGCTGTTCAGCTGAGCAACCATCTTATCGGTGCTGTACAGGTCGGACAGGTAGTTGATGTTCAGGACATTCTCGGGTCTGCCGTTCAGAACGCCGGTCTTGCCCAGGGCAGGTCTGGTGATGCTGTAGACGCTGGCGTTACCCCAAGCAACAGCACAGGAGCTGTTAGTGGTGTAGCCATCGCTCATGCGGACGACCAGCTTGATGTAGTTGTAGCCGGTGATGTCCACGTCGAACTCAGCAGTGAGGTAGGAACGGATCTTCTCAGCGGAAGCCAGCTTCACGAAGGAATCCTTAGTGGTGCTGTCGTAGGTGGAAGCCTTGCTGCCCCACAGCTCGAAGGTGATGTAGTAATTCTCGCCCTTGGGATCGGAGCTGTTCATGCCGGTGGCGCCGACAACAGCATAGAAGTGATCGCCCAGGCCTGCCACATTGTAAACAATGTAGCGGTCGGCCTTGTTGCCTGCATCGGGATGGACGCCCAGACCCTTTTCGTACTTGATGCCGTTGTAGCCCAGAGCGATATCGGTGGGCTTGTAGGCAACGCCGTTACCCAAAGTACGGGTACCGTCTGCAGCCAGGTTGGCCTTGATCCGATAGCGGTTGTTGGTGCCGTCAAAGGCATACAGGTCGGAGCTGTATTCGCCATTCAGCACGATCTTGCTGTTGTTCTGACCAACAACGCGGCCTTCCTCTGCCAGAGGATTGGAGGGATTGTGCAGGTCGGACAGGTAAGTGACATCCAGCACATCGCCGGTCATGCCGTTCAGAACGCCGGCCTTGCCCAGGTTCGGCAGCACAGGTGCGTAAGCTGCGTACAGGTTTACGCTCTCGGTCAGGGTAACAGCCTCACCGGGCTTGTATGCAACAACGCCATTGGGAGAAGTTGCCCAGCCATAGAACTTGTAACCGGACTTGCTGCTGTAGCTATCCAGCACAGTAATGCCGCTGCCATCGGGGTTGGTGCCCTCGGCGGGAGTAGCAGTGCTGTACAGAGTTGCATCAGCCTTGATAATGCCGTTATCGTTGTAGGTAACGGTGGGGATGTAAACGGTGTTGTTTGCGCTGCAGGTGTAGTGGACGCGCTCACCGTTGCGCAGGACCTTGTTAAACTCGAAACCAGGGAATGTTCCGTTCATACGCAGATCGGTTTCGAAGTTCTCATCGACCTGACCCCAGAAGCAGATAGAGGGATCCACAGCCTTGTAGAATGCCTCAGAGCCGCCGTTGGAGCCGTGGTGGACGACCTGCAGCATATCGGACTTCAGATAGCTGCCGAACACCTTGGTCAGGTGGTCATTGTTGGCAGTTTCAGCGTAGCTAAGCTGCTGTGCGTCGCCGGTGATCATCAGGCTCTTGCCACCGTCGAAGTTAAATCTCCAGACGCCGGAGGTGTGGTTCATGGTCCGCATGCTATAAGGACGAATATCCTCGGCGGTGTACAGGAACTCGATCTCGCCGCCGGGGATCTTCAGAGTCTGGCCGGTGTGATAGATGTACTGCTCAACATCGGGGAAGTATTCAACAGACTTTGCAACGAAGCGGGAGTAAGCATTGAAGAACAGGGACCCATCGGCACCCTCTTCTTCATGGGTGTAATCCAGACCAATGTTTTCATAGTTGGGGAAGTTGTAGATAATGCCCTTCAGGTCGAATCTTTCATTGGTAACCTTGCCGTCGCCCAGGTCGGTAGTACCCCAGATGGTCAGGTAAGCCAGCTGCACATGGTCACTGTGAGCATGGGTAGCCATCCAGTAAACCTGAGGCTTCTCGTGGGACTCGGGCTTGTTTTCTTCCATGAAGGTCAGCAGATTCTGCATATCGGCCTTGAAGTCACGGACGCCGGTTGCAGGAAGCTTGCCCAGAGGCAGGTAGGTGGGATCCTGAATCCAGATGGGGTTGCCTTCCAAATCCTTCAGTTCGCCGTCGTAGCCGTAGCCGCCGTCGATAACGATGAAGCTGCCGTCAGCCAGCTGAACAACCATGCTCAGAGTGCCAACGCTCATCTTCAGGACAGTAACGGAGGGAGTGACAATGTTCTCGCCGGTGCCGATCTCGGTCTTGGGAACCAGCCAGGAGTCAGGTCCGTAGATGATATGGAACTTGCCATTATCCATGCCTGCGAAGTAGTTCAGGTGGATCATGGTGCCCTTGCCGTCGACGTAGGTTGCGAAGTAGTTCTCAGCCTTGGTATCGGGGTTAACGATGGTGTTGACATCATACTGAGTCCAGCCACCGGAGGTCAGGGTGCTCTCGTAAGCGGTAACTTCGCTCTTGGAAACACCAGTGTAGGTGTGCTGATTGTAGGAACCGCCAGCATCCACAGTGCCCTTATCGGTGCCCTTGGTGGAGAAGCTGGGAATATTGGATGCCTTGGTGCTGTAAACACAAGCATTACCCCATGCAACAGGGCAGGAGGCGTTGTCGTAGGAGGTTTCATCCATTCTGACAACCAGCTTGATGTAGTTGTAGCCTTCCACGTTCACGTTGAACTCGGAGATCAGGAAAGCACGGATGCCTTCAACGGAAGCCAGCTTCACGAAGCCGTTCTCGTCGTAGGAATTGCCCTTGCTGCCCCAGACTTCCATTTCAACTCTGCGGATGTTTTCACCTGCATTGGTGATGTTGGCGCCGGTTGCACCGGCAACAGCGTAGAAGTATTCAGCATTCATGCCGCGGATGTCGTAAACAATGTAACGATCCTCGCCGCCAATGCCGTTGGGATGCATGCCGATACCCTTATCGTACTTGATGCCGTCCCAGCCCAGGACGATATCCTGCTGGTTGAAGGTAACGGTAGATCCGTCGCTCTTGGTGAAGGTACGGTTGCCGTCCTCATCGGTTTCGGCATTGCCCTTAATGCCCTTACGGGCGCCTTCGACGAAGAGGAACAGGCTGTCGCTGTACTCTCGGTTCAGGGAAACCTTGTTGTTTACCTGAGCGATGGGCATGCCGGACAGGTAGTACTGGCTGGTAACGCCAGCGGGGATACCAGCCAGGTGGCCAGGCTGCTGCTGAGTAGCCGAGTTCATAGTGCTGTACTTAACCTCGTCCACGATGCTGTAAACGCAGGCATCAGCCCATGCAACTGCACAGGAAGCGTTGGAAGTGTAGCCATCGGTCATGCGAACGACCAGCTTGATGTAGTTGTAGCCGGAGATATCCACATCGAACTCAGAGATGACATAGGCGCGCAGGCCGTCAGCTACGGCCAGCTTCTCGAAGCTGGCGGGGGAGTTGTACTTAGCGCCCCACAGCTCGAAGGTGACCTTGTAGTCATCGAGCGTGAAGTTGGTAATGTTAGTGCCGGTTGCGCCGACTACTGCGTAGAAACGCTCGGCGCCCAGGCCGCTGACATCATAAGTAATGTAACGGTCAGCTGCGCTGCCTGCATCGGGATGGACGCCCAGGCCCTTGGCATACTTGGTGCCGTTGATGCCCAGCGCGATGTCGGTAGGCAGATAAGTAATGCCGTTGGCCAGAGTACGGGTGCCGTCCTCTGCCAGGTTAGCCTTGATCTGCTTACGGCCGCCGGTGCCGGTGCCGTCGTAGACGTACAGGTCACCGTTGTAGTTCTGGTCAGCCATGACCTTGCTGTTGTTCTGGTCGACCATGTACTTGGTGTCGCTGTACAGATCGGACAGATAGTTGACGTTCTTGGCATCCTCATGCTTGCCCTTCAGGCCGGCATTCTGAGCAGCCTGGCCCAGGTTAGCCAGAACCTGAGCTTTCTTTGCGCCGGTGCTCTTGTAGAAGCAAGCGTCGCCCCATGCCAGCTCACAGCCGGTGTTGATGGGATTGCCGCTGGCATCATTGTACTCGCCGCTCATACGGACGACCAGTTTGATGTAGTGATAGTCGGAGATGTCCACGTCGAACTCCGCAACCAGATATGCGCGGATCTTCTCGGTGTAGGCCAGCTTGACGAACTCTGCGTCAGCAGTGTATTCCTCAGCGGTGCTGCCCCAAACTTCGAAGGTAGCGAACAAGCCGGACTTGCCCTGGTTTGCCAGGTAGAAGCCGGTGCCGCCGACCACAGCGTAGAAGCGGTCAACATCCAGGCTGCTGGTGCTGTAGACAATGTAACGGTCCTCGCCGCCAATGGGATCGGGCATCACGCCCAGGCCCTTGCCGTACTTGACGCCGTTCCAGCCCAGAGCGATCTCGCTCTTGGTGTAGTTTCTGCCACCGTTGGCAGTGTAAATGCCGGTGGTTGCATCAGCGTTGGTGGAAACGCCCTTCAGGGTGCCCTGATTATGGACATACAGACTGTTTCCATGGTTCTTGTCCAGAGTAACCTTGGTGTTATTCTGGTCCTTCAGCTTTGCAGTAGAATACAGGTCGGACAGGTACATAACATTGGAGCCGTTCTCGTCCCGGCCGGACAGACCGGCTTTCTGAGCACTTGCACCCAAGGTACCGACATCCACTGCTTCCACTACAGGTGTGGTGGTCTCTTCAGCGAAAATGATGGCAGGACACATGGCCAGAACCATGCTCAGAACCAGCATTACGCTCAAGATGCGCTTTGTCAGTTTCATGCTTTGAATTCCTCCTCGTTTTGATTAATGTGGGGTCTCCGGGGTTCTCTCAAAGGAAACTTGGTCATAATGACCATTATCCTGTGTAAAGTATATCACATCGCTTTGTCGTTTTCAACCCCTTTTTTGGTTGATATTTCACAATGTGTGTAAAAAACAAATAAATTTGCCACACAGAAATCCCCAATTATTGGAAACTTTTCCGCATCCCAATTACCTTCTTTACGCCCCCATGCTCCAACGGGTTTCGCGAAAAAGCGTGCCGCGTTTTGCGGCACGCTTTTTTCTTAAAAATGATACTCCAGGCCCATATATTTCAGCATTTGCTCGTGGGATTCCAACGCATCCTTGTCCAGGGCGTCCATCTCCTGCTTTTTTTCTTCCAGGGATTTCCGCTCGAACAGCGCCTTGTAAAACGGGCGAACCAGCCACACCGCAGGCAGTGTCCAGGGGGCTTTCTGCAAAATGGTGTACTTTCTTTCCAGTACCTTTGCCGAAGGGAACATCAGCTTCCAGCCGTAGGCGAATTTACCCTTCAGTCCCAGGGCGGAGCGCTTTTCCTCCCGGAGAGTGATGGAGCGGATCCGATCCTCCATTTTTCCCCAGCTTCCGCTGGCGAATACATAATCCGACATGAATTCCAACCGCTCATCCCCCTGGCCGTCCTCGAACCAGTAAGCGATAAGTTCCCGGATGTACTGATAAAAAGTCGCGATCTGCAGTTTTTCCAGCTCTGCCATCACATAGCTGTGATCCAGCTTCGGATTTGCCCGCAGGTACACCCACAGGTCCAGAATATGCCGGCAGCCGATGCCGCCGTCCCGGTAATGCTTTGCAAAATGGGTAAACAGGTACACCATTTCATCCTCCGGAGTCATGGACCAGCGGCAGCCGTCTTTTACCTTGGCAAGCTGCCAGCCATCGCCGAAATAGGCATGGTAATCCTCGTTATAGGAGGGAATGACCCGCTTGTGCAGCTCCAGGTACAGTCCGGGATTCTGCCAGATCAGCTCGTGATCCGACTCGCCCTTGTCCGCATAGCCCAAGGCACGCATAATCCCGATAATTTTTCCGTACTGCTCCAGGCGGATCAGAACATCCGCGTCCCCCATCATCCGCAGCTCCGGCTTGGGGTACAGATACTTTATCCGGCTGCCCTTCAGGGGCATATATTCGATGCCCTCAGCCTCAAAGGCTTCAAAGAGCCTGGCAAGCTCCGCCATCTGCCCTTCGCTGACCTGCAAGGCCTTCACATAGCCGGCAAACAGCCGCTGCATGGCGGGGTTTTTTCTGTCGATACCGCAGCGCACCGCGCCATCGTATATGGCGGTGATCATATGGTGTCCCCGGATCAGGGGCATTGCCTCCTCCAGGGAGAAACCTTCGGGTACCGGCAGCGACTGGCAGGTGACCGCGCTGCGCAGCAGGGTAAGAACGCCTAATTGTGTCGTGTTCATTGGATTTCCTCCAAACAATGGGTAAAAATCAGGGGACGCGGGCCCCCTGATTCTAATGTTATACCTTTGTCAATATCCGGTTTTCATACCCCCGGATCCGGGCCAGAGCGTCTTGTCCCAAACGGTTGCCGATAACCTTGACGGCAGCGCCCAGATTAGGGGCCCGATCCGACAGATTATGACAATCGGAGCCAAGCAGATGAATCTGCTTTTTCCGGAGCATACGCAGCGCCATACCCGCCATGGAACGATCCAGGAAGAAATCCGCATTGGCTTGCACCAGCACCGGCAGCTCCTCCAATCGTCCGGGGATGCCATGGGTATGCAGGGGACGGATATACCGATCGATGTGGGCAATCACGGGCGTCAGCTTCCGGGCAGTATAGATCTCCGCCAGCTCCCGGTACATACTTTCCGACCAGGGCGCATGGGGCATTTCTATCAGAATGTGCCGCGTACCCGCAATGGCCAGCTGCGGCAAGACCTCTGAGTGACTCATACCGGAGAAATAATGTACCTCCGTGCCCACAACCACCTCCGGCAGGCCCGTTTCCCCGGCAGCAGCCAGGGAAAGCGCTTCGGCAGCCTTGGCTCTGCGGTCCAGAAAACGGTTGGGGTCGTTATGGTTGGCGTAAAAGTGGGGGGTTGCCACCACCCGGGCGATCCCCTGCGCCGCTTCCGCCTGAAGCATGGAAATGGACTGCTCCACATTTCGGCTCCCATCGTCAATGCCCGGCAGGATATGACTGTGAAAGTCCGTAAGCATGGTCACTTGGTTTGCTGCTCAGCAGCCTTGCTGGCGGCGCGGTAGCTGTTTTCATACCTACGGCCGTACTTCTTGTAGTACTTGCGGTAATACTTTCTGTAATAACCGTAACCGGCGGATTCTTCGGTGGTGCAGTTGAAGGCAACGCCCAGGATCCGGCCTTCCACGAAGTTGAACTGACGGACAGCAGCAGTCAGCACATTGCGGTCGCAGTAATGCTGGCGAACCACCATCAGAACACCGTCGATAATCTGGGAAACTGCCAGGGCGTCACTGACCTCACCGACGGGGGGAAGGTCGAGGATGATGTAATCATAGGATTCCCGGAGAGACTCCATCATCTTTGCCATCTTGGGAGAGCTCAGCAGCTCGATGGGGTTGGGAGGATTCTGACCGGATGCGATGACCTGGAACGCCTTTTCCGCGCCGGGCAGGCCACAATTCTGGGCCAGCTTATCCAGGGTGTGCTGACCGGTCAGGTAACCGGACAGGCCGGGGGTCTTTTCAATGGGCAGCTTGGTATTCAGAGAAGGCCGGCGCATATCGCAGTCGATCAGCAGAACCTTCTTGTCCAGCTGGGACAGGCTATGGGCCAGGTTGATGGAAGTCAGAGACTTACCTTCGCCGGCCAGCGCACTGGAGATGCCGATGACATGGCTCTTCTTGTCGTCTGTAAAGGAGTACTGCAGCTTGGTACGCAGCAGCTTATAGGCTTCGGAAGCGGAGAAGCTGATGCCGGGGCCCACCAGGGTAGGCTCCTGGTCTTCTCCCTCGTTTTTGGACTTCTGACCGTAGCCGTAGCGATAGCGGTAATAGTACCGGCCGCCCTTACTGGGCGCCAGCATATCCGGAACCGACGCCAACACAGGCTTTTCGCAAACCCGGTTGATATCGTCCTCCACACGGACGGAAACATCAAACAGCTCCTGCAGCAAAATCGCAACAACCGCCAGAGCCAGACCGATCACCAAGCCCAGGATGGAATTTCTGATGTAGCTGGGAGAGCTGGGGCTGGAGGGCACAACAGCAGCTTCCGCCACCTTCGCAGAGGTATTTTCCACGATGGTGCTGATCCGTTTCGGCAAGATATGTGCAATGGCATTGGCCAGCTTTTCTGCCGAAACAGGATCGGGGTGGGTAACGGTAACCTGGAAGATCTCGGTGTCATCCACCGCGGCAGCAGAAACGATACTCTTGAGCTGACTATAGCTGATATTTACACCGGAGTAATCAATGACCTCATTGAGGGTCTCTCTGGTATTGAGAATAACGATGTAGGTATCCACCAGACCACGGGAGGCATTGATATCGCCTGCAGACAGGATACTGGACACCTTGTCTAACGTGCTGCTGTTAAACGAGCCGTTATTAACATAGAATTTGGCAGAGGACTGGTACTGCGGTGTGACAAACAGCAGTGTGCCAACCAGTGCGATCGCCGTACTGACAATGGCCACCAGTACCACCATCCACGCTTTGCGAATAATGGCCTGTACCAACCGCCCCAGGTCCACCTCTGTTTCTTGGGTTTGCTTCATATTCTTCTCGTCCATAGGAGCCTCCTGATCTGTTCGCCGCTCCATTCCAACAAAAGGAGCGAATCGCCATAACTCTCTTTTTATCATACCAAGAACTTTCCTGCAAGTCAACTGCAAGATTTTCCTGATTATTTATCTGTTTTCGTGCTTTAAGGGACACACTTCCAGGCATTGGCCGCACCGGACGCATTTCCCTGCATCAATGATGGGATATTCAAAGCCCTCTTCGTCCAATGCCATGGTAATGGCATCCTTGGGGCAGACCGCCAGGCAAGCCGTGCAGCCGCAGCATTCTTCTTTTTGCCGGTACAGTACGGGAATCTCTTTTTCTGTCACGATGCATCCCTGCCTTTTTTGCGTTTACCCAGCAGACTTTTGATCTTTCTTCTGATCTTTCCCAAAAGCCCTGCGCCTACATATTTTTTGACCAGATAGCCAAAGTCTTTGGTGGAAAAATCCTTCCAGAAATCAGCGCGGTGTTTTGGCGCAGCAAAGGGTCGCAGCAGCGGCGGCTGCAGGCTCAGCTCCATGGAAGTGACCTGCCACCGAAGGCTGTCCTTCACCGCTTCGAAAGCCCCTTCGCCCCGGGAGTTGTTCACCAGCACCAGGGAAACGCCTTTGTTATCATCAAAATCCGGGGCAGCCTTTTCGACACCCCAATAGTCCGCGATGGTGATATCACCGGGGTGCATGATGCTTTTATAGGGGCAGGTATAGCAGCTGGGCCGCAGAATACTGTGATCGTAAAACAGCAGCGCAAAGTCCTTGCTGTGGATAACCTTGCCGTCATCCATGGTCAGGGTTTCCATGTGCTCCCGCCAGCCGAAATCCTTTTTGTTCCGGAAATTGGCGGATACCACCTTGGCCTTACTCTTTTTCTCCTGCCAGGCCAAATATGCCTGCCACACCTTCGGGCTGGGGACGCCGTGGCAGACGATATCCACGCATAGAAGATTTTCCCAATCCCTGCCCAGGAAGCGCCGCAATCCGGCGATCTGGCAGGATGTGCCGGTAAACAGCACCTTGCGGCCGGCTTTCAGGTCGTCCCTGACCTGACGCAGGGTATCTCCCAGGCTGCTTTCGATGTACTTGGAGCCCCGCATCCGATCCCGGCCCTGGGTATCCTCTGCCCGAATGTGAACCGCCCGGAAATCCTCCGTCATCACACAGCCGTAGATCACGCCGCTTTCCGCCAATACCGCATCGGAAAGGGCGGTAAAAATACCACCGGAGCGGGATTGCGCCACAATATTTTCGTCCGTGTGCTTTACCGCGTACCACTTGGGCTCTGCATATTGCACAGCGCGCCCCTCCGTTTCTTATCGTTTTATTTTTTGAGCATCTGCTTTGCCCGGGTCAGCACCGATGCTACCTGCTCCCGGTTGACCAGGAAATTGCCGGTGCCGATGATGACAACGCCGATGACCACCAGGGCCGCAGAATTGGCCGCCCACAGCAGGAACGATCCGTTGTCCCAGGGGATCAGCAAACCGAGGCCTACGACGATGATCAGCTCCGCCACAGAAAGGGCCACATTTTTCAAGCTGACTGCCATCTTTAGCTTGGTGACATGCTTGGGGATAAAGAACAGCAAATCGACAGCCCGGTAAAGATTGGATGCGCACATGGCGATCATAATACCCGCCAGGCCGTACAGATATCCCAGCACCACACCGCCAATCACGGCGATCAGCGCCTGGGCGGTAGTCTGCCACCGGGTTTCCTTGTACAAACCCGCGGAGATCACCAGCATGCCCTGAGGGGTTTTGATATTGTAAAGGAAGCCGTTGAGGGTAAACAGGAAGCCCAGCAGCGGCTGATGGTAATCCGCATCGGTGACGCCCCGGGTGTAGATCAGCACAAAGGGCAGGATCTGCACCATGGCAACGGCGTAGATCAGTGTAATCAGGGCGTAATAGGCCACCTCAAAATCCAGATAGGCCTTTTGGAGTTTTTTGGTTTCCTTCCGGACAATGAGATCGCCAAAGCCGGCGCCCAGTCCGGTGCCGAAAATACCCAGCACGCTGTTCAGGCCGTTGACCACCATATTATATACGGAGTAAATGCTGACGCTGGACAGGGATGTTAAAACCGTGGACAGCACCACCGGCGCGCCGGTCTGCACCGTTCCCAGAATCTGTAGAAACAGGGCGTCCCAGCGTTTGTTCAGCGCCTTGTCGTCGGGCTTGGCGGAATAATCCAGATAGCCGTAATGCTTTTTGCAGTAGGCTGCCAGGATCCAGGTCTTGGCAAACACCGCCACCAAGGCAGCGATCCGGGCAAAGACCACGCTGAAGCCCAGGGCGGAAAACAGCACGATCATCACGGTATTCAGGACGCAGTACAGCAGCAGTGCCAGGGAAATGACATACTGCTTCTGATCCGCCGTCAGGATTGCCCGGTACTTGCCCAGCACGAAGAAATCCATAATGCCGCTGACGCCGATGACCAGCACCAGCACCGCCACCCCGGGCATGGAAACGCTGTCGGTTTCCACGATAAAGGGATAGACCACAGCCAGCAAGCCCACCAGCGCGGCGAAAATCCAGCCGGATTTGGCATAAAACTTCTTGGTCGCCACCACCACCCGGCTGATGGCTTGGGTGTCGTTGGCAGCCAGGGGTTTATACAGGGCATAAACCGCCGCGCCGGAGAGGCCGGCTTCCACCAGGGTAATGTAGTTGATAAACTGGGTGATGGAAGTGACCAGACCGTTGACATCCGAGCCATAGAAAGACAGCATCACCTTTGGCAGAATGAAGCCCGTGAGCATCAGTACAAGCTGATACAGGCCCGTAGCCATGGTGCTTCGGATAAACTTTTGTGTTCGATTCATGTTTGATTCGGACTCCAATCACACAAGCCGTTGTTTTTTGAATTTTTTCGGGTTCAGTACCTGATGCATGGTCAGGGAAGCCGCGCAGGAAAGGAAGTAGAAGAACACCGTCATATCATACAGGCAGTTACCGGTAAAGCCATAGGCGATGACATAGGTTTGCGCGGCAATGGCGCAGCCCAGGATATATTTTTGCTGCATCGTCATGACGGTTCTGTTCTTCCGATAATCCCGGACAGCCGTGCGGTATGTGCTGATTATAGCGAGCAAAGACACCGTCAAGCCAATAATGCCGGTTTCGCACAAAAGCTGGATATAGATATTATGGGCGCTGGTACCGGTTTTGCTTCGTCTGACAAAGGCGCCCCAGCCGATACCCCAGGCTTTACTGGTGGTAAACAGGTCGTAGGCCTTTTCCCAGAACAAAAATCTGTTGTTGGAAATATCATCGGACTCGGAAAAACGGCTTAAAATATCGCCGAACAAGGGCAAAAACGGAGCCAGTATATAGAAAACGATCAGCGCCAGGGTTACCGCCAGCACAACATAAAAGCCTTTGCTGACGCCGTTTTTGGGATTGCAGATATAATAGGTCACCACCAAAGCCAGAAGCGCGAACAACAGCGGACCTCTTTTTGTGGTCAGCATCAGGGCAAACAAAGCCAAGATCAGGCAAATAATGTCTTTTCTCTTTTCTTTGGGGTTGGCATTGGGGTTGACTACCAGTTTTGCGCCTACCACCAGCAAAACAGCGCTGCAATAGATGCTGTTTGTGGAATAGTGATTGGAAAGACCCAATTTGTAGGCATTGGCAAGGCTTTGGCCACCAGGAACCTTGCCCCATATAGGAACCATGATGCTGCTGTACAGCCAGGGGGAACAAAAATAGAAAACGATGGTGGCACAAACATGGATCATGCCCATGAAAACGAGCTTCGACCACAGTTTTTCCGTCCAGGAGGGGCAGTCAGGCAGGACAAATACCATCAGCAGCAGCGCCACATACATGGTCACCCAATACAGGTTGTTGCTTTCGATGGCCCACTGGCTGGAATGGACCATCATAATCAAAAACAGCAGCCAGGGAAAGCTGATTTTAAATCTCGGAATGTGCTTGTTGAAGATCACATAGAACACAAGGCACAAAAATACAACTATGGCGTAAATCGTTCCATCCAAACCGTTTGCCACATAGTTTTCTGTCAGGTTCATGAAATAGAAGTACACCAGCGTCAGCCACATCGCAGCATAGGGAAAATGCTCCGCCGACAGTACCGATCTTTTCGAAATGTTATTCATGGATCTTTCCTTTCAGTGTCCCCGGGGACGCCCTCCAAAACCGAAGAAATATAGCGCCGGGAGTCTTCCATCATCCGATTCAGGCATTCCCTTGTGGCTGTATAATCCGGTTTGTTTGTATATCTCCAATCTGCGGAATCTTTGGGCAGCAGTCTGTCCGACAAGCCCAGCTCCAGCAGTAAATTTCCAACTCTTGTATCCTTGGCTTCCTTATTGGGCGAGATGCCCGACCAGAAGGCCTTTTCGAAAATGACAGAAAAGGCTGTGGCGTGGAAGGAATCCGTTACCACATAGGTCGCGTTTTGGATCAGCGCCAAAAAGTCCTCCGGGGCACCGGCGAACACCGGCTTCACATTCCCCTTCCGAAGCTTCACCCAGGCCTGGAATTCCACAATGGGAAGCCCGGTTTTTCGGGACAAATATTGGGCGTATTCCATAATCTTTGTGCTTTTTCCCTGTAAATGATACAGGAAAATATACTTTTCAGGGGTTTTTCTTGCGCTTGCCAACCCCTGCCACTGACCCTTATCCAGCAAGAACACCGGATCTGTCACCAACCGGGCATCTTTTCCAATGAGTTCCAGAAGCCGCTGCTGACCGCTGCTCTCCCGCACCGAGAGATTCTGAAAGGCGGACAGCTCTTTCTGGTAACTTTCCCGCGCTTCTTCCGGGATCTGGGTTTCGCCAAAACTGGCGGCATAGGCATTTCTTTTTCTGTTTTCCGACACGAAAGCGCCCAGGTAATTCCTGTCGTTGCCGGTCAGGGCACCGTTCCAGATCTGGTCGCTGCCGAAAATAAAGCTGTCAAAGCAGGCATCCGCTTCTGCCACAGTTTCCGCCGTATAGGAGCGGCTCATAGTCAGACGCTCTTTTAAAAAGGTATCAAACACCTTTTTTCTTGCCAGGCGGATAGGCTGATTGGCAATTCGTCCCGCCAATTTTTTCAGATTTCCATGAAAATCGGCAAAGAGCCGGGTATCCGGTTCGATATTGGGATTTCGGTAATCCACGATCTCACAGTGCCGGCCTTCCCGGGCAACGGCCTGCTGCAGGGCATATGCCTGCAGCACAGCCCCGTAGTTATTCGCCCTGTGAAATGTAACGATGCCAATTTTCATACTCCGCCATCCTTAGCGTTTTTTCATATTGCCCACTCTGTGAACAAACCGGACGATTCTGTCCTTTAATCTTCTCCCGGGGGAAAACCAGGAGGCCGCGAAATGATGGACACAGCAGGTATCCTTCGTAATAAGATACCGGCCTGTATGTCCGTCAAAGGCGGTAAAATACCGGCTGGGATAAATCACCACATCCGCCCCTCTTTGCAGGCGTTCCGCCGGGGCAATGCCATATTGCTTCGCCACCAATTCTGCCAAAATAATGGTATTGGACAAGGTGCTGTCCTGCTCCAGATAGCTATGGGTTTCATAGTAATGCAGCATTTTTTGGCACAGGGGATGCCCGGGGACAAAGGCCATAAAGCCGGTGCCGATGGTTTCTCCTGCCGTTTCTGTTCCCAGAACGGCGACTTCCCCCTCCAGGATCCTGTCAAAGGAGCCAACGACCTCCACATCGGTATCAAAATACACACCGCCCATTTTGTTCAGGGCGTAGATCCGCGCCACATCGCTGACGAAGGCCATTTTTCCGGCCTCCATAGCTTCCCGGGCGTAGGCAAATTCATGAATTGGGAAATTGGATTCATCCCATCGGATAATCTCATAATCCGGAAACCATTTTTTCCAGGTCGCGATGTATTTCTCGAATTGCTTCGGCAGGGGATTTCCGCCAAACCAGCAATAATGGATATATTTTGGTATGGCCACCTGATTGTCCATATCCTTCCCTCCGAAACACGGTATTTTCTGTGCGCAAGACCGGCTCTTAGTCTTCCCCGGTCACGGATACTTCGTTGTAAAGCTCCTGAAAATACACCATTTTTCTCTGCCAGGTGTAGTTTTCTGCCTTTTTTCGGGCATTTTCGCCCCGACGGGAGATTTCCTCAGGGTTTTGGATGCATTCGGTTACGGCCTTTTTCAGGTTGGCAACATAGTCCTGCCTGCTGTTTCCGTCGTAATGCCAGCCCGTATGTTCATCCAAAAGCACCGCACCGCCGAATCTGCCCACAGTGATCACCGGGATTCCCTTGGACATGGCCTCCAGCAAAACCGTACCTGTCGTTTCCCGCAGGCTGGGCATCACAAACACATCAGCACGGTCATATTCCTCCACCATCCGGGCGTAAGGAATTGCGCCTGTCAGAACCACATGCTTGCTGAGCTTTTCGCTGCTTTGGCAGCGATTTTTGATGGTTTCATATTCCGGGCCGTCGCCCACGATCCGGCATTCATAATCCATTTCCTCCGGGAGCTGCTCCAGAGCGTCCAGCAGCAGGGCGTGGCCTTTTCTGTACACCAGCCGTCCGGCTACCAAAAACCTGCGTTTTTCGCCGGGGGCTTTTCTTGGATTTTCAGAAATCTCTGTGATATCGATACCGATCTCAGTCATAATTTTCGGATGCTGCACCTTGGGCAGATGCTGCCGCAGATAGCTCCGGGTCTCCCGGTTGGAAAACAGCAGCTTATCGCAGCGCCGGAAAGTTCCCGCAAGACCCAGTTTGCATTTATACCAGGCATTGGCCAGGGCTCTTACGATTTCCACCAGTCCGTGCCCTTTGGCATAGGGTCGCAGTCCCTTGGGGATATACTCACCGCCGCCCATTGGGCCGCAGACAAACTTTACACCGGGAATCTTGCCGTAGGCGCCGATGCTTCTGAATTCCACGGGAGCGATTTGATGTATAACATCTATGCCCTCTTTTTCACAGATTTCCTTCGCCACCTGCTGTGCCCGGCGATTCCAGATATTCAATCTGCCGGAGTACAGGGGGCCTTTGAACAGCTTTTTGAACACATTGGGGATATCTACATAGTAAAACCGGATATTCCCTCCGGGATTGCTTTGGAAATACTGCGCAATATAGGTTCTCTGTTCTTCTTTGGTGATTACGAAAACATTGTTGGTTTTTGCGCTTTCCATAGGCAAGCTCCAGCCGATCTTGTCCTCACTTCCGTGATAGGGCGAGCAGGAATACGCAATATACAAAATGTTCACGTTGATCTCCCCTTATTTCATCTGCTGAGCGATATCGGCGTCCACGATCTCCTCGCCGGTCTTGTCCTTCAGCTGCTCCTTGGAGGCATCGGACAGACCGTCGTTGACGGTGGCGCAGAGGTCGCAGGTAGAGCATTTGTCCAGGTCTTCCTTGGTGACCTTGCCGTCCCGGTAGTCCCGGACGATCTTGTTTTCATACATGGAGTAGGGCTTCTTGGTAAACAGGGATTTGAACTTGTGCCAAACCACCCACATACCGGGCACCCAGATATACTTGTGCATTGCCGGAGAAACGGAGCCGATCATCCAGCAATCCCGGTCGCAGCAGCGCACCTTGCTGCGCACTGCTTCCGCTTCCTTGCTGTTCCACAGCTCGTCCCAGGTCTGCTCATTCAGGTTACCCATGACTTCCTTATCCTTGGTACCGTTGCAGGGCATCACATCGCCGTAGGGGTCGATGAAGAAGGTGTCGAAGCTCATGTCGCACTTCAGCAGCCGCTTCTGGCCATAGATATAGTTGATGAGGCCATGATTGAAATAAGCCCGCATCCACTTTTTGGGGCTCTTGGACCGGAGCAGTTCATTGATCAGGTCTTCGAAATGCTTGGCGACCATGGGTCGGTCGTGGATGATGTTCTTGGCCTCCACGAAATAGAAGCTGTTGTGCAGGGACGCGGTGGCAAATTCCATACCCATCTCGTTGGAGATTTGGTACAGGGGCACCAAGTCCGGCGCGTTCTTATCCTGCACCGTCATGCCGAAGCCCACATCCTTCATGCCCATTTCCCGGAGGGTTTTCAAGGTGGTGTAGCCCCGGTTGTAGCCATCGGCCAGGCCGCGGATTTCGTTATTGGTCTCTTCCAGGCCCTCAATGGAGATGCGGATACCGATGTTGGGAAATTCCTTGCACAGATCCACGATCCGATCGGTAAAGAAACCGTTGGTAGAGATGACGATGCGGTCACTCTTTTTGTACAGCTCCCGGACAATATCCTTCAGATCGGTACGAATGAAGGGCTCACCGCCGGTAATATTGGTAAAGTACATCGGCGGCAGCTTGCGAATGGTCTCAATAGAGATCTCCTCCTCCGGCTTGGAGGGGGCTTTATACCGGTTGCACATATTGCACCGGGCGTTGCACCGATAGGTTACGATAACGGTTCCGTTAAGCTTTCCGGCCATGCTTCTGCACCTCTTTATCCGCTTTGAATTTAATGAACTTTCCGGGATAGAGAATGAATTCCGCCCACTTGAGCTTTTTCAGCACAAAGCCCACCAGCACCGGGCCTGCAAAGCTGATGAACAGACCGGCTGCGATGTGGATAGTGGCATTGGTCACGCCAAACTTCAGCAGCACGCTTCTTAAGCCTGCGGCGAATATGGTATGCATCAAAAACACCGGCATGGTGTAGTCGGCCAGGGACTGGAAGGTCTTTTTGGTTTCATCGGAGAATTTGGCGGTAATGGCGGTAATGACTGCCGCGCTGCAGCCGAAGATGCCAAACATAAAGGTCAGAATGTTGGAATTCAGCCGACGGGAATATACCGCCACGCTGCCTGCCACAAACAAAACAGACATAATCAGTCCCACAAACTGCATATTTCTCTGCTTCCGCAGCAGCTTGGGCAGGTCCACAAAGGCGATAACCATGCCCAGCACGAACCAGATCTCATGATTCATCAGAGAGGACACGGCAAAAATATTCGTGGTGCTCCAGTTCAGGGCCACCCACTTCACGCCGGCAGCCATAGCGCCGATGGCAAAAGCCGCGCCCTTATTGTTCATGGTAGGTGTTATCAGAAACATGAAAAACAGAGTGTACAAATACCAGTAAGGCGACGAGGGGTGGATAAACAGAATCTGCAGCAGATCTCCCGCCGGATTATTGACTTCCGCGGCAAAGACCATCTTCAGTCCCCAGGACAGACAGGAGAACACCGCAAAGGGCACACCCAGAACAACCAGTTTCTTAACTACATTGGCTTTCCAGTCCTTAAAGGACTTTACCGGTGCGCCTTTCTGATACAGATAGCCGCTGCACAGGAAAAACAGCGGTACATGGAAATAATAAATGGTTTGCTTGAACCATGTATAAACCGCAGAGACACCGATAATATCCGCGCCTGCCAAACCCTGGAAGAAGTGTCCCAGGGCAACCAGTACACAAGCCAGCACCTTCGTCAAATCGACCCATGTTTCTCTTGTTCTTTTCATAATCATTGATCACCTAAATCTTTCCAAATTACCAAAACTTACACAGTTGCCTTCTCAAAGGCTTCTTCCAAAGCCAATACATATCCCTCCGGGTCAAACAGAGCCCGGGCCTTTTCCACAGCGCTGCGGGACATCTGCCCGTAATCTTCCTCGCTCAGCGCCATCATCTTACGGATGCACATAGCCAGGGCTTCCGCGCCGCCCCGGTAGACATAGCCGTTTTCTCCCTCATCCACCAACTCCGGCAGGCCGCCGTTGGCGGAAACGATGAGGGGCTTGCCTGCGGCCATGGCTTCCATGGCACTGTAAGGGCCGTTTTCATACCACTGGGACGGCAGCACCACACAGCGGCTGTTTTTTACAAAATCTTCCAGGGCTTTTCCTGTCTGGAAGCCCTTAAATTCCACATTGGGCATATCCTTGGCGCAGGCCTTCAGCTCGTCTTCTGCCGGGCCTGTACCCAGAACAACCAGCCGGCAGCCGGCGAGGGCCGCGGCGTCCAGCAGCTGCTTTACGCCCTTTTCCTGGGCCAGGCGGCCAAAATACAGCACATAATCCCCACCGGGATTCTCTTCATATACCGTATCCAAGGGCAGGGGGTTTCGCATGGTCACGATGGGGCTTTTGGTAAAGCCCGCGCAGGTCAGCTTCTTCCGGTAAAATTCCGAGGGGCAGATGTAAAGATCCACTTCGTCGTACCATTTTCTTTTGCGGATGTAATCGGCCTCGTATTTTGACAGCATGCTCATAAGCCGACTGCCCCGGATGCACCGATTCTCCACACATGGCTTAAAATTGCCGTCCCGGCACTTTTCGCAGATCTGACCCTTGCCGTCCAGCATGGTGTAGGCCGGGCAAATGGCGATGAGATCGTGCATGGTCCAGAAAATGGGAAGTTTTTTGTCGTATTCCCGGATGGCATCGATGATGGACAGGGAAATCTGCTTATGTACCAGATTTAAGATCACCAGATCCGGTTTTTCCTCCCCAAGCAGCGCCTTCATTTTCTGGTAGGCTTCCTTGGAATAGGCGATGTGCAGCACCATGTTCAGCTTGTTTTTGATTCCGCCGGACACTGCGGCTTTGGAAACAAAATACTTATCTTGCTGGCAGGGCAGATTTTTCTCGTCCTCCATGGCGAAAAAGACCACCTCATGGCCTCTGCGGCGCAAAGCCTCCGCCACAGTGAAATAGTAGGTTTCACTGCCGCCCTTTTTATAATGAAATTTATTGACCAGCAATACTTTCATAAAAACCTCACTGATACAGCTCCAAAGTCTGTTTTACCACATCGTCCCAATTGTATTTTTCGCAAATAAAATCACCGGAAGCTTGCTGATATCCCGCCACCCGGGCAGGGTCATCGCAAAGCGTCTGCAAAGCTTCTTCCAACGCCGCCACATTTCCCCTGGGGAAGGTAACGGCCTTATCCTCCGTCACCGTGGCGCATTCGGGAATATCGGAGGTCAGGCAGCAGTTGCCGTAGCTCATGGCCTCCAGCAGGCTCAGGGGCATACCCTCCAGATCCGAGGGCAGAACATAGATATATGCGTTGCTGTACAGCTCCTGCAGGGGCTTTCCCTGGACAAAGCCGGTGAACACGACCCGGTCATCGCCCTCAGCCAGCTGACGCAGCTTTGCGGCATAGCTATCGGTATCCGAAGCGCTGCCGGCGATCACCAATTTTTTATGGGTTTTGACATTTTTGAAGGCCTCGATGAGATAATGGATGCCCTTTTCCGGCACCAGCCGACCCAAAAACAGGATGTAGCCATCCTTTTGGAGGCCATATTCCGCCGCAATTTTCTCCGCGGGCAGAATTCCAGGCTTGGCAACGCCGTTTGGAATGAATACCGTCTTCCGGCCGTAGGTATCCCGGAAATAGTTCTGCACATTTTCGCTGAGCACCACGATCTCGTGGGCGTATTTTACGGCCATTTTCTCGCCCCAGCGGATGTACTTCGCGCCGAAGCCATGCTTCCATTTTTCTCTCTGCCAGTCCAGGCCGTGGACAGTGACGATAACCCGCTTGCCGAACAATCTGGGAAGCCACGCCATCACTGCCGGACCCTCGGCATGGATATGCACCACCCTGGCGGTGCTGAATGCCGCCGCAAAGCCGGCAAAAAAGCTGGAGGTTACCGCCGCCAGACCTTTTTTATCCAGGGTAGGCACCGTTTTTAACCGAACGCCCTTGTAGTGCTTGCCTCTGCCTTCATCAAACTGGGCGCCGCCCACATGATGACCGCCCCGGTTGTAGCAGGTGACCTTGTGCCCCTGGGCTGCCATCCGGGCAGAGAGCTCTTCCACCACGATCTCAACGCCGCCCTCCCGGGAGGGTATGCGCTTATGACCAAACATGGTAATTTTCATTTTTTACTCACCGTTCATTCCCAGCACCGCGCTGAAAGTCTTGAAGATGATCTTCCAGTCGGTAGCGAAGCTGCGTTCCTTTATGTACTGCAGATCCAGTTCCAGCCACTGTTCAAAGGTCAGACTGTTGCGGTTGGGCTGAATTTGCCAATAGCAGGTCAGGCCGGGGGTCACATAGAGCCGCTGCTTTTCGTACTCGGTGTACTGATCCACTTCTCTGGGCAGACCCGGACGGGGGCCGACAATGCTCATATCGCCCTTGAGGACGTTCAGCAGCTGGGGCAGTTCATCGATGCTTGTCCGGCGGATGAATTTGCCCACCCGGGTGATCCGGGGATCTTCCCTGATCTTAAACACCGGGCCTTCCATTTCATTCAGCTCCAGCAGAGAATCCAGCTGCTTGTCCGCATTGGGACACATGGAACGGAATTTATAGAAGCGGAACTCCTTGCCGTTGCGACCCACCCGGGTCTGGGCATAGAAGGGGCCTGCGCCGGGGCTGTCGATGACAATGATCAGCGCGAGAATCAGCATTACCGGCCACAGCACCAACAGGGCCAGCAGGGAAAGGATGATATCCTGGGTTCTCCGAAGGAACCAGTAACCGCGATCCTTGCGCAGAATGGCCTTTCTGTCCAGCAGGGTTTTTTGAGTAATTTCCTCGGGTCTTGTTTCTACCATGTTCATGGCGCAAAACTCCTCTGTTTTCCCACCATATACGGATTTTTCTCACAAATCCGGGATGATTGGAATATTTTTTGTCAAAAGGGCATAGTTTTCACTCTATATCACAGTATACAATACCACGAATTGCCTATGTTTTCAAGTTAATTCTTTTATTTTTTGTATACAAAAATTTCCAGTTTTGTCCCGCACTTATCATCCCTGTGGCAGGGACTCCAGGGGAGGGTAGCAAAGCGAACCTAAATCAATGATTTCACTGTCGCAAGATATCGTAGGGCAAGCATTGCTCGTCCGCAAAGCCATCCCCTTCACCCCAAAGGGGATGGCAAGGCGATACTTGCAAAAAGCAGGAGCCGGCGGTTGGCTCCTGCTGTCAGAACAATATCAAATTTTACACCAATCCCCGGATCTTTACTTCCTTCCGGATCCGCGCAACATCCGCCATTTCCGGAGGCTGGGAGCCTGCCGTCAGGCAGGCGGCGGTGCCATAGGCGGAGGCATTTTTCAGACATTCCTCCGGCGTGCCGTTTTCCCTGGCTGCAGCCAGAAATCCGGCGATAAAGCTGTCGCCGGCGCCGATGGTGGAAACCGGCTCGAGCTTCGGCGGCACAGCCAGATACATCTTTCCGTCACGGATCAGCACCGCACCGTCGCCACCCAGGGATACCATCACATTTTCTACCCCGGCATCCACAAATTTCCGAGCTTTTTCCAGCGCCTGCTCCGCAGTGTCGATCGGACAGCCGAAGAGCATGGAGATTTCCTCCTGGTTGGGTTTGATGAGCCAGGGGCGAACCTCACAGATATCCTCCAAATCAAAGGAACGGGAATCTAGCACGATCTTTGCGCCCAGAGCCTGCAGCTCCTTCAAAAAGGCCTTGGTCTGGGCCATGGAAATACCCTCCGGCACCCGGCCGGTAAAGGTCACCACCGTATTTTCGTCAATGTCCAATGCTCCCCGGACTTCCTCCAGAACGCCCGCATCCACCGTAAAGCCGGTGAAGCTGATCCGGGTTTCCGGGGTGTCGGGACAGTGGAGGGTCAAATTTTCCCGAATACGGCCGGGGCGGTAAAAACACAGGCAATCCATGCCGGTTTTCTCCAAATCAGACTGAAATTCGCTGCAGTTATCCCTTCCCAGCACCACCACAGCGGTGTTGGCAACGCCGTTATTATGCAGCGCCCGGCTGATATTCACGCCCTTGCCGCCGGCTTCTCTGGAAGAAACGGTGGCTAAATTTTCGTGGAAAGCGGCGAAGGTCTTTGCCGCAGCGTGGACATCGTAGGCAGGAGAAAGGGTCAGTGTGTAAATCTTCATAATCTTACAGCTCTTCCAGATAAATAACGCCCTCGATCTTGCGGATCTTATCCATCAGCGGCTTGTGATCGGTGCGCTTCTTGCATTTCAGGGTGGCGATCAAAGAACGGGCGCCGTCCTCGGGAACGGTGTCATGCTCCAGCTGGATATCCTCGATCTCCACATTCATATCCCGGACACTGCGCACCAGAGCGCCGATATTCAGAGAATCCGCGATTTCTATGTAGACCTCCAGGGTGCGGGTCTTGCTGCGCATTCTGTTGTCCAGCTTCTGCAGGCCGGTGAGCACGAAGAACACCGCCAGGCCAGCCACCAGGGCAGCCTCGTAAAAACCAACGCCCAGCGCCAGACCCACACCGGCAGAAGCCCACAAGCCGGCAGCGGTAGTCAGACCCTTGATCTGGGTGTGCTTGGTGACGATAATGGTGCCCGCGCCCAAAAAGCCGATACCGCTGACTACCTGGGCACCCAGACGCATGGGATCACCGGCGCCGGACACCTGGTACAGGTATTGGTTGGTCAGCATGATGAGGCAGGAGCCCACACACACCAGCATATAGGTCCGCAGACCGGCAGGGCGGTTTTTCATGCCCCGCTCCAGGCCGATCAAACCACCGACGGCCACCGCGCAGATAATTCGCAGAATGATCGCCAAATAAGTAACTTGTCGCAAACCTTCCAACGGCACAAAGAACATTCCGATCCCTCCATTTATTTTCACTATACGTTTCGTTTTTCCGTATATTCCTTGAATATGGGCAGATTATACATTCTCAAAGGGAAAAAGTCAATGAAAAGGTGGGATAATTTACAAATTTCCTACCTTGTGCCTTATCTTTTTTCGTGATATAATCATCAAAAAGCTTAAGGAGCGTGCATCTCATGAAGAAAAACAGCAGTCTTGGAAAATTCTACCTGGCTCTGGTGATCTTCTCCCTGGTGGGGCAGGTGGCCTGGGTCGTGGAGAATATGTACTTAAATGTATTCATCTATAAAATGTTCCACGCAACCGCTGAGCAGATTTCCCTGATGGTGGCCGCTTCTGCCGTCACCGCCACGGTGACCACTTTGCTCATTGGTGCGCTGTCGGATAAATTAGGTCGGCGAAAGGTGTTCATCTGCGCCGGTTATATCCTCTGGGGACTGTCGATTTTTGCCTTCGGTCTGATCCGGGCAGAGCTGGTAAACAACCTGTTTTTCCCCACTGTGGCCGTGGGCAGCGCCGCCATGTCCCTGTGCATCACATTAACGATCGTTCTGGACTGCGTCATGACCTTCTTCGGAAGCTCCGCCAATGACGCCGCCTTCAACGCATGGCTGACAGATTCCACCGACGAAACCAACCGCGGCGCGGCGGAGGGCATTAACGCCATGATGCCCCTGATGGCGATTTTGGTGGTTTTCGGCGGTTTTATGGGCATGGATCAAAGCAAGGAAGCCGACTGGACCCTGATTTTCAGCATCATCGGCGGCGTTGTGACCGTTCTGGGTATCGCCGGTTTCTTCCTTATTAAAGAAAACACCGTAAAGATCCCGGAAAATCAGAATTATTTCGCCAACATTTTCTACGGCTTCCGCCCCAGCGTTATGAAAGCCAACAAGCGGCTGTATGTGACACTGATCCTGCTGGCGCTGTTTAATATCTCCATCCAGATTTTCATGCCCTACCTGATCCTGTACTACACGGAAACCCTGGGGCTTACGGACTATGTGCTGATCTTCGCCCCGGCTATCATCCTTTCCGCGGCATTTACCGCCGTTTACGGCCGGGTTTACGACAAGCACGGATTCAAAACCGCCATTTTCCCTGTGCTGGGACTGCTGATGGCGGGCTATGTGGTGCTGTTCTTCGTTCGCAATACCGCACTGGTGTTTGCAGGCAGTCTGCTTTTGCTCTGCGGCTTTATCGGCACCGGCGCTATCATCGGCGCGCTGATCCGGGACTGCACGCCGAAAAATAAGGCCGGTATGTTCCAGGGTCTGCGGATCGTGGGACAGGTGCTGATCCCCGGCGTGGTGGGCCCGGCCATCGGCGCGGCAGTGCTGAAAAATGCCGATACCGTCACCAATACCGACGGCACTACCTCCTTTATCCCCAATGAAAATATCTTCCTGGCGGCCTTCATCGCCGCCATCGCCGCCTGGCTGATTTTGATTCCCCTGCTGAAACTGCTGAAAAAGAAGTAACCCTTCTTTTCATAGGGGCAACAAACCTGGCTGTAAAATCGTAGGGGCGAGCATCGCTCGTCCGCACAACCTTCTCCTCAAGGAGAAGCCTTAATCACCCCTAAATCGTGTTCATCTCATTTTGAAAGGAACCAACCTTATGCCCATTGCTTTATTGACCAAACAGGGCGAAGCCCTGCTTGCCTCCAACGAAACTCCCTGGCAGGTCTATCCCAGACCCCAGATGAAGCGTGACAGCTACTTAAACTTAAACGGCTGGTGGGAATTTTCCGCCGGAAATGCCGAAGTTTCCCGGAAGATCCGAGTGCCTTTCTGCCCGGAAAGCCAGCTTTCCGGTATCAACCAGCATTTCCCCGAGGGAGTTCCCTTGATCTACCGCCGGAATTTCACCCTGCCGGAGGGCTTCCGCAAGGATCGGGTGCTACTGCACATCGGCGGTGCCGACCAAATCGCGGAGATTACCCTCAACGGTCAGCTCATCGGCCGTCACGAGGGCGGCTATGAAGCCTTCTGCTTCGACATCACTTTCGCTTTGCAGGAAGAAAACTGCCTGGAAATCACCTGCACCGATGACCTCCGGGACAAGTCGTTGCCCTACGGCAAGCAGGTGATGAAGCGGGGCGGTATGTGGTACACCCCGGTGTCGGGCATTTGGCAGACGGTGTGGCTGGAAAGCGTTCCCGACCGCTATATCCGCCGGCTCCACATTGATACGAAGGACGCCGCCGTCACCATTTCCACCGAACCTTTCCTGCCGGGCACAGTCACTGTTCCGGGGCTGGGTGCGTTCCCTCTGGGCAGTACCATCACCCTGGAAAATCCCCACTTCTGGAGTCCGGAAGATCCGTATCTTTACGAATTTGCCGTAGAAACCGAAACAGATCGGGTAGAAAGCTATTTTGCCCTGCGCACCCTGGATGTCCGCGAGATTCATGGCATCCCCCAGCTCTGCCTCAACGGAAAACCCTACTTTTTCCACGGACTGCTGGATCAGGGCTACTGGCCCGACGGCCTGTTCACCCCCGCCCATCCGGATTGCTACGCCGAGGACATTCTGGCCATGAAAAAACTGGGCTTCAACACCCTGCGCAAGCACATCAAAGTCGAACCGGAGGAATTTTACTACCAGTGCGACCGGCTGGGTATGGTGGTTTTCCAGGATATGGTAAATAATGGAAAATATAGCTTCTTCCGGGATACGGTTCTGCCCACCATCGGCCTGCAGAAGCTCCCGGATAGGGGGCTGCATCGGGACCCTCAGACCCGGAAGCGCTTCCTGAATGCCATGGCCGCCACCGTCAAACAGCTGAAAAACCACCCCTGCATCTGCTACTGGACGATCTTCAACGAGGGCTGGGGACAGTTTGACAGCGACAACGTCTACCGCCAGATGCGAAAATTAGACAACACCCGGTTCATCGACTCCACCTCCGGCTGGTTCCGCCGGAAAAAGACCGATGTGGACAGCCGCCACGTGTATTTCAAAAAGGTGAAACTCACCGCCACGGACAAGCCACTGGTGCTGTCGGAATTCGGCGGTTATTCCTACAAGCCTGAGGGTCACGTGTTCAACACCGAGCAGACCTATGGCTACGGAAAGTTTGAAAATGCGGAGGAATTTGCCCAGGCAGTGGAGCGGCTATATAAGGATGAGATCCTCCCAGCCCGGGGGCAGGGGCTGTGTGCCGCCATTTACACCCAGGTTAGCGATGTGGAGGACGAAACCAACGGCCTGCTCAGCTACGACCGGAAGGTCTGCAAGCTGGACGCAAAGCGTATGTCTGCCATCGCCGAATTGCTGAAATAAAAGATTGGGGGCGGCGATGCCGCCCCCTCGGCCCCCTCTATGAGGGGGCTGTCGCCACCGCAAGGTGGTGACTGGGGGAGTGTTCTTTCGCCAACACACTCCCTCCGTCTCGCCTTGCGGCGATCCACCTCCCTCAAAGAGGGAGGCAAGGCTGAATCACGAATTTTTACAAATACAAAAAGTAGGGTGCGTTATGCACCCTACTTTTGCTAACTCAATATTCTCTTACAACCGCCTTGACCAGGCCGATGATCTCCGCCTCGCTGCCGTCGATGGGCTCATAATCGTCATTTTCCGGCAAAAGCCAAACCTGGCCGTTTCGCCGGGAAAGGCGCTTTACTGTGGCTTCATCTCCGATCCGGGCAACCACGATCTGGCCGTCCATGGCAGTCTGCTGGGGGCGAACCACCACCTTATCGCCGCTCAAAATGCCGGCATTTATCATGCTGTCGCCCCGAACCCGAAGGGCAAAGCAGCCGGGATCACCGTCCCAGGCCATAGTCCCCTCCTGATTTTCCACCGCAAGGATGGGAATACCGGCGGTGACCACGCCGATCACCGGGATCTGACCCGGGCGGACATTGGTAACAATGGAGCGCTTGCGGCCCTTACCCCCGGGGGAAAGGAGCAAGCCCTTTTCCTGCAGGGCCTGGATATGGTAGCTGACGGAGGCGGTGGAGCGCAGACCCACAGCGGCACCGATTTCCCGAACGGAGGGGGCGTAGCCGTTTTCCTGCACGAACTGATTCACATATTCCAGGATCCGATCTGCCTTATCGCTGGTTCTGGCCATGGAAATGCCTCCTTTGTAGCTGTTTTTCTGTATTATAGCACATATGAACGAAAAAGAAAAGGGGAAAATTTGAAAATGGCACAAATTTTTGCGGCAGCGCATAGGATGTGGCGGAAAAAGGAGGGATTTTTGTGGAAAAATATGATCCCCAGGCCGCAGCCCGGGTTTGGCAGCGCGTCCGGGGCGAAAAAAATGAGGAGTCCGGGATCGGTCTGCAGACCCTGGTAGCCTGGGAAAAAGAGGCGGAAGCCATGCTTCTGTGGCTTTCCAAGCGGCTGCCGGAAAAGGGATATCCGGTGCAGCAGATGATTGCCGACACCCGGCGGCATATTGCGTGCCTGCAGGGTATCCGGCAGCTTTCCGGGGAGAAGCCCGGCACATACTCCAGGGAAAAGCCCCTTTCCGGTGAGCCGGGAATGGTGCTGCGGAAATGCTACGGACATTGTTTGAAAGTCGGCGCCCAGTACGCCGCCCGGGCAGAGGACGAAACCTGCGGCTGTGTTTACGCCGACATGGCTCGGACGAAACGGCGGCACTGCGCCATGCTGCTGGAAATTCTGGGCGGCGCGTAAACTGTCCCCACCTGTTATTCTGAGCGAGCGCGGCGAGACGAAGAATCCGTTCTCACACATCCAGCGGAAGCGGATCCTTTGACTCCAGGCTGCGTCCGTCGCTCAGGATGACATACTTCACAAGGGAGGGTCAAGACCCTTCCCTGCATATATGTGCGCCCGCAAAAAAGAAGACATCCAATCGGATGTCTTCTTTTTCGTAATCAATAAATGCGGATTTCAAAGATCCGTGCATTGTCACAGCCATGGGTTTCCAGAATGGTGACCTTTACGGCATCGCAGGCAACAGCATCAAACTTCAGAACATTCAAGCGCTGGTGATTGTGCTCCACTTCCTTGGCCGCAACCACGCAGCCGTCCCGCAGCAGCTCCACCCGGTAAGCCTTGACCAGCTCCAAAGGCAGGTATTTCACCTGTCGTTTGCGGACATTTTTAATCAGCGAGGGCTGAATTTCGTGGCTCAGATCCGTATCGAAGGTCATCCGCACTTCCTTGACCGGAGCGGCTTTTTGCAGCGTCAGGCAGATACTCTGGGGTGCGGTCAGTGCCTCGGAGATCCAGCAGTTGCTGCTGTCATCCACACTTCTGGACACGCCGTTAACGACGTTTTCGCCCTCTCCGCCGGGGAGCTGGCTGCTGACGGTGATCTTTGCGGATCGAGCCAGGTCATGTTCGTCCAGATTGGAATGACCGGGGATGTAGCAGTCGTTTTTCAGCAGCTTTTGCTGTAGCTGCCGGATATGCCGCTGTCCAACCTGCCTGGGGGTGCAATCCTGCTGGACGGCAATAGCGGCAGCCGTGCCGGCGGCCTGTCCACCCACGGCACAGGTGCCCATGACCCGGAGGGAAGAGAACGCCATTTTCGACGCGCTGATATCCCGGCCGGCCATCATCAGGTTCTCCACATTGCGGCTGTAGAAACAGCGGTAAGGGATGGAATAATGGCCCTCGAAATTATAGACCTTGGAGGGGGTGATATCCAGGGACTTTGCGCCGCCGGGAACATGGACATCCATGGGCCAGGCGCCGTAGGCCACAGCGTCATCAAAAACCCGGTTTGCCCGGATGTCATTTTCGTTTAGCAGGTAGTCGCCTTCCAGACGGCGGCTCTCCCGGTAGCCGGGAACCATGCTCACCCATTCCAGATCCAGGTTGTCTGCACCGTGGTCGCCCTGATTCTTGATGTGATCCCATACGCCGTAGAGGACTTTCAGCAGATCGTCACGGATCTGCTCGCTTTGGGCGATAATATCGTCGGCATCGCCGCCAAGCTCAATCCACCAGTAGCCGGCATCCACATTGGAAAATTCCGGCAGGCGGTTTTTGGAATTGTCGAATTCTGCCATGACGCCGCCATCAGAATGGGAGCAGACATGATCCACATGGGGGCGGTTCTTTAAGTCCTCTTCCGTATAGGTGTTAGCCCACACAGGCTTGATGAATTCCACCGGCTCACCCCGGTCTGTGGCGGCGAACATAATGGTGTTGCCCATGGTATCAGTATTGGCCTCTTCGGGGGCGGTGGGCTCATTGAATTCGTATTTGGACTCCGAGCCAATGCGGCTGGCTGCGCCGGCCATCACGCCCACCGTGCCGTGGCCGGTAGCGTCGATGAAAATTTTACCCCGGATAGTCAATTTGGTTTCCGTGGTGTTCTGGTGACCGACCACAGCAAGGATCTTGCCCCCGTCCATGATCACATCATCGATATTGGTGTTCAGGTACGAGGTGATATTGGGCTCCATAGTCACCTTTTCCCAGACAATCATGTCAAAAATAGGGAAGTTTGCATAGGGGTTTCTGCGTTTGTTCTCCAAGAGGATCTCTTCTATGATGCCGGTCTCCCGCAGGTTGGGTTTGGAGGAATGGCAGTTTGCGCCAACAATGTGCATACGGGTTTCGGAACTGCCTGTGCCGCCAAAAACGGGACGGTTCTGGATCAGCGCGACACGGACACCTTCTCTTGCGGCAGCAATGGCCGCACAGACGCCGGAAAATCCGCCTCCGATTACGACTACATCAAAGGATGCTTCCTTTTGATACATTGCCATGATGCATGACTCCTTTCCGTTGGGTGAAAATGCTCGAAAAACATTTGTTAAGGACGCTTTTTTGTTATTATATCAATCAAAAATATCAACTTCAACCTGTGGCGTTGGCATTTTGTTACACCTGCTAACGATATTTTGCTTATATTGGGCATCGGGAACCCCAACAAAGCCGGTACAAGCAACTGCCCGCCAGCTGCACCGTTGCTTTTTTATCGGGTACCATTGAAATGCCGTGAACGCTGTGGTATATTGGATGTAACTTTATGAAAAGGCAGAGATCGCAATGGAAAAGAAATATAATCTTTGTTATGACATTTTGACTATCCTGGCTTGCTTGATGGTGGTTTTCTTCCATACAAACGGAATTATATATACATACTCCGACTCGCTAAGCTGGAAAATCAGTGTTGTGGAACGATGTGTCGTATACAGCGCGATTCCCATTTTCTTTATGCTTACCGGCGCAAAGCTGATGGACTACCGCAATCGGTATTCCACCAAAGAATACGTCAAAAAGAGGCTTCAGCGAATCGGTATACCGTTTCTGTTTTGGAATCTTTTCTATTTGATCTATCAAAGAGTTTCTTCGCCGGAGGCCTCATTCCATTCTGCAAAAGAGTTCGTTTCTATGCTTCTCAATTCAGAATTTCAGGCTAGATATTGGTTCTTCTTCCCCCTGTTTGCCGTCTACGCCGCCATCCCGGTCATTTCCTTGGTTCTGCAGGCGAAAAATCACAGAAAATATCTGTGGTATGCCGTATATGTGACCTTTGCTCTGCTTTGGGTACTGAACCCCTTGTGCGCTTTGACGGGAATTTCGTACAATTCGTACCTGACCATGCCGATCAGCGGTGGATTTATGATTTATGTTCTGTTTGGTTATTTGGTCAGTACAGAGCAATGGTGCCGGTATAAACGGGTAATCCTATACCTGTCGGCAATGGTTAGCGGCATTTTTGCCGTGGGGCATATCGTTTCTGCATCAGCCGCCGCCGGAACAACAGAGCTGTATATGGCTTCTTATCATTTTTTCCCGGCGGGTCTGACCGGAGCGGCCATATTTGTTTTTGTCAAGCATATCTTTGACAAGCCGCCCATCGCCGAGGCTTTAAACCATCGGAAAAAGCTTATGAAGCTGATACGAACCGTGTCGGGTTGCTGCATGGGCGTCTGGCTCACGCACTCCCTCGCGATCATCGTTGCGGTCAAGCTGCTGGGCGTATCGGACAGTGATTATGTGTATCGTTTTGCGTTGCCGCCGGTTATCTTTGCCGCCTGTGTTTTCGGCGTGTGGATTGTAAGGAAAATCCCTGTGCTCAAGCGCATTGTCTAATGATTGTGAAGGTATAGATTTTTCGGTCTTTTTGGTAACTCTTTCCATTTATTATTATGAGCAGACACAACGACAAAACCGCCGGAAAACTATGCTTTCCGGCGGTAATTGTATTTAATTTTCCCGGCCTAACAGCCAATCTACGGAAACGCCCAAAATATCTGCCAGGGCGTTCAGCTCGATATCAGATACAGGCCGCTTCTGTCCTTCTAAAAGAGACAAGGCCGGTACGCTCAAGTCAACGCCTGCCAGCTGAAGTTTGGCAAGCAGTTGCACCTGCTTCATACCCTTTGCTTTACGCGCCTGTGCAACCCTTGCGCCAATGATATTGCGGTCACCAAGTTCCAGTTTTCTCGGCTTCAAACTGCTCACCCCCAATATCGTCATTATATGTCGGTTAGGGGTTGATATATTTGGCATTACCAAATATAATAAAATAAATTTGGTAATACGAAATAAGCGGGTGGTTATATGAGCAGTTGCTTTTTTATCGGACATAGGGAGACAAAGGGTGAGATATATCCACAGCTAGAAGCAGCCATTGAGCACCATATCACACAGTGCGGTGTCCGTGAGTTTATCGTTGGAAACTATGGTGCCTTTGATCGTGTTGTTGCCCGGGCTCTTGCGGCGGCAAAGGTGCGGCATCCGGAGATCACGCTTTTGTTGCTGGTACCTTACCATCCTGCTGAGCGGCCGACAGAGACGCCTTCCGGGTTTGACAGTACCTTTTACCCTCCCGGGATGGAAAATGTTCCCCGGAAGTTTGCCATCGTTCGGGCCAACCGTTATATGGTAGAGCATGTAGATTACTTGATCGCTTATGTCTGGCACCCTGCAAGTAATGCACGGGATTTGTTGGCATATGCAGAACGGCGCCGTGTTACACTCACGAATTTAGGAGAGGGACATCGACCCGGTGAATGATGATTGGTCGTGTCGCGCTCTTTCATTTCACAGTCCTTGCGGACTGCGCTCTGAAAGAGCGGGAATCTCCCCCGGGCTAAAAAAGTGTCCACCGGACACTTTTTTGCCTTGGCTGCGCCAAGGCCGCCCTCTTCGATTCCCGTACGGCAAAAAAGGCACACACCGGATGGTGTGTGCCTTTTTTGGTGACCCGTACGGGAATCGTTTGCGTTGCCGTCCGGGAATGGACGGCAACTAAGGTGTTGCCGGGACCCTGCCCGGCAAGCAACAGTCCACCGGACTGTTGCATTTAGATGATTCGATTTCCGTACGGCAAAAAATAACACCACCCGGATGGGTGGTGTTATTTTTTGGTGACCCGTACGGGAATCGAACCCATGTTACCGCCGTGAAAGGGCGGTGTCTTAACCGCTTGACCAACGGGCCTGGTAGCGGCGACCTGACTTGAACAGGTGACAGACCGGGTATGAACCGGGTACTCTACCAACTGAGTTACGCCGCCATGGATGGTCAAAATTTCGGCAATCCCGAAATCAGCTTTGTCATTATATATGAGCAGACCCCGTTTGTCAAGTAAAAATTCAAGTTTTTTTGGGCATACTGCCTGTGAGGTGGTATTATGCGATTTTGGAAGGCCTGTGTTTTGTTCTATTTCGGCGGCGGTGCCTATATGACTCTGGAATTCTTATGGCGGGGGCGAAGCCACGGCAGTATGTTCCTTTTGGGCGGAATTTGTTTTCTGCTCATTGGCAAACTCAGCGCCCTGCTTCGCCGGGTGCCTGTGGCGATCCAGCTTTTGCTGTTTTCTGCCATGATCACCTTTCTGGAACTGCTTACCGGACTGCTGGTAAACCGGAAATACGCCGTCTGGGATTACCGGACAGCCCCCTGCAATTTCCTGGGGCAGATCTGCCTGCCCTATTCTCTGCTGTGGGTGCCTGCCAGCTTGGGCGCTTTGGTGCTTTACCGCACCGTGGATGGCGCTTTAAAAAAGGACTTCTCCTCAGGGAGAAGGCTTTAGAATATTGTAAAATACAGCAGCACCACCGCCCCAAGGATGATCCGGTACACTCCAAACACCGCAAAGGAATGCCGGCGTACATACTCCATCAGCGCCTTGACCACCACCAGGCTGACCAGGAAAGACACCAGGCACCCGGTAATCAGCGCCGTCAGCTCCGTGGAAGTCGCCTGCACCCCCTCCAGCAGGAAACCGAGCAATTTCAGTGCGCTGGCACCCAGCATGGTAGGAATTGCCAGGAAGAAGGAAAATTCTGCTCCGGCACTGCGGCTGACCCCAAGGAAAATTGCCCCCAAAATGGTTGCGCCGGAACGGGATGTGCCGGGGATCAGGCTCAGGCACTGAAACGCGCCGATGAGCAAAGCGGTTTTATAATCGATATTGTGGACATCGGTAATGGCGAAGCTGCGGCCGGCGTTCCGCTTCTCCACCAGAATGAAGGCGATACCGTAGAAGATCAGCGCCGATGCCACCACGATGACATTCAGCGTGGTGCCGGAAACCGGGGTGTTTTGCAGAAACGCATCCAAAGGATCATCCAGCAAAATACCGATCACCGCCGAGGGCAGCACCGCCGCCACCACTTTACCCCAAAGATGCCAGGTCTCCTTTCTCTGAAGATCGTCTTTTTTTGGCGAAAAGGGATTGAGCTTGTGGAAAAACAGCACGATCACCGCCAGAATCGCCCCCAGTTGGATGACGATCTCAAACAGCTCGTAAAATGCCGGGCTGATATTCAGGGGCATGAAGTCGTTAAGCAAAATGATATGCCCCGTGGAGGACACCGGGAGCCACTCTGTGACTCCCTCCACAATACCGAAAAATACGGCCTTCCAAAATTCCCACATAATATTGCTCCTTTCAAATTGCAGGTCGTTTGTCGAATGGAGCGCAAAGCGCGAGCCTCCCCTGTGCAAGGGGAGGTGGCCAAAATCAGAGATTTTGGCCGGAGGGGTTGTCATAGAATAACAATCCCCCAGTCTTTTTGCTTCGCAAAAATCCAGCCCCCTTTACACAAGGGGGCCTCTGGCAAGTACGAGCATCCCTGCAATTCCAAAATGATGCTTCTATCATACCTTTCCACAGGCGTAAAGACTGTCAAAACATGGCTGTTCACATTTTTGGGGGAATCTCTTTAAAAAAAGTTCATACAAATTCTGAAAAAGGTGATATAATGACAAAAATAGCAATTTATGCAATATGGAGGTATTTTTATGGCCGTAACTGTTCTTGTGGTGGAAGACGACCGCAATATCGCCCAGCTTCTGCAGATGTACCTGGAGAAAGAGGGCTACGCCGTTACCGTAGCCGCTGACGGCGGTGAGGGTCTGAGCAAATTCCGCGCCATCCAGCCCGACCTGGTTCTGCTGGATGTGATGATGCCGGTGATGGACGGCTGGGCTGTATGCAGAGCCATCCGGGCAGAGAGCGCCACGCCCATCATTATGCTCACCGCCAAAAGTGAAACCGACGACAAGGTTGCCGGTCTGAAATCCGGCGCCGATGATTACATTACCAAGCCCTTTGAAATGAAAGAAGTCCTTGCCCGGATCGAAGCCGTTCTCCGCCGCAGCGCCGGCACAGCCACGGAAAAGAAAGCCCGGCGGCTGGTCTATGACAAGCTGATTATCGACATGGACGCCTTCGAGCTGCTGGTGGGCGGCAAAAAGATTGACACGCCCCCCAAGGAAATGGAGCTGCTGTTCTACCTGGCATCTTCCCCCAACCGGGTCTACACCCGCAATCAGCTTCTGGACGAAGTCTGGGGCTTTGACTATTTCGGCGACAGCCGCACCGTGGATGTCCATGTTAAGCGGCTCCGGGAAAAGCTGGAGGGCATCAGCGAAAGCTGGAGCCTGAAAACCGTATGGGGCGTGGGTTATAAATTCGAAGTTTTGTAAACTTCGAATTTAACGAAGTTTGCCTGCGGCAAGTGAGGTTTCCTGCGGAAGCGAAGTAGCTTCGCAACGAAGTTTCGCCTTCCAGCGAAGTGATTGGCAAACTTTACTTCACAGGCTATGCCTACTTCACTTTTGCAAAGCAAAAACTTCACTTTGCTGAAAACTACCGCGCTACCGACATTAAAAATTTTTTGTGGTGGTAGTTGCGGTTAAATACGGTAGCATAGTAAAGAAAACAAGGTCAAATGAGGTTAAATTATGCTAATGATGTATGTTAATGTTCGCAGATTGCGTTATAAATTTGAGGTACTGTAAGCTATGAAAAGCACCTTCAGCCGCACCTTTACCGCCATTATCATCCTGATTATCGCGGCGCTGGTGATCATCGGCATTTCTTTTCAGCTTCTGGTGAACAATTATCTCACCGAGCGGGCCATGGATGGGCTGAAAAGCGACGGCCAGGTGATCGTCCAGCTTGTGCAGGCCTATGGCTCCGCCAAGCCCGTCAGTAACCGGGATTTCGGCATTGCCCTGACGGTGGCGGCATCGGTAAGCGATGCCGACGCGGTGATCTGCAACACCAAAGGCGAGCTTGTCTGCTGCGCCAGCGACCCTCTGGGCTGTCCCCATGTGGGCATGCACCTGGATGAGGAATACCTGGAACGCACCTTCGAATCCGGCGGATTGACGGATACCGGCATCGTCGCCGGTCTTTACCTCGATGAACGGTATGTGGTATCCCTGCCCATCTATGCCGAAAACGGCAGCCGGCTGGGCATTGTGCTGGTTTCTTCTCCCATCGATATCACCCAGATCGTCATGCGCCGGATCACGGAAATTTTCGTTTTCGTGTCCATTCTGGTGGTTTTGATCTGCGTTGTGATTATGACCATTCTGCTGCGGCAGCAGTCCGCCCCCCTGCGGGAAATGGTGAAAGCCGCCAGTGCCTTCGGCCACGGCGAGCTGACTGCCCGGGTCAACACCGGCCACAAAAGCACCGTGGAAGTAGAAGAACTGGCCCTGGCCTTTAACAACATGGCCTCCTCCCTGCAGAAAAGCGAATATCAGCGTCAAGAATTTGTGGCCAATGTTTCCCATGAGCTGAAAACCCCCATGACCACCATCGGCGGCTTTGTGGACGGCATTCTGGACGGCACCATCCCCCCGGAAAAACAGAACCAATACCTGCAGCTGGTTTCCGATGAAACCAAGCGGCTCAACCGGCTGGTGCGCAGCATGCTGGATATCTCCCGGCTCCAGGATCAGGGGGGCATCCCCCCGGAGAGCAAGACCCGGTTCGACCTTCTGGAGTGTGCCGGTCAGGTACTGATCTCCTTTGAGCGGAAGATCAACGATAAAAAGCTGGATGTTTCCGTGGATATGCCGGAGCTGCCGGTGTATACCCTGGCCAACCAGGATTATATCACCCAGGTGATCTACAATCTTCTGGACAACGCCGTCAAATTCTGTCCCCAGGGACAGCAGATCTCCCTGCAGATCCATAAAGGCGGCAGCAGAGCCTATATCCGGGTGACCAACGATGGCGATACCATCCCCCCTGAGGAGCTCCCTCTGCTTTTCGACCGCTTCCATAAAATGGATAAGAGCCGCACCCAAAACCGGGACAGCTGGGGCTTGGGTCTGTATATCGTAAAAACCATCGTCAGCGCCCACGGAGAAAACATCTCCGTCACCAGCCGGGAGGGCAAAACCACCTTCACTTTCACCCTGCCTGTAGTGCACTGAGAATAAAAATCACTGGCGTGGCAATCCCCCGATCAACGAACCCTTGGCTCCCTCTCTGAGGAAGGCAAGGCAGCTTGCGCCCAATTACCAAAACCTTTCCGAGGTATTTCCATGAACGACAAAAAACACAAATCCGATCTCTGGGAGCAGGACTCCTACGAAACCGGCTCCACCCGGCCCCCGAAAAACCGGGGCGGCCTGATTGCCATTCTTCTGGTGCTGGTGATCATGCTGTGCGGCGTATCCAGCGCCCTGGGTGTGCTGAATATCCGTCTGGGAAGGCAGCTTCAGCAGGTTGGAAAGCCCAATAATCCCATTGCTTTTCATCCCCCGGAATCCGCCTTCACAGAGCATCCGGAGCTTGACCATATTACCGACTGCCTTCTGCCCGGGGTGGAGGGTCGCACCCTTTCGTCCCCGGAGCAATCCTTTTACCACTGGCCTGCCGGTGTGGTGGTCACCCAGGTGACTCCCGGCTCCAATGCCGCCGGGGCGGGGCTGACCATCGGCGATATTCTCACCGCCTGCAACAGGCAAAGCATCACCGACACCGCCGATCTGAACGCCATTTTGCGTGATCTGCAGCCCGGTTCGGCGATTTCCCTGACCATTTTCCGGGACGGCAGCGCTCTGGAGCTCCATTTTTCCCTGGACGCAACGAAATGAGGTATCTCCATGACCATTCCCTATGAGAAAACATTCCATATCACCGCCTCGGCAGTGGATCGGTTTGACCGGCTGAAGCCCAGCTATATTCTGGATTATATGCAGGAGGTGGCCGGGGATCACAGCGCTATGCTGGGGGCCGACCGGCAAATGCTGACGGAAAAAGGCCTTTTCTGGGCGGTAATCCGCCACCGAATCCAGATCTCCCGTCTGCCCCGGGCCGGTGAGGACATCACCGTAAAAACCTGGCCCATGCCCACCACCCGCACCGCCTACCCCCGCTCCACCATCGCCTATGACGAAAACGGCAATGAGTGCTTCCGCTCCATCAGCCTTTGGGTGCTGATGGACAGCAACACCCGGGCCATGGTTCTGCCGGGCAAAAGCGGCGTTGCCGTGGAGGGTCTGCTCCTGGGCAGCGAGCTGGCAGTGCCCGGCTCGGTAGTACCCAGAAGTCTGGAAAACCGACAGGAACGACTGGTTCGCTTTTCCGACCTGGACTGGAACGGCCACATGAACAACTGCAAATACTTAGACTGGATCGCGGATCTCCTGCCCAGCCGGTTCCACCAGATCAAGCCCTGCCGGGAGATCACCCTCTGTTACCTCTCGGAAGCCCGGGAGGGGGAGAATATTCATTTGGAATGGGAGCTGGGCGACGGCCCTAGTCTGACGGTGCAGGCCCAGCGTATTGGGGAGGAAGTTTCCGCCAATCACAGCCGTGTGTTTGCCGCGCAGATACAGTACGGATAAGTGTTCTGTAAACCAAATTCCACAATTCCACAGCTGTTGACAACTTTGGATAAAAAGCCCCTGCCCCCTGCAAATCCCGGGATTTGCAGGGGTTTTTCCATGGACGCCTGTGGAAAAACCTGTGGATACTGTGGAAAACTCCCCGGGAGCATCAACAGGACATAACCCCTGATGTAACAGCTTATGTAAACCGTCGATTCTTGTAAACAGACTCCAAAAGACTTTCCTCGGAGATGGCATCGCAGCCGAAGGCTGCCTTGGCTCCCTCTTTGAGGGAGCCAAGGCAAAATTGGCTTGCCAAGGCAATTTTGCCTGAGGGAGTTTGCTCAAGTAAAAACTCCCCCAGTCTTTTTGCTCCGCAAAAATCCAGCCCCCTCAGCGAGGGGGCCAAGAGGGAAGGGTCGAGACCCTCCCCTACACCCACCATCGTTAGGGCTCGTAGGACGGAGGTAAATATGGTGGCGTGTTTTATTGGTTAGGGGGATTGCAATTCTTTTTATAATGTGTTATATTTTTAAAGTTAGGAATTTTTACGACATTTCAGGAGATTAAGGAGCAATTTCTATGGTATCTCAGGAAAATATTCGCAATATCGCCATTATCGCCCACGTCGACCACGGCAAGACCACCCTGGTGGACGAAATGCTGAAGCAGGGCGGCATTTACCGTGAGAATCAAGCCACCGTGGACAGAGTCATGGACTCCGGTGACCTGGAGCGTGAGCGCGGCATCACCATTCTTGCCAAGAACACCTCCGTCCACTACAAAAATACCAAGATCAACATCGTGGACACCCCCGGCCACGCCGACTTCGGCGGCGAGGTGGAGCGGATCCTGAAGATGGTCAACGGCGTTCTGCTGCTGGTGGACGCCGCCGAGGGCCCCATGCCCCAGACCCGGTTCGTGCTGCAAAAGGCACTGGAGCTGGGTCATAAGGTCATCGTGGTTGTCAACAAGGTGGACAAGCCCGATGCCCGGATTGAAGAAGTTATGGACGAGGTTCTGGAGCTGCTGCTGGACCTGAACGCCACCGACGAGCAGTTTAATTCCCCCACCGTCTTCTGCTCCGGCCGTCAGGGTACCGCTTCCTATGGCCCCGGCGAACAGGGCAAGGACCTGGTTCCCCTGTTTGAAACAATCGTCAACTACATCGATCCCCCTCAAGGCGATGCCGCTGCCCCCCTGCAGCTGCTGGTCAGCTCCATCGATTACAATGAATATGTAGGCCGCATTGCCGTGGGCCGCATCGAGCGGGGCACTATCAAGGTCAACCAGGAGGTTGCCATCTGCGATTATCACGACCCTGAAAAGAAGCAGAAGGGCAAGGTCGTTGCCCTCTACGCCTTCGACGGCCTGGGCAAAGCCCCCATCCAGGAGGCCTCCGCCGGTGAGATCGTTGCTCTGTCCGGCATGGCGGATATCACCATCGGTCGCACTCTCTGCGCCCCCGATGCCATCGAGCCCCTGCCCTTTGTGAAGATCTCCGATCCCACCATCGAAATGACCTTTGCCGTCAACGATTCTCCCTTCGCAGGCCGTGAGGGCAAGTTCGTCACCTCCCGGAACCTCCGTGACCGGCTGGAAAAGGAGCTGCTGAAGGACGTTTCCCTGCACGTCACCGAGGCCAGCACCGATGCTTTCAATGTGGCAGGCCGGGGTGAAATGCACCTTTCTATCCTCATGGAGACCATGCGCCGGGAAGGCTTTGAGTTCTCCGTTTCCACCCCCCGTGTGCTGACCAAGACCATCGACGGCAAGCTCTGCGAGCCCATCGAGCGGATGGTTGCCGACGTTCCGGAGGAATGCATGGGCGCGGTCATCGAGAAAATGGGCCGCCGGAAGGGCGATCTGCTGAGCATGACACCCATGGGCAGCCGCTACCGCCTGGAATTTATGGTTCCCTCCAGAGGTCTGTTCGGCTACCGCAGTGAATTCCTCACCGATACCCGGGGCGAGGGCATTATGTCCAGCGTTCTGGAATCCTATGCACCTATGAAGGGCGAGATCGAACGCCGGCTCACCGGCAGCCTCATCGCCTTTGAAACCGGCGAGGCTGTAACCTACGGTCTGGGCGGCGCCCAGGAGCGTGGTGCCCTGTTTATTGGCCCCGGCACCCCGGTGTATGCCGGCATGGTGGTGGGCATCTGCAGCCGTAACGAGGATATGACTGTCAACGTCTGCAAGCGCAAGCAGCTGACCAACATGCGTGCCTCCGGTTCTGACGATGCCATTCGCCTGGTCAGTCCCCGGAATTTCTCCCTGGAGCAGTGCCTGGAATTTCTGGCGGACGACGAGCTGCTGGAGTGCACCCCCAAGAGCCTGCGAATCCGCAAGCGGGAGCTGGATCACGGCATCCGTATGCGTGAGCTGATGAAAAAGCGGAACCAGGAGCAATAAAATCTTACCAAAGGCGGAACTGCCATGAAATTTCTCACAGTCGGTCTGACCCTTTTGCTGGTCACACTGCTGCTTTTAGCCTACCGTTTGCCGGATATCCTGCAGCCTTCCAAGCCCAATGTGAGCGTCCAGGATACCCGACCCACGGAAACCAACCCCTCCGACCCCTCGAATCCCACACAGCCCAGCGATCCCTCCGCGCCGACACAGCCCAGTGATCCTTCGGAGCCCACCCAACCATCGGTGCCGGCAGATGACCGGTTTTTGCTGTCCTTCGCCGGGGACTGCACCTTCGGTGACAATCTGTTCGCCGAGCCAGGCACGGGGTATTTTACCCAGGTGGTAGGAGATCGGTACGATTATCCTTTCGCCAATGTCAAAAGCTATTTCGCCGCTGACGATCTGACCTTCGTCAACCTGGAATGTGCTCTGACCACCTATGATCCTACGGATGAGGAGCTTGTGTCATGGGGGCTTGATGAAAAGGAGTTCCGCTTCCGGGGCGATCCCGCTTACGCCCAGATTTTGGCGCAGGGCAGCGTGGAATTTGCCAGCCTGGCAAATAATCACTCGCTGGATTTTGCTGAGGGTGGATTGAACGAAACTATGTCCGCTCTGGAAGGTGTGGGGGTCAACTACGCCGACCGGGGAAAAACCTGTATGATTACCACCGAAAGCGGCCTGGTGGTGGGTATTTATGCCCACAATTCCTGGGTCACCGCTGAGGGCATGACCAGTAATATCCGGAAACTGCGTCAGCAGGGCGCGGAGTTGGTCATCGTTTCCCTCCACTGGGGCGAGGAGCGGCACTATGCTCCCTCGGAGCAGCAGCAGACGCTGGGCCATCTGGCCATCGACTCCGGCGCGAATATCGTATTCGGGCATCACCCCCATGTGCTGCAGCCCATGGAGCTGTATAACGGCGGCCTGATTTTGTACAGTATGGGCAATTTCTCCTTTGGCGGCAACCGCAATCCCGTGGATAAGGATACCGCCATTGTCCAGCAGGAGATCATCCGGGACGCTGAAGGCAATATAAGCCTGGGCGATACCATTTTGATCCCCTGCCGGGTCAGCAGCGTGTCCAATAAGAATGACTACCAGCCCACCCCCTATGCCGTAGACGATCCCGGCTATGATCGGGTTTTGAGCAAGCTGGACGGCAGTTACGCCAAGGATTGGTTGGAAAAACAACAGGCCAGCCAGCAGCCAAGCGAACCAACCGAGCCGACTATGCCATAATTTTCACCCCACTGCCTAACCGGCGGTGGGGTTTTTGCTATACATGTTATCCCGAGGACGGTCCCTACATCTTCTGTCATTCTGAGCGTAGCAGCCGCAGGCTGCGAAGTCGAAGAATCCGTTTCTTTGTAAACGGATACGGATCCTTCGACTCCCCTTCGGCTACGCCTCAGGGTCAACCAGGATGACAGGCTTAAAATCTTAAGATTTTCTTATATTCCTTAAGAAATCGACAAAAATCGATTACTTCTGCTATAATGGCTTTTGGAAAAAATGGTAATTGCCTGTGATTACCAAAACAGGAGTTTTGTATGAAGGAATTTTTCGGATTTGGCGGCTATCAGCGGGAAGCTGAGGGCTTTATGTCCTGGCAGCATTTGACCTTTGTCACCAGCCTGATGGTGGTCATGGTGGCTCTGGCGGTATTTTTCGGCCGGCGGAACAAGAACCGTTCCGATAAGGCTAAAAATTTGGTTCTCATATGGGCAGCTGTTTTGATCGATAGCCTTGAGCTGTTTAAGATCGTACTGCTGTGCTTCCGGGCCAAGGATCCCATGGACTGGCTGTATAATCTACCACTGTTCCTGTGCAGCATTCAGCTCATTGCCATTCCCCTGGCAGCCTTTTCCAAGGGCAAGGTTCGGGAAGCGGCTCTGGATTTCGTCTGCATTTTCGGTATTCTGGGCGCTCTGCTGGGCACCTACGGCGCAGGCCAGAACTATGGCGCTTACCCGGTGCTGTCTTTTGACAATGTGATTTCCGGCATTACCCACAGCATTTCCGGCTTTGCCTCCCTGTACATACTGATTTCCGGCATGGCCAGTATGAAAAAGGAAGATATCCCCATCTGCCTGAGCATCCTCTGCGGCTTCTGCATCGCGGCTTATGTGGCAAATATCCTGGTGGACTACAACTATATGTTCCTCATGCGGGGCGACGGCACGCCCTATGACATTCTCTACAATCTGGTGGGCGGCCATGAGGTATTCTACCCCCTGGGCGTTGTGGTTCTGTTCTTTGCCTATATCGCTATGTTTTACTGGATTTTCTTCCTTGCCCGGAAGAAAAAACAGGCCAAAGTCGCTGTCTAATCGATTCTATAAAGCAGCCCCCGCCCGGAAAGGGCGGGGGTTTTACCGGATTTTCCGAAATGATTTTGTCCCTCTGGAAAAGACACTTGCTTTTTTGCGCATAGTATGACATAATGAATAATAGGAAATAATTCCCATAACTCAACGAAGGAGGATTTTCAAAATGTCTAAGTTTTGTACAAGCTGCGGTGCGCCGCTCCAGGAAGGCGCGCGGTTCTGTGCCAGCTGCGGCTCCCAGGTTTCCGCAATCGTTCCGCCGGCCCCCGTTCCCGTAACTCCCGTTGCGCCGGTTCAGGAGGCAGTACCTCCCGTGGTCGTTCCGGAGGAGCCCACTGTGGGCATTTGGAATGATGTTATGTCCGAAAAGCCCGCACCCGCCATTCCTGTGGAGGAACCCGCTGGCAGTGTTTGGAACGATATTATGTCTGATAACCCGGCGCCCGCCATACCTGTGGAGGAACCGGCACCGGTAATCAGCGAGCCTACCCCGGCAGTCAATGAGCCTGCGGCTGTGATCAGTGAACCTGCCCCGGCAGCCAGCGAGCCCGCGCCGGTTTACCAGGATCCCACCCCGATTTATACGGATCCCATCCCGGTTTACAAAGATCCCGCCCCGGCATATAAAACTCCCGTGGCAACCAAGACCAAAGCCCCCAAGATCCGCAAACCCCGGGGCGCGGGCAGAACCCTGCTGGCCATCCTGCTGTGCTTCGTTATGTTCATCTTCTCCTTTGCCGCCATCGTATTGAACGGCGCCCAGGCCTTCGTTTCCGAGGACACTCTGGAAACCGCTATGGAAGAAGTGGTGATGGAGCTGGACGAGATCCCCGCCATCGGTTTGTATACCAATATCGAGCTGGAAGAAGATGCCACCATGCTGGATGAGCTGGTTGAAGTTTCTGAATACATGGGTATGCCCATGAGTAAGAAGGAACTCCAGGAGTACCTGGAGGACTCCGAGCTTGTCAGCGCCATTATGGATTCCACCACCGGCTCCGTGTCCAATTTGCTCCAGGGCAAAACCGATAGAGGTCTGGATAAAGACGAGATCATCGATCTTCTGGAAGAGGATCGGGATCTGATTTACGACCTCACCGGTGAGTATCCTGACGACGAACTGATTCAGACCATCGCCGACACTGTGGAGGACTACGGCATTCTGGAACTGACGGACACCAAGGCTCTTAAGAACGATTTGGGCGGCGCCTTCACCATCATTGAATTGGTCATGTCCCCCACCATGGTTTTGGTGATGTGGGTCGTGGTGGCACTGTTTGTGGTTCTGCTGTTCCTGACTAACCGCTTCAGCATCGGCCAGACCTGCGGCGACACCGGTATCGTCCTGGTAGTCACTTCCGGATTGAACCTGATTCTGGCCTACCTGGGCTTTGATCTGATTCTCTCCCTGCTGTCCGATATTCCCGGCGCGGATCTGTTCAGCGTTTTGGCAACCTCCTTCAAGGAAAGCTGGACTTCCCCCTGCCTGACCGTTCTGGCCATCGGCGCCGTGATGCTGCTGGTGGGTATCCTGATCAAGGTAATCACCAAGCCCAAGAAGAACGCTTAAATTGCAAAGCAAAGGCAGAGTACCGCTTTGGTACTCTGCCTTTTGATATTCTTGTCATCCCGAGCTCAGCCGAGGGATGACATTTGGGCGATCAATGATCGCCCCTACGAGCCCTAACGATGGTGAATGTAGGGGCGGTCATTGACCGCCCGTTAACGAAAGGACCGGCCAAACGGCCGGTCCTTACTGTTTTTCTTACTTGAAGTAGCGCTTCAGCAGGCCTTCCAGAGCGCGGCCATGTCTGGCCTCGTCCCGGGCCATCTCGTGGACGGTGTCGTGGATGGCATCCAGTCCATTGGCCTTAGCGACCTTAGCCAGGTCAAACTTGCCGGAGGTTGCACCATACTCGCAGTCCACACGCCAGGCAAGGTTCGCCTTGGTGTCGGCTTTCATGTTGGGCTCCAAGGTGCTGCCCAGCAGCTCTGCAAACTTAGCAGCATGCTCAGCCTCTTCGTAAGCAGCCTTTTCCCAGTACAGGCCGATCTCGGGGTAGCCCTCCCGGTGGGCGATGCGAGCCATGCACAGGTACATGCCAACCTCGCTGCACTCGCCCTGGAAGTTCGCCATCAGCTGCTCCAGGATATAAGCCTTATCCTCGTCGGAAATGTCGGGGTTGTTCTTCACGGTCTTCTCGTAGATGCCAAACTCATGCTCGGCGGCCAGCTTGCCTTCTTCCATAACCTTGAACTTGGAGCCGGGAACCTTGCAGATGGGGCAGACAAAGCCGTCCGGCATAGCCTCGGCCTCATGAACGTAACCACAAACGGGGCAAACAAACTTTTTCATAGTAAAATCCTCCAATTTTTTATTGTTTTATCGTTAAATTTTAATTTTTATGCTTCTTCTTCAAACTGGTCGGGGCCAACGCCGCACAGCGGGCACTCGTAATCGACCGGGAGCTCATCGCCCTCGTAGACATAGCCGCAAACGGTACATACGAACTTTTTCATATTGTTTCCTCCAAATTTTGATTTTGACATTGCCGGCACTTGCCGGTGAAAATGAGCTGACTGGTTTCCACACAGCCGCCGCAGGCCGCTGTTGCGGCACTGGCCAATTCCGCCGGCAGCTGGATCTCCATCAGATCCGCAACATCGCCGCAGTGACCGCAGACGAAGTGGACATGGGGATCGGTATTGCCGTCGAACCGCTCTACGCCTTTCACCGTGCCCAGGCTGGTGATGAGACCCTGCTCCTTGAACAGAGCCAGGTTCCGGTACACTGTACCCAGGGACAGATCAGAAATTTCCGGCTTCAACCGGGCGTAGACCCAATCGGCAGAAGGATGGACGGTGGTGTTACGCAGGCAGGTCAAAATCGCGTCGCGCTTTTTGAAGTGCTTGGATTTCTGTTCCATAATAACCTCCTGTCGAGTTTCTAAATAAGAATTGTTCTTATTTATAAACCGAGTATAGCACAGCTTTTTTTATTTGTCAATAGGAATTATTCGCATTTAGAAAAATTTTTTGAAAAATTTTCCTACCTTGTCATCCCGAGCACAGCCGAGGAGTGATGTTCGGACGATCAATGATCGCCCCTACAAGTTCTAACGATAGTGAATGTAGGGGCGGATATTATCCGCCCGTTAAGCCTTCTCCTTGAGGAGAAGGTGGCCGAGCAAAGCGAGGTCGGATGTGGTGGTGTCGCGAAGCGACAAATTATAATAAACGGCAGCTATCGCAGCCTACACCACATCAGTCAGCTTCGCTGACAGCTTCTCCTCGAGGAGAAGCCTTTTTCCTACAATATATAATTATATGAAAAAATCGCACCGGGTGAACCGGTGCGATTTTTATCAGACGAAATTACAGCTTGGGGCCAGCCTCGACCAGAGCCTTGCCGGCGTCGTTGCCGGTGTACTTGACGAAGTTCTTGATAAACCGGCCAGCCAGATCCTCAGCCTTCTTCTCCCACTCAGCAACATCTGCGTAGGTATCTCTGGGATCCAGGATAGCGGGGTTCACGCCGGGCAGGCTGGTGGGGACCTCCAGATCGAACAGGGGGATCTTCTTGGTCTCAGCCTTCAGGATGGAGCCATCCAGGATAGCGTCGATGATGCCACGGGTATCCTTGATGGTGATACGCTTGCCGGTGCCGTTCCAGCCGGTGTTGACCAGGTAAGCCTTGGCGCCGTTGGCCTCCATCTTCTTAACCAGCTCCTCACCGTACTTGGTGGGGTGCAGCTCCAGGAATGCCTGGCCGAAGCAAGCGGAGAAGGTGGGGGTGGGCTCGGTGATGCCGCGCTCGGTGCCGGCCAGCTTTGCGGTGAAACCGGACAGGAAGTAGTACTGCGCCTGCTCGGGAGTCAGGATAGACACGGGAGGCAGAACGCCGAAAGCGTCAGCGGACAGGAAGATGACATTCTTGGCAGCGGGAGCTGCGGAAACGGGCTTGACGATATTGGTGATGTGGCTGATGGGGTAGGATACACGGGTGTTCTCGGTGACGGACTTGTCATCGAAGTCGATGGTGCCGTCGGCAGCCACGGTAACGTTCTCCAGCAGAGCGTTGCGCTTGATGGCGTTGTAGATATCGGGCTCGGACTCCTTATCCAGGCCGATGACCTTGGCGTAGCAGCCGCCCTCGAAGTTGAACACGCCGTTGTCGTCCCAGCCGTGCTCGTCGTCACCGATGAGCAGACGCTTGGGGTCGGTGGACAGGGTGGTCTTGCCGGTGCCGGACAGACCGAAGAACAGAGCAGTGTTCTCACCGTTCATGTCAGCGTTGGCGGAGCAGTGCATGGAAGCGATGCCCTTCAGGGGCAGGTAGTAGTTCATCATGGAGAACATACCCTTCTTCATCTCGCCGCCGTACCAGGTGTTCAGGATGACCTGCTCACGGGAGGTGATG
>SVLD01000035.1 GCA_015068125.1 Oscillospiraceae bacterium | reverse complement strand
CAATTCCGCCGAGGCTGACCTGTGTAAGGCACTGGTTGTCTACGGTGAAGCTGCAAAGGCTTACTTCGCTCTGTAATTCATTTCCCCAATATGTAGCCCCCGGCGGTTTCACCGCCGGGGGAATTTTTGTTGCATACTTGCATATTTTGTCAGACTATGGTATGATAACGCTAACTCAAAGTAAGGAGAATTCATATGCGAAACTTTTCCAGAGTCTTGTCCATAATCCTTGTACTGGTGTTGTCGCTGACACCTCTGGCTGCCAACGCCAAACCGGCATCCGCTCCTGTGATCGGCACACCCACCGGCTACAACAGTGCGGATGATGTCAGGTATGTTACCGCCACTGTCAGCGGTCGCAAGGTTGTTGCAAACTGGGGATCCCGTGGTGAAGTCTGCGTGTTTTTGAGCAAGTATGTGGATGACTATTACACGGACGGATATGATGTCCTGGCCTCCTATACCGGCGGAACAACCTTCAGCAATGTAAGCAGCAGCCAGCTTTATAAGGAACTGCAGAACCTGATGACCGACAGCCACAGTTTCTATACTTACTACGACGGAAACAAGAATGTCCGTAACTTCTATAAGTACACCGACTGCATGAACAGCGATACCTCCAAGGTTTCCCTGCTGTACAGAGGCACCACTGTCAGCAGCCAATGGGACGCTGGCTCTACCTGGAACCAGGAGCATGTATGGCCCCAGAGTTATCTCGGCGGCGACAGCAAGAAAATTGGCGACATTATGCACCTGCGCCCCTCCAATCCCAGTGAAAATTCCTCCCGTGGCAACAAGGCTTACGGCACCGGCTCCGGCCAGTACGATCCCGGCGTGTCCGTTCGTGGCGACTGCGCCAGAATGGTGCTGTATATGTCTGTCCGCTGGAATGAAAACCTCAGCGAGGTCATGCAGAATCTGGACACTCTTCTGAAGTGGATGGAAGAGGATCCTGTGGACACCTGGGAAATGGGTCGTAATGACGCCGTGCAGTCCGTTACCGGTGTGCGGAATGTATTTGTTGACTATCCCGAGCTGGCATGGGAGCTCTTCAGCCAGACTGCCCCCAAGAACATGACCACTCCCTCCGGAAAGGCATCCAATCCCGGCAGCTCTACCACTCCTCCTGCTCCCACTTGCGAGCACACCAGCACCGAGCTGCGGAACCAGAAGGCTGTGTCCTGCACAGAGGACGGTTATACCGGCGATAGCTACTGCAAGTCCTGCGGCAAGAAACTGAAGACCGGCACCGCCATTCCCGCCACCGGCCATGTCGATGCTGATCACAACAGCGAATGTGATTACTGCGGTCTCCGTGATGAGTGTGCCCATGAGAAAACTGCTGTCACCGGCCACAGGGAAGCAACTTGCACTGTGGCAGGTTACACCGGCTATACAGTCTGCGAAGATTGCCAAGACATTCTTACCATGGGCGAAGTGATCCCTGTGGTGGAGCATAAGGATGTCAATGGCGATGCTGCCTGCGATGTCTGCAGCAAGGAAATGGAAACCAAGCCCACAGAGAAGCCCACCGAGCCTGGTGAGGCGGAAGATGAAGGTGATGGGGAATCTGGCCTGGATCCCATGCTCTTTGTTTGGATTGGTGTGGCAGTGGCCGTTGTGGGCGTTGCCGTGATTGTCATTGTCGTTGTATCGAAAAAGAAGAAATAAAAGCTTGAGGGCGTGTTTTACAACACGCCCTCTTAAAAAAGCCTGCCGCTTTCTGCGGCAGGCTTTTACTTTTATTCGATTACATAGCTACCATCCTTGGCTTCCAGGGTGATGCTGTAATAGGCCGCCATGGCGTCCTCCAGATACAATCCGTCCTGAACGCCGGCTGTTTCATAGCAGGAATGCATAGCCAGCTGAGGCAGGCCGATGTCCACCGAGGGGACAGAGACCTGGGACAGGGAGATGTTACCCAAGGTAGAACCGCCGGGGATGTCCGCCCGGTTGCAGTAAGTCTGAACCGGCACATTGGCTTTCTTGCACACACTGCGCATCACCGCGGCAGAAGCACCGTCGGTGGTGTAGCGCAGGTTGGCGTTGAATTTCAGCACAATACCGCCGTTGACTACAGGGGCATTGGTGGAATCTGCCAGCTCGGGGTGGTTGGGGTGCAGGGCGTGAGCATTGTCCGCAGAGACCATAAAGGAGTTGCTGAGCATGATGTCCTTGTCCAGTTCCAAAGCCTGACAAATCCGATCCAGAGCGCTCTCCAGCAGCCGGGAGGCGGCACCCTGTACGGAGGAAGAACCCACTTCCTCACTGTCGAAAACGCACAGAACCGGCAGGCTGCCGCTTTCCTTTGCGTTCAGGAAGCCCCGGGTGCAGCCCCAGGCGCACTGCAGATCATCCAGGGCGGCAGAGGAAATGTATTCCTTATCCATGCCCCAAACGGTGGCCTTTTGGCGAACATACAGGAACAGGTCGTGCCCCAGAATCTCACCGCCGGCCTCCTTTTTCAGCAGCTTGTCCAGCTTGCCCTTGGCATCCTTGCCGCCCAGCAGGGGCAGGGTGTCCACCGCCGGATTCCACTTATAGCCGTCGTTGGCGCTGCGATTCATGTGAATGGCCACATTGGGGATCATCGTCAGATCCCGGTCAATGTCGATGAGCTTGCTCTCTACGCCATTTTCCGTTTGTACCATCACTCTGCCAGCGATGGACAGCGGGCGATCCAGCCAGGGGGCCATCAGCATGCCACCGTATTTTTCCGTAGCCAGACGGATGTAGCTGCCGACAAGCTCACCGTTTTCCTTGATCTTAAAAGTGGGTCGGTCGGAATGGCTGGCGCTGAGCAGGAAGCCCTTGGGGGCGTTCTGCGGCACACGGAAAGCCAGCACTGCCGTGCCGCCCCGGGTGAGGTAATACTTGCCGCCGGGCTTCAGCGTCCATTTCTCGCCCTCAGAGAGCTTGGTATAGCCCTCTTTTTTCAGAGCGTCTGCCAGGTAGGCAACAGCGTGATATACGCTGTGGGAGGCGTCCAGGAACGCCATCAAAGCCTTTGTTCTCTTATCCATATTATTCCTCCACCAGCTTGCAGAACAGATCGATCTGATCTGCGATGGTCTGCAAGGCTGCGCACCAGAATTTCTTGTCAGTCAGGTCGATACCGGCGACCTTGGCGGTATCCTCCACAGTAGCCACAGGGGTGGTGTACAGGAGTTTTTTATACTTAGGAACGAATGCAGCGCCCTCTTCCATGTACTGGGCGTACAGGCCCCGGGCGAACAGTCCGCCAAAGGCATAGGGGAAGTTGTAGAATGTGGGGCCGTAATAGTGGCTCTTGCAGACCCACATATACGGATGCATGAGCTCGGGATTCAAGCCGTCGCCATAGGACTGTTTTTGTGCCTCTGTCATAAAGCCGCACAGGGTATCGGCGTTCATAAACTGCTCCTCCCGGTTGGCAAATACCATAGCTTCAAAGCGGAAGCGGGAGTAGATGTCACAAATGATTTGGGTGGCGTCCTGAAGCTGAGATTCGATCAGTGCCAGCCGTTCCTTGTCGCTCCTGGCGCTCCGGATGGCGGCGGCCATGACCACACACTCATTGAAGGTAGAAGCGGTTTCTGCCACGGGCATGGAGTAATCCTTGTTCAGGGGGCGATGGGCCTGGATGCACTGGTTGTGGAAGGCGTGTCCCAGTTCGTGAGCCAGGGTTACAACATCGGAGAAAGTGCCGTCGAAATTGGTTAGAATCCGACTTTCGCCCAGACATTCCGCGCCGGCGCAGAACGCGCCGCCGGACTTACCGTCCCGGGGATAGAAGTCGATCCAGGCATCGTCAAAAGCTGTGGTGACCATGTCCGCCAGCTCTCCGTCAAAGGTGGAGAACAGCTCCACCAGAAGCGTTTTCGCATCCTCAGCGGTGTACTTGGTGGCTGCGCTGCCCATGGGGGCAAACAGGTCGTACCAGGGCAGACCATTTTCGTGACCCAGTGCCTTAGCCTTGGCTTTCAGGTACTGCCAGAACTTGGGAAGATACTCGTCCATGGCGCTGAGCATGGCATCCAGAGTGGCCTGCTGCATATCGGAATGCTTCAGGGTTCTGGCCAGGGGGGATTCGTAGCCCCGGAGCTTGCAGTCGGAGATGGTTTCCAGCTTGATGGAATTCAGGGCAAAGGCCACGGAGTCCTTAATGCGATCGTAGCAAGCGAGCTCTGCCTCATAGGCCGCCTTGCGGACGGCAGGATCTGCATCGTAAGCCAGATTGCGAATGGCAGACAGGTTGGTGGTGCCGCCGTTATAACTTACCGGCACAGTGCTGGTCAGATACCCCTGAAGGTCGCTCCAGGCACTGCCGCCGGAGAGCTGCATCCGCGCCATGATCTGCTCACCCTGGCCGGAAAGCAGATACCGGCTGGAATCCGCGATTTTAGAGAACAGGAACCGGTAGTCCTTTAGAAAATCATCCTGCTCCACCAAGTTCTCCAGATCCGGCAGCTTTGCTGCCCAATCCCGGAATGCGGCTTCCGGCGCGGCTGTTTCGCTGATGATGCCCATCAGCTTACCCAGCTGAGATGCGGCTTCCGCATCCCGGGTGTTTGTAGACTGACGCAGGGCGGCGAAAAGCTCCAGTTTTTCTGCCAACCGTCGAATCTGCTCCTCCAACCGGATGCACTCCCGAAGGGCGCAGACCGGCTCTTGATTGTTCAGATCGGACATAAACGCGCCGTACTGCGCAACCACTGTTTTGAGCTGATCCATATCCTTAAGAAAGGCAGGATCATCAAAACCAAGGTATAAAGGATCCAAGTTCCAACAAGCGTTCATATGGTCGTTCCTCCTGTATATACAGATGTACTTATTTTACACGATACATTCCGTTCCGTCAACCGTACGAAAGGATTTCTGTAACACCATTCTTTTTCGACTCAAAAGGTCGATAAACGTCGAAAAGTTCGGATATTATACGTAAAAGGTCGACAATGCACCACTTTTGGCGAGCGATTGTTTCGGTTTATCCTTGCAAAAAACGATACATTATGCTATGCTTTATTTGTCGCACACGGTGGAAATCATCGACAATGCAAGGGGAATTATCTTCAAATGACAGGAGAGGAAGTTATGGATAAACGAACAACCGTATTGATCGCAGACAGCAACGAAGACTTTTGCGCGGCCCTTGCTGCTGCACTGAGTCGGACAGAGGGCTTCCAGGTCGTGGGGACGGCCGGGGATGGGGAGCAGGCTGTTCGGCAAATTCAGCAGCTGAAGCCGGATATTCTGGTGCTGGATCTGATGCTGTCCAAAAAGGACGGTATTGGGGTGCTGAAATCCGTTTCCGGCATGGAAAAGCGGCCCATCACATTGGCTACATCCGGTTTTATTACCGATTATGTGGCATCTGCCGCTGTGGGGCTGGGAGTCAGATATCTGATGCTGAAGCCCTGCGATTGTGCCGCAGTGATCGAACGCTTGGAAGAGATTCGGGGTGGGGAGAACCTCCGGCAGGCTTCCGGGCGCCATTCCGGAAAAACCAATATCGAAACCCTGGTCACCAGCATCATTCATGAGATCGGCGTGCCGGCGCATATCAAGGGATATCAGTACCTCCGGGAGGCCATTATCATCGCGGTGAACGATATGGATGTCATCAACGCCATCACCAAGGTGCTGTACCCCCAGGTGGCTAAAACTTTCCAAACCACACCGTCCCGTGTGGAGCGTGCCATCCGTCATGCCATCGAAGTAGCCTGGGACAGAGGGGATCTGGATACTTTGCAGCGGTTCTTTGGCTACACGGTCAGTAACACAAAGGGCAAACCCACCAATTCCGAGTTCATCGCCCTCATTGCAGACAAGTTGCAGCTGCAGTTGAAAACCGCGGAGGCCAGTTCATTTTAATGATAAAAACCGGTGGAAGAAACTCTTCCACCGGTTTTTGTTATGCCAGAATGTTATTTAGCTTCTCTACCATGGTATTGGGATCCAGCTCCTGCATTTTCCGGCTGATCAGCTCCACCAGAGCGTTGGTGTTTTGCTTCCGGCAAGCGTTGATCAGCAGACAATCCGGAGAACACTTCAGGTCGCAGTGCAGCGTGAAGGGCTCCAGAATATTTTTGTTAGCGTCGATGCAGGCATACAGTTTTTCCACAGTCTGGGGCTGATGGAAGTACGACAAAACAGCGCGGATTTCATCCGGACTGTTCTTGGCGAGAAGCAAGGACAAATGCCGCTTGGCACAGATCAGATACTCTACGTCTCTGTCGATCCGGGACGCCAGCATTCTGTCGATGTATTTGATAGCATCGGCGTAGCGGCCCAGGGTGTAATAGATATAGCCCATGGTTGCGTCCATCAGGTAATTTTCCTCGATCAGTGGCAGCTCCGCATGAAGCTTGGCCTGCGCCAGGAAACCGCCTGAGTTGGAGGATTTGATGTTCTGCCGCTTGGAAATGTGCATCAGATAGCCCATCATATCCTCCAGCTTTGCCGCTGAAGGATTGCGCAAGGTATTCACCGCGCAGTTGCTGTACTGCAGATCGTTGTGCTTCGGAGATACGCGGTATGGGAAAACCTCGCTGATACCGGGGATCAGCACCTGATAGGTGGGGAAGCCCAGGCAGGAGCAGTCACGAACCAGAATGTCGTACCCCTGCTCTGCAAAGAACGTAACGCACTCCCGAAGCAGATGCCGGTTGTTCTTGCCGGTAAAACCGGCGGTCTGCACATAGGAATCCCGGGACACATTCATAAAGAACGATGCCGGCTTTTCCGCAGCGCCTCTGACCAGCTCATCCATCAGATTTGTCAGATTCAGAGAACCTTGATTGAAAGAGGAGAACGCCTCGTGACTGGTAATGGTATCGATGCTGCGACCCTGGAAACACTCGGTCAGCGTGCGCTGCACAGCGATCTCAAAGTTCGGGCAGGCGCCAAAGTGGGTGTGGTATTTGCCGGTCTTTTGGTCGATGATGCAAACGCACACCACGGGGAATTTGGTTCCCAGAGAGCAGTCCAAAATCTCAACGCGGAAGCCGTTGCTGCGCAGAAAAGTAATGATATTGTAGGCGATGGTATAGGTTTTCAGTACATCCTCGGAGATCACCGGCAGAGTAGGACACTCAGTGAGAATCCGCAGCTTGTAGTAACGCTCCACGATCTCGCTGATGGCCTGAACGATGGCCTCTTCCATGGTGTTGCCAGCGGCGCAGCCATTGGTGGCGTATAGGGTTTTGCGCAGCATTGTGGGGAAATGCTCCTTCGTTCCGGTTACCGCGTTATAGCAAGGCGTGGCCAGAACACAGCCATCGGCTTCGGTGTACTGGGCGAGGATTTCTTCCTCCGTCATAGTTGCGCCGGTTTGCTGATAGATTTCACCGGCCAAAGCGGTGTACCATTTTTTGTTTCTATCCAGCAGAGCCTGGGCGGGGATGCGAATGTCCTGCTCCATGGTGGCGGAAACATTATTTCCTTTTTGCTGCCGCTCCTTGTAGATGTAGCCCAGCTGCAAGCGTTCCATCAGCTCGCCGTAGCCGCTTGCCAGGGCAAAGGCTTCCGTAACGCCTTTGCCATTGACATTGAAGGAAGTTCCTTCCACAGTGATGCTGAGAGAGTGGCAGTAAGGCACCTTGGAATCGTTCCATTTTTCGATTGTCCGGATGCCGTGTTCTTGCAAAATCTGTTTGATATTTTCGACCGTTTGCTTGGGCGCGGCATCCTTAAAAGCGGAATCGGGAAGATTGATGATATCAGTCATTGCGCAGGGCCATACCCTTTCATTTTACTATGAGAGAATTATACCAAGGCACAAAAAGAATGTCAACTCCGCAAATATTCCCTCCAAAGCGGGATGACAGAGCCCGTAGGGCACATAGCTGATCCCACCCGTATGTCATTTTGAGCGAAGTCGAAGAATCCGGCCCCTTTTATAGAGAACGGATCCCTCGAATCGCTGCGCTCCCTCGGGATGACAAGGGGTGTATGTAAGGGCGAGCATCGTTCGTCCGCCGATAGAGAATGCCCCCGGCGGTGAAACCGCCGGGGGCTACGTATTGGGGAAATGAATTACAGAGCGAAGTAAGCCTTTGCAGCTTCACCGTAGACAACCAGTGCCTTACACAGGTCAGCCTCGGCGGAATTGCCGTTGATCTTGCTCTTGGCGTAAGCTTCCACATTGTAGGCAATGATGCCACTGTAGTGGTAGTTGCCGTCAGCGTCGATCAGGTATGCGCAGGCATAAACTGTGTCCTCGTATTCCTTGGTAGCAAATGCCTTGGGGT
>SVLD01000012.1 GCA_015068125.1 Oscillospiraceae bacterium | reverse complement strand
GCCAGGTTGTGGGCGTTCATGATGTCGTTGATGTCGCCGGTCAGACCCAGGGAGAACTCGGTCATGGGCATCAGCAGAGCGTTGCCGCCGCCGGCTGCGGTACCCTTAACGTTCATGGTGGGGCCGCCGGAGGGCTGACGCAGAGCGCCGCCGGCATTCTTGCCAATGTAGCCCAGGCCTTCAATCAGACCCAGAGAAACGGTGGACTTACCTTCACCGAAGGGGGTGGGGGTAACTGCGGTGACCTCGATGAACTTGCCGTCGGGCTTGTCCTTCAGACGGTTCATAACCTTGATAAAGTCGATCTTGGGGGTCTTGCCGTAGGGGATGATCTCCTCGGGCAGCAGGCCCAGCTTCTCGCGGAAGTAATCCACGGAGGGCAGAGTCTTTTCAGCCTCTTCGGCGATCTGCCAGTCAGCGAACTTGGTGGGGTCCAGCTTTACGAAACCCTTCTCGTCCACATACTTGCCATTTTCGTCAAAAACGATTGCCATGGTGTTGTTTCCTCCTTGTTTTATGTGCCGCAGTGCGACACTATGATTGATGTATTTATGTTATACCACTGCAATGTCAGCCTCGTCCCGGATGAGACCCATGACCTTGCTGGTGAGTATACTTTTGATGACTGCCTTTTCAAATTCGGTGTCGTAATAAGGCTTAATCTGCTCCACAGTCATGTTGTTCTGCTTTGCGATCATGGCCAGCGCCTCGCCGATTTCCTGCTCAGTGGCGGAGAGGTTTTCCAACTCCACGATGCGATCCACGGCAGCCTGATTCCGCAGGGCGGCTTGAGCAGCGGATTTGGCGTCGTTACGCAGGTCTTCCACAGTGGTCTTGGTGAAGCTGCAGTACATATCCAGGTTCAGACCCTGGCGAGCCAGCTGTGCCTCCAGATTCTGGATCTGCTCGGTGACAGCTTCTTCCAGAGCTTCCTCAGAGGGAGTAAACTCCAGCGTTTCGGCGGCCTGGCGCAGCAGGCGATCCTGCAGATCCATTTCGCCCCGCTGATCGGTGTAGCTTTGCAGGCTTTCGCCCAGATGCTGGCGCATCTCCTCGAAGGTGTAGCAGCCGCCCACCTCCTGAGCAAAGACATCGTCCAGCTCGTAAGCGGTCTTGATGCGGATCTGGTGAATGGTGCAGTGGAATTCGGCCTCTTTACCGGCCAGGTTTTCAGCGTGGTATTCAGTGGGGAAGGTGACCTTGACGATGACCTTCTCACCGGGAACCTTGTCCACAAGCTGTTCTTCAAAGCCGGGGATGAACATACCGCTGCCAAGAACCAGGGTCTGGTTTTCAGCGGTGCCGCCGGCAAATTGTTCGCCGTCACAGTAGCCGGCATAATCCAGCACGACTTCATCGCCCAGTTCGGTGGGGCGGTCGTTGACCAGTGCGATCCGGGGATTGTTCTGCCGCAGTCTTTCGATCTGGCGGTCGATCTCCTCGTCGGTGACGATATGACGTGTCAGTTGAGCGGAAAGGCCCTTGTATGTAAAGCGCATGGCAGTGCTCCTTGGGTGAAAAATGAAAAAAGCAACCCGATTCTGCGGAATCGAATTGCCCAGACGGTCGGCTCATATAACATCACATTCCCCCGCAGTGCTCCGCGTAACCGTCAGTCGTGTGATGCCTTTTATATTGTAGAGCAAATTGCCGCTTTTGTCAAGCAGAAAACGCCCTGGGGAAACAAAAACCCTGTTGTTCCCACTCTGCTTGCCGGCAAAATCATTCGATAAATCCGTACCGAAAGAGAGTGTACCACCGTTTTTTCGCTTTGTCAACTGTTTTTTCACAAAAAAACCAAAAAAACCGAATTTTTCATAAAATTTTTTCAGTGACAAATCTGGACGCACATTGTAGTTGCAAAATGCAGGGAAATTGGGTATGATATTTATGTAAGATACAAAACAGGAGGTGGATGCTGTGTTTGCTGGCTTTACGCCGGAAACCGTGGATTTTCTATGGGGTATCCGGCTGAACAATAACCGGGAATGGTTTATGGAAAACAAGCCCAACTATGTCCGGCATTTGTATGAGCCCATGAAAGCGCTGGGAGCGGAGCTGTTTCAGCCCTTTGTGGACAAGCCCGGAGAGCTGCTGAAGGTCAGCCGCATCTATCGGGATGCCAGAATGCACCATCCGCTGCCCTACAAGGAAAGCCTTTGGATCTGCATTCGCCAGGATGTGGATTGGTGGGCGGAAAATCCCTGCCTGTTTTTCGAGATCAACCCCGAGGGCGTGGATTACGGATTCTTTATCTGGCAGCCCCGGGTGGCGACGCTGAAGGAATTTCACCGGGATATCGCAGCCCGGCCGGAACCGTTTTTGGAGATGATCCGGAAAACCGAGAAGGACACCGGTATGGAAATCTCCGCGGAGCTGTACAAACGCCCGGAGAAAACCGAAGATCCCCGGCTGGAGCGGTTCTTTGCCTGGAAAAAGGCCATCGGCTGTATCCGCCACGAGGATTTCAGTCCTGAGGTCCTTTCCCCGGAGCTGGCGATTCGGGTGGCAGATTTCTTCCAAAAGCTGATGCCGGTATACGATTATTTCAACAAGTTCAAGGTTTGATAAGGAGAAAAGCCTATGAAGAATACTGTTTTTAAGGGAATGGCCACGGCCATCGTAACGCCTATGAAGGCGGACAAGTCCGTAGATTTCGATGCCCTGGGTCGGCTCATCGATTTCCAGATCGAAAGCGGTATCCATGCCCTGGTGGCTGTGGGTACCACCGGCGAAAGCGCTACCCTGGAGCCCTGGGAGCAGAAGGAAGTGATCCGCTTCACGGTGCAGCGGGTTGCCGGCAGAGTTCCGGTGGTTGCCGGTACCGGTACCAATAATACGCTGCATGTGCTGGAGTACGTAAAAAATGCCTGCGAGGTTGGCGCGGATGCCATTCTGGTTGTGACGCCTTACTATAACAAGGCAACCCAGAACGGCCTCATCGCCCACTATACAGCGGTGGCGGATCTGTCCACCGTGCCGGTAATCCTCTACAATGTTCCCGGCCGCACCGGCTGCAATTTGCTGCCCCAGACCGTGGCAAAGCTGGCGGAGCATCCCAATATCGTGGGTATTAAGGAGGCTGCCGGCAATATGTCCCAGGTGGTGGAACTGATGGCCCTCTGCGGCGATAAGATCGATATTTATTCCGGTGAGGACGCTTTGAATGTGCCCATCATGGCCATGGGCGGCATGGGCGCCATCAGCGTGCTGTCCAATGTGATCCCCGGCAAGGCTTCCCAAATGGCGGAGGCCGCCCTGGCAGGAGATTTCCAAAAGGCCGCGGCACTGCAGTGCGAAACACTGCCGCTCATTAAGGCGCTGTTCAGCGAGGTCAATCCCATCCCGGCCAAGGCCGCGGTGGCGGCCATGGGCTTCGGTGAGGAGAATCTGCGGATGCCCCTGACTCCCATGGAAAGCGCCACCCGGGCGAAGCTGTATGAAGAAATGAGAAAGCAGGGAATCGAAGTATGAGAGCCATCGTTTGCGGCGCCAACGGCGCTATGGGAAAGCTGATTTGTGATATTTTGGGCGAGGAGGTCGTTGGCAAGGTCAGCATCGACGGCGAAAACGGCGTACCTAAGACCTTTGCCGAGCTGGGCGAGATTTCAGCGGATGTGATTGTGGACTTTTCTCACCACAGCGCGGTGACAGAAGTGATTGCCCATGGCAAGAAACTGGGCTGCGCACTGGTCATCGGCACCACAGGACATACCCCTGAGGAAAAGGAAGCCATTTATGCAGCGGCCAAGGAGCTGCCGGTGTTCTTCTCCGGCAATATGAGCCTGGGCATCGCGGTGCTGTGCCGGTTGGCGCGGCAGGCGGCGGCTTGCTTCCCTGAGGCGGATATTGAGATTGTGGAAGTACATCACAACCGCAAGGTGGATGCCCCCAGCGGCACTGCCCATATGCTGTTCCATGCCATCCGGGAGGTTCGCCCCCAGGCTGTGGAGGCCTGCGGACGGGCAGGCGAGGGCAAGCGCAAGCCTAATGAGATCGGCATCGCTTCCCTGCGGATGGGTAATGTGGTAGGCGTCCATGAGGTGCATATTTGCACCCCCAGTCAGACCCTGACCCTGCGGCACGAAGCCGGCAACAGAGCTATGCTGGCCGAGGGCGCGGTGGATGCCGCCAGGTTTATGGAGGGCAAGGCGGTAGGCTTCTACAATATGGATGACCTGCTGGGTTAAGGAGCGGAGCATGAAAGTTTGGTATATGAACGGAGCGGGCAATGACTTTATGGTCATCGATGCCCGGGGCTTGGAACTGGATCTGAAGTCTATGGCGATAGAGTTATGTAAACTAACCGGCGCCGATGGCTTCATGGCGGTGGATCATTCCGATGTGGCGGATTTTCGCCTGCATTTTTACAATTCCGACGGTTCCCGGGGCGAAATGTGCGGCAACGGCGCAAGATGCATCTGCCGCTTTGCCTACGACAACGGCATCGCCGGCAGTGAAATGACGGTGCAGACCGATGCCGGCCTGGTGCCGGGTTGGCGGCTGTCAGAAAATCAGTACAAGGTACTGCTGAATAAGCCCAGCGTCATAGATCTGCACCGCAAGAGCGATGCGGCCTATGTGGAATTGGGCGATCCCGGCGTGCCCCATGCCGTCAAAGAAATCCCCGGACTGACCTGGGAGCAGGGACCGGCGCTTTGGGAAATGGCCAAGGCTCTGCGATTCGACCCGGCATTTCCCAAGGGTGCCAATGCCAATCTGTACGCCTGGCTGGATGACCAGACGGTGCGGATTTTGACCTTTGAGCGGGGCGTAGAGGACTACACCCTGGCCTGCGGCACCGGCAGCGGCAGCGTTGGCGTGGCGCTGTGGGCGGCAGGGAAGCTTCCCGGGGGCTGTCTGACGGTAAAGAACCGCGGCGGTGACCTGACGGTGACGGTGTTCGGACAAAACGGCGTGGTGGACAAGCTGTTTTTGGAGGGCCCCACGGAAGTGGTTCGCATCATGGAAGTGTAAAATTGCTGCAACAAAAGCACAAGGTGGTTACCTTGTGCTTTTGTTTTTATTCTGTTCCATAGCCTCCAGCCCGGTGCAGTAGCGAGTAATGACCTGCTGAATATGCTGCACCAGCAGTTGCATTGCGGTGTCGTATTCCCGGGAATACAGCGCGTCCAGAATCTGTCGGTGGGAAGCATCGTTTCCGGCGGGGATTGTCACATAGTTTCGTGTCTGGTAAATGCAGAGTTTGACCTCCGTAAGGATCGTATCATACAAGCGGGAAAGCCTGGAGCTGTTGGCAGCAGCCACCAATGCGGTGTGAAACAGAATGTCCAGACGGACATAGTCGTCCCAACGGTCTACCCGGTCGTAGGATTCCAGCTCCTGCACAAGAGGAAAGAGTCCGGCGGGGACGGTATTGGCAGCGGCTATGCTACGAATTGCTTCCAGCTCCAGCAGCGCTCGCAGATGGAAGATTTCCTGCACATCCGCCGCGGTGAATTTGCGGACATATACGCCTTTGTTGGCAATCTTGGTCAGCAGTCCCTGGGCCAACAGATGTGCCACAGCCTCCCGGATGGTGTTGCGGCTGACGCTGTATCGCTCCGACAGCTCGCTCTCTGTTATCTTTTCGCCCGGTGCAAAGCGCAGGTTGAGAATGTCTGCTTCCAGAGCGGTGCAGACCGCGTCCACGGCAGAGATCAAATTCAATTGGACAGAACCCATAGCGGCACCTCGTTTCGTTTTCCCCATTTTAGCATTATTCAAGGGCAGATTGCAAGGGGTTTGTCTATTTACGGCAAAAATCACAAAAACAAGATTGTAGGATTGTTCAACAATACATCTTGCGTTCCCGTTTTTTGAATGTATAATAGAGGTATATCTATAAAAAACGGAGGCGTACATATGGAAAACAAGAGCATTAGCCGACATCTGCTGACGGAAAAACTGCTGGAGCTGTTCCAAATGCTGGGGGTTAGCCGGGAGGATGCGACTTATGTTGCTGATACGCTGATCCTGGCAGATCAGTGGGGCGTTGCTTCTCACGGCGTTATGCGGGTGGAGCGGTATGTCAAATGTCTGCAATCCGGTGGTATTTTGCCCGAGGCAGAGTTTACGGTTGAGCAGCAGTTTGGCGGCTGGGTTCGTGCCAGCGGCAACGGCGGTCTGGGCATTCCTGCCAGCTGCAAGGCAACGGAATTGGTCATTAAGCTGGCAAAGGAGCATGGCATTGGCGTGGTGAATCTGCGACAGAGCCATCACAACGGCGCAGAGGGCGTTTATGCTGACGCCATTGCCAAGGCGGGAATGATCGGCATGGTCATGAGCACCGGCAATCCCATCATGGCGGTGACCGGAAGCTGCGAGGCCACCATCGGCAACAATCCCTTTGCCTATGCGGTACCTGCCGGTAAGTACGATACATTGATGATGGATGTGGCTATGAGCGCCGTTGCGGATGGCAAGATCCGTGTGCTCAACTCCATGGGCAAGCTGCTGGATCCCGGTTGCGTGCTGGACAAGAACGGAAATCCCACCGTTGTGCCGGATGAATATCTGGATGGCGGCGTTCTGCTGCCCTTTGGCGCTCACAAGGGTTATGGCCTGTCGGTAATGGTCGAGTGCATGGCGGGTATTATGTCTGGCGCAGCACTGACCCATGAGATCAATTCCTGGAATGAAATTCCCGGTCACTGCGGCAATACGGGTCATGTGTTTGTGGCGATGGATATTTCCAAAATGATGGATGTTGACGTGTACGTCAAGTCCGTCGAGACCATGATCGAGCAGTTTAAGAGCGCAAAAAAAGCGGAGGGTGTCAGCGAGATATTCTATCCCGGTGAGCTGGAGCACCGTCGCTTGGCTCAAGCAGGGGAAATGGTCAGCATGCTGCCGTCTACCTGGGAGAGTTTGGAGAATGCCTTTGCCTGCTGCGGATTGGAATTTTAATAGGAGTGGCCGCTGCATACCGCAGCGGCCTTTTCGCATACCAATGAACAAAGATGTCATCCCGAGCGTAGGATCCATTCTTCTCTTGGATATTACAGATCCTTCGACTCCGCTTTGCTCCGCTCAGGATGACAGGAAGATATCCCAGCAGCTGGCGGAAAATAATTTCCTGTTGAAACGGTTTGATTATTTTGCTATAATTACCATATATTTGGAAACCAAAGGGGCGATTGTTTTGACTATCGATGCGTGCATTCGGAGAATGACCCTCCAGGAAAAGGCCGCTCTGCTTCAGGGCAAGACTAACTGGACAACCTGGAACATTCCCCGTCTGGGCATTCCCTCCATATTTGTGGCCGATGGCCCCCACGGTCTGCGGAAGCAGGCCGGCGCGGCGGATCATCTGGGACTGAACGAGTCAATTCCGGCTACCTGCTTCCCCACGGCGGCTACTATGGCCAATTCCTGGAACCCGGAGCTGGGGCAGGAACTGGGCAGAGCCCTGGGACAGGAGGCGGCTGCCAATGATGTCCATGTGGTGCTGGGCCCGGGACTGAATATGAAGCGCAGCCCCCTGTGCGGCCGGAATTTTGAGTATTTTTCCGAAGATCCCTATCTGGCAGGCAAAATGGCCGCGGCCTATATCCGGGGCATCCAGGAAAACGGTGTGGGTGCCTGCCCCAAGCATTTCGCGGTGAACTCCCAGGAGCTGCGGCGGATGAGCGTGGATGCAGTGGTGGACGAGCGCACTTTGCGTGAAATTTATCTGACGGGCTTTGAGATCGCCGTGAAAGAAGGCAAGCCCAAGACCATTATGACCAGCTACAATTCCGTCAATGGTACTTACGCCAACGAAAACACCCACCTGCTCAAGGATATCCTCCGGGGAGAATGGGGTTTTGACGGCTTTGTGATGACGGACTGGGGCGGAAGCAACGACCATGCAGCCGGCGTTGCTGCCGGTTCTTCCCTGGAAATGCCCTATCCCGGTGAGGATTCCGCCCTGACCCTGATCCGGGCAGTGCGGGAAGGAAAGCTGCCGGAATCGGTGTTGGATGACCGGATCCGGGAATTGCTGCAGGTGGTGTTTGACACCACGGAAGCGGTGGTTCAGTCGCCGAAGATCTACGACCGCCATGACCATCACCGGCTGGCGGAAAGATGCGCCGCCGATGCCATCGTCCTGCTGGAAAACGACGGAGTTTTGCCTCTGCAGCCCCGAACCAAGGTGGCGGTGATCGGCGAATTTGCGGAAAAGCCCCGGTATCAGGGCGCAGGCTCTTCTCTGGTCAATCCCAATATGCTGACCAATTTCCGGGACTGGCTCCACCAGACACCGTTGAAGATGACGGACTATGTTCCGGGCTATCGCCGGGGACAGCAGACAGCGGACAAACAGCTTCTGGAAGCGGCGGTGGCCGCAGCCAAGGCTGCCGAGGTGGTGCTGCTGTGCATCGGTCTGGACGAAACCGCGGAAAGTGAGGGCGCAGACCGCACCCATATGGCTCTGCCCCAGGCCCAGCTTGCGGTGCTGGAGGCGGTCTGCAAGGCCAATCCCAATGTGGTGCTGATCCTATCCGGCGGCAGTCCCTTTATTCTGCCCCAAACCGGCTATCGTGCGGCGCTCCATGGCTACCTGGGCGGTCAGGCCGGCGCGGCAGCTATGGTCAAGGCTTTGGTGGGCGAGATCAATCCCTCCGGCCACCTGGCAGAAACCTGGCCCCTGTCCTTGGAGGATACCCCTACGGCGCGCTATTATCCCGGTAAGGAATTCACTGCCGAGCATCGGGAGGGCCCTTACATCGGCTATCGCTACTATGAAACAGTGGGTGCTCCGGTGCGCTATCCTTTCGGTCACGGCCTGAGCTATACCAGCTTTGCTTACTCTGACCTACAGGCGGACGGACAGAAGGTGTCTTTCACCCTGACCAATACCGGCGCTTATGACGGCGCGGAGGTTGCCCAGGTCTACATCACCTGCCGCACCGGCAAGGTTTTCCGGGCGAAAAAGGAGCTGAAGGGCTTCCAAAAGGTGTTCCTGAAGGCTGGCGAGAGCCGGCGGGTGACTGTTGCTCTGGATGATAAGGCTTTCCGGTATTTCAACACCCTGACCAATCGGTTTGAAACGGAAACTGCCAATTATGATATTTTGGTGGGCTCCAGCGTTCGGGATATCCGGCTGAATACCACCATTCGGGTCTTTGGCACCGATGTGGCTGTGCCGTCGGAGGCGCCCCAGTGCTACCGCACAGGGAATATCACCCAGGTGTCCGACGAGGATTTCGGGGCCTTGCTGGGCAGACCCGTTCCTGACGGGCATTTCGGAGAGGAACTGACGATTCTTGATACCATCAGCCGATTTACGGACGCGAAAAACCCCATGGCTCGGTGGATTGGCAAGCGGGTGGGCCGGAGCATCGAAAAATCCCGGGCTAAGGGCGATCCAGCGCCCACGATGCTGTATGTTTACAATTTACCCATCCGGGGTCTGGCGCAGATGACCGGCGGCTATATCACTCGGCAGATGGCGGAGGATGTGTTGCTCTGGGCCAACGGCCACGGCTTCCGGGGACTGTATCGGTTCGGCCGGGACTTCCGCAAGGGAAGAAAGGCGGCAAAGCAGTTCCGGCAGTCGCTGAAACATAAAACGGAATAAAAATCAAACCGCACCGGAAAGTCCGGTGCGGTTTTAGTGTGTAGAAGTTGTCATTGCGAACCAGTGACAGTGGGGCAAAAGGCTTCTCCTTGAGGAGAAGCTGTCACCGCAGGTGACTGATGTGGTGTAGGCCACCAGGCGGCCGTTAAAAATCTAGTCTGCTTCGCAGGCCACCACATCCGACCTCGCTTACGCTCAGCCACCTTCTCCTCCGGGAGAAGGCTTGTTGGGGCGGTGCGGTTTTGTGTGTTAGGGTATCTTTACAGAGAGAAGCTGTGAGGCAGAAGGTCTGCCAGGGTTTGGGCCTCATAACCGTCCTTACCGATGATATAGATCTGAAAATCCGGCTTGCAGAACTCCCGCATCACCTGGCGGCAGACGCCGCAGGGAGGGAACGAGCCGGTAATCACGCCGTCCTTGCCGCCGCAGATGGCGATGGCGGTGAAATCCCGGTGACCATCGTACACGGCCTTGAAAAAGGCAGTGCGTTCGGCGCAGTTGGTGGGGCTGTAAGCGGAATTTTCAATGTTGCAGCCTTGGTACACGCTGCCGTCGCTGCACAGCAGTGCCGCGCCGACCTTATAGCCGGAGTAGGGGGCATAGGCGTGAGTCATGGCCTCTTTTGCCAGCGCAACCAGTTTTTCAGGGGTCATAGAATCACCTCCGCAAAGCTTTCGCCGGGGGTATCCAGAGATACATCCAGCAGCTGGGCCGCCGTGGCAGCAATATCGGCAAAGCTGCCCCGGGTGCCCAGGTTCACAGGCTTTACCTGCTTACCCAGAATCAGCAGGGGTACATACTCCCGGGTGTGGTCGGTGGTGGCGGCGTAGCCGGGGTCACAGCCGTGGTCGGCGGTGATCATCACCAGGTCTTCGTCGCCCAATTTTTCCAGCAGACTGGGCAGCCAGGCGTCAAATTCGCTCAGTGCCTTGGCGTAGCCGTCGATATCCCGACGATGACCGAAATTCATATCGAAATCTACTAAGTTTACGAAGCAGAGCCCGTTAAAATCCTGGTCGGCATAGTGCAAGGTGTGCTCCATGCCGTTGGCATTGGACTGGTTATACACATGCTCCGTAGTGCCACGGCCAGCAAAAATATCATAGATCTTTCCAACGCCGATGCTGGCCTTGCCGGCCTTTTCCAGAGCATCCAGCAGGGTGTCCGTAGGCGGCTCCAGGGAGAAATCATGGCGGTTGGCGGTACGCTTGAAATTGCCGGGGGTGCCGATGAAGGGACGGGCGATGACTCTGCCCACACCGTGCTTGCCCTGGAGGATCTTCCGGGCGATGCGGCAGTATTCGTAAAGCTGCTCCGGGGGAACGATGTCCTCGTGGGCGGCAATCTGGAACACAGAGTCGGCGGAGGTATAGACGATGAGATCGCCGGTCTTCATGTGCGCTTCGCCGTACTTGTCAATAACGGCGGTGCCGCTCCAGGGGGCATTCGCCAGAACCCCACGGCCGGTGGCCGCCCGGAAGGGAGCAAGGACTTCCTCGGGAAAGCCCTGGGGATAGGTGGGCAGAGGGTCGGGGGATACGATGCCGGCGATTTCCCAGTGGCCGATGGTAGTATCCTTGCCCATGGAACGCTCCGCCAGCCGGGCGTATGCGCCGGTGGGGGCGTCGGTCTTGGGCAGGCAGGTGATGCCGTCAATATTTCCCAGACCTGCCGCGAGCATATTGGGGATGTGCAGGTGCGCAGACTTGGCGCAGGATGCCAGGGTGTTGACATTCACATCGCCAAAGGCAGGGGCGTCCGGCATCTGGCCGATGCCAAAGGAGTCCAGCACCATCAAAAAAATTCGTTTCATAAGAAATCACCTTACTTTCGGAATGGAAGAATCAAGGAATGATCCAATGGATTCTCCTTGAGGAGAAGCTGTCAGCGAAGCTGACTGATGTGGTGTCGGATGCGAAGTATCCGTTTTTATTTTACTTATTCTCCATGGCCGCGGCTACATCCAGAGCGACCTTCATCATCTGGGTGAAGGCGGTCTGGCGCTCCTCAGCGGTGGTTTCCACACCTTTGAGAATGTGGTCGGAAATGGTGCAGATGCACAGACCGCGCTTGCCGTAGCGGGCAGCGTTCATATACAGAGCGGCGGCTTCCATTTCCAGAGCCATAACGCCCATCTTCTTCTGATTGTACAGAGAGTCCAGACCGTAAGGAACTTCGGCGTGGTCACCGTAGAACACATCGGAGGAGTTGACATTACCCACATGGTAGGTGGCGCCGTTGGCTTCCGCGGCCTTGACGGCCTCACTCAGCAGCTCGTAGGATGCAATGGGGGCAAAAGTGCCGGGGAAGTGGAACTGGTGGGCGAAATTGGAGTCGGTGCAGGCACCTTGGGCGATGACGATGTCATAGAGGTTGATATGATCCTGGATGGAGCCGGCGGAGCCCACCCGGATGATGTTTTCCACGCCGAAGAAATTGAACAGCTCGTGGGAGTAGATGCCGATGGCAGGCATACCCATGCCGGAGGCCATGACGGAAACCTTGACGCCCTTATAATAACCGGTGTAACCGTGGACGCCGCGGACATTGTTTACCAGCACGGGGTTTTCCAGGAAATTTTCCGCGATGAACTTGGAACGCAGGGGGTCGCCGGGCATCAGAACAGTCTTGCCGAAGCCAATATCGTTCTGGACATTGATATGAGGAGTAGAGGGGAAGTTAGACATAGTTGGTTCCTCCTGAATTTTAGAATTAGTAAGTGCCATCGTTTTCAAGACCCTTGGCGATCTTGACAATGCGGCTGGTGCCCAGGCGGTCAGCGCCCAGGGCGATGAATTTTTCAGCGTCCTCCAGGCTGGAGATGCCGCCGGCGGCCTTGATCTTTACATCGGGGCCGATATGCTTGGCAAACAGCTCCACATCGGCAAAGGTGGCGCCGGCTTTGCTGAAACCGGTGGAGGTCTTGATATAGTCAGCCTTGGCATCGGTGACGCACTTGCACAGGGCGATCTTCTCGTCGTCGGTCAGCAGGCAAGTCTCAATGATGACCTTCAAGAGCTTACCTTTGCAGGCGGACTTGATGGCGGCGATTTCAGCGGTAATTTCCGCCCACTTGCCTTCCTTGGCCCAGCCGATGTTGATGACCATATCCACTTCGTCGGCGCCGTTGTCCACAGCGTCGGAGGCCATGAAGCACTTGGCGGCGGTGGTGGCATAGCCGTTGGGGAAGCCAATGACGGTGCAGATGGCCAGCTTGTCGCCCACATAGTCCTTAGCCTGCTTTACAAAGGAGGCGGGGATGCAGACGGAGGCGGTGGCGTACTTCATGCCGTCGTCACAGATGGCCTTGATCTCTTCCCAGGTGGCGGTCTGTGCCAGCAGGGTATGGTCGCATTTGGCGAGAATGTCTTTCAGTTCCATAATAGTATCTCCTTTTCGAAGTTAATTTTGTCCGTGGAGTTTGATTTTTTTATGTTCCCGGATGCCCTTGATGTAGCACCGGTGACACATGGCAATGTAGCTGTCGTTGCCGCCCAGCTGTACCTGCGCGCCTTCGGTGACGATATAGCCGTCACTGATTCGGGCGTTGACGGTGGCCTTGCAGCCGCAGTCGCACATGGTTTTGATTTCCTCGATGCAATCCGCCAGCTCCATGAGCCGCAGGCTGCCGGGGAAGAGCCGGGTCTGGAAGTCAGTGCGCAGGCCGAAGCACATAACAGGGATATCGTAATCGTCCACGATGGCCCGGAGCTGATCGATCTGCGCCGGGGTCATAAACTGACATTCGTCCACGATCACCGCATCGCACGGCTGGCTGTTTCTCTGATAAAAACGCTGGTAAACATCCATATCCGGGGTCATAACATCCACCTGGGCCTGGAGGCCGATGCGGCTGCGCAGAATATCCGCACCGTCCCGGGTGTCGGCGCTGGGCTTGATGAGCCAGACGGACATGTCATTTTCCTCGTAGTTGTACCGGGTGATCAGCGCCTGGGCGGTTTTGCTGGAGCCCATGGCGCCGTACTTGAAATACAGTTTGGCCATTTCTCTCTTTCCTTCCTGGTTAGCTCTCTGTATTGTACCAAATCTTTGGGCAATATGCAAGCATAATCCGTGCAAAATCCACAATTGGGGCGTTCCCCGGAAATAAAAACCAGGCACGCCAAGTAAGCGTGCCTGGTGAAGCGTTAGCTGTTTTCCAGCTGCTGTTTGGTAAACTGCAGGGTATAAAGCTGATGGTAGCGACCCTTTTGGGCCAGCAGCTCCTGGTGATTGCCCTGCTCGATGATCTGACCGTGGGACAGCAGGATGATGTTGTCCGCGTGCTGGATGGTGGAAAGCCGGTGGGCAACGATAAGCATAGTGCCGATATTCTTCATCTTTTCCAGGGAATCCTGGATCAGGATTTCGGTTTCCGTGTCAATGTTGGCGGTGGCTTCGTCCAGGATCATGACGCTGGGCCTGTGGAGGATTGTCCGGGCAAAGCTCAGCAGCTGCCGCTGACCGGCGGAGAAGTTGTTGCCACGCTCACGGACAGGCTCGTCCAGTCCCTTTTCCAGCTTGCTGATGAAGGAATCCGCGTTAACATACCGGCAGGCCTGCCAGACTTCCTCGTCCGTCACGCCCTCTTTTCGCAGGACGATGTTGCTGCGGATATCGCCGGAGAACAGGAACACATCCTGGAGCATCTGGCCGAAGTGCCTGCGCAGAGAGGAGATCTTGATCTTCCGGATGTCGATGCCGTCGATGAGGATCTGTCCCTTCTGGATATCGTAGTTGCGGCAGATCAGGCTGAGAATGGTGGTCTTACCGGAGCCGGTGGAGCCAACGAAAGCCACAGTCTGCTTGGGATCAATATGGAAGGATACGCCCTTGAGCACCCATTCATCAGGCTTGTAGGAGAACCATACATCCTTAAATTCGATCTCGCCTTTGATTTCGTCCAGTTCCATGGCATCGGGCTCGTCCACCACCTGGGGGACCATATCCAGAACGGTGAAGATCTTTTCTGCCGAAGCAAAGGATCTCTGGAGCATATCGAACTGCTCAGCCAAAGTCTGGATGGGGTTGAAGAACCGGGAGATGTAGCCGTAGAAGATAGTGACGATTTCGCTGGTGATGGTCTGCCCCAGGAAGCTCATGTCCTGGATATAGCCCTTTGCGCCGAAATAGAACAGGCAAAGCTGGGAGGAGATGAACAGCATAAAGACCATGGGCCGGAAAATGCCGAAGACGAACATCCGGTTATACTTGGCCTTTTTCAGCTTGTTGCTCCGGGCTACGAAGTCCTGCATTTTCGCGTCTTCCTGGTTGAAGATCTGGGTGATCTTGATGCCGGAAAGGTTTTCGGACAGGTAGGTGTTGATGTCGGTGGTGGCGTTGCTGACCTGGCGGTGCACCCGACGGGAGAACTGCCGGAAAATGATGGTAAACAGCACCACGAAGGGAACGAAGCACAGTATCACCAGCGTCAGCATATAGTTGACCAGCAGCATAGCGGCCAGGATGCCAACCACCACAAGGGCGTTTTTGGCCAGGGTCACCAGGATGTTGGTAAACATGAAGCTGATGGCGTTGGGGTCATTGGTAACCCGGGTGACCAACTTGCCCACAGGGATGTTGTTGAGCTGCTCGTGGCTGAGCCTTTCCACATGGGTAAAGACATCCAGCCGCATCTGGGAAAGGATCTTCTGACCGGTCTTTTGCAGGATCATAGCCTGGAGGTAAGTACAGATCAGAGAAACGATCAAAATGCTGGCATAAATGCCCACATAGATGTACAGCCTGGAAAGCTGGAAGCCTTCCTGCTTCAGCAGGCTCTGGATAGTGCCCATCAGCAGGGGAGCAGCCAGCTCATAGCCGATGGAGAAGAGCATGATGATGAAAACCGCAATGAAGTTCTTGGCATATGGCCGGGCGTAGCGTAGAAGCCGGCCGATGATCTCCTTGTCGGACATATTCCGATCCCGGTCAGTCATGTCCTCCTTGTGCCGCTTCAAAATGGCATAGGCCACCAGAAACAGGGCGGAGAATACGCCGATGATGGCGCCGACAATCAAAAGAGGCAGGTAATCAGGCATTGTGCTCGCCTCCTTCCTCTTCCAGTTTCTGCAGATCTACCATTTTGCGGTACTCTGCGTTGGAGGCATAGAGCTCGCTGTGGGTACCCACAGCAGTCAGACAACCGTCTTCGATGAAAAGGATCTTGTCCATCTTCTCAATGGTGCTGATCCGGTGAGCGATGAGGATGGTGGTTTTGCCCTGCCGGGTGGTTCGGAGGTTGTCCAGAATGGTTTTTTCCGTCTTGGTATCCACAGCGGAAACGCTGTCGTCCAGAATCAGAATGGGGGCATCCTTCATCAGCGCCCGGGCGATGGAGATCCGCTGCTTCTGGCCGCCGGATACGGTAACGCCCCGTTCGCCCAGAATGGTACCGTAGCCCTTTTGGAACTCCTGGATGTTGCTGTGGATATCCGCCAGGCGAGCGGCGTTGGCCACCGCTTCTGTGCCCTTGCCCCGGACGCCAAAGGCGATATTATTCTCGATTGTGTCGGAGAACAAGAAGTTATCCTGGGGCACATAGGCGCAGCCGGCCCGGAGGTCGTGGATGGGAATGTCGTTGACGTCCTTGCCGTCGATGAAAATGGTGCCCTCGGGGACATTGTAAGTACGGAGGATCAGATCCACCAGGGTGGTCTTGCCGGAGCCGGTCTTACCCACCAGACCCACATTCTCGCCGGCGTGGATGGTGAAGGAAACATCCTTCAGGGCATCGAATTCGCCGTCGGGGTAGCGGAAGGTAAGATTTTGGAATGTGATATCACCGCGGATGGACTCCATGGGCTTGACATCGGGGCTGTCCTTGACGGTGATGGGGGCATCCAGCAGCTGGCTGATACGCAGCAGGGAAGCCTTGCCCCGGGAGGTCATATCGATGAGCTCGGACACGGCCATAATGGGCCAGATGATAGCGTTGAAATAGCCGATGAATTCCAAAAGCTGACCGACGGTAAATACCTTGGCGTAAACCAGGTAGCCGCCGTAGCCCAGGATGATGCAGATGACACTTTCCACAAACATGGTCACCAGCACCCGGAACAGTACCGAGGTCTTGGTGTGATCCACATTGGCGTCTTCGTTTTCCACATTCAGCTTCTTGAACGCCCAAAGCTCCCGGCCTTCCTTGACAAAGGCCTTAATGACGGCGATGCCGGAGAAGCTCTCCTGGGAGAAATCCGACAGGCGGGAGAAAGCCTCCTGGCGAATGTCCCATTTTTTGGTCAGCCGCTGGCCGACGATGGTAGCAGACGCCAGCAGGAAGGCCATGGGGATCAAGGACAGCAATGTCAGCACGGGGTTCATCTGCCACATATCGATGATGGCTAAAATACCTAGCAGCAGGGCGTCGAAGAACATCATGACGCCCCAGCCGAAGCATTCCTGGACGGTGTCCAAATCGTTGGTGAACAGGCTCATAAGGTCGCCGACCTTGTTGACCTGGTAGTATTCCCGGCTTAAGTCCTTGGCATGGTCGAACATCCGGTTACGCAGGTCGGCTTCCAGTCTGACCGCGCTGCCGAAGAAGCAGATTCGCCACAGGAAACGGCCGATGACCATGGCCAGGATGATATACACCATGGGCATACAGATCCGGTTCATCAGGAAATCCAGATCAAAGGGAATGGTAGCGCCGCTTTCTGTGACGGTTCCGTAGCTCATACCGTCGATGACCATCCGATACAGCTTGGGGACTTCCAACTGCAGAAAATCCACCATGACCAGCGAAAGCAGTCCGAAAATCAACCAAAGGGCGTACTTCAAATAATACCGGTTGATGTGCTTGCCGAATATCATAGCGCAGGATCCTTTCTGAAAAGTCTAAATATACGGCATTATAGCACATTCCTTGGCTTTTGGCAATCCTATAACGAATAAAGAAGAGAACTTATTTTGGGATTGTGATGGTAAGTACAATCTGGCTGTCTGTTTCCTTTCGCTCGGAGATGGCGGGGATCCCGGAAAGCTGGATCCGCTGAAGGGTTTGGTTCAGATTATTGAAGAAAATCCCCAGGTTGACTTTTTTGTTTTTCCCGTTTTTGCCCGACAGGAGATCTTCCACATAGCCCTCTGTTCGGGCTACGCTCATGCCGGTTCGGGCGATGGTGACAATGGCGGCCATTTTCTCCTGCTCGGTGGGCAGCTTCAGCAGCGCCCGGGCATGGCGTTCTGTAAGACCGGCTTCCCGCAGCGCCTGCAGAACCGGCTCGGAATGCCGCAGCAGCCGCAGCTTGTTGGCGATGGCACTCTGACTTTTTCCCAAAAGCTGCGCTGCCTGTTCCTGACTCATGCGAAACTGCTCCATCAGCCGGGCGATGCCGGTGGCTTCCTCGATGAAATCCAAGTCCTGCCGCTGGAGATTTTCCACCATAGCGGCCATGGAGGACTCCTTTTCATCCATGGTCATGATGATGCAGGGGATCTCTGTCAGCCCCGCCATCTGAGCAGCCCGAAGGCGCCGCTCTCCGGCGATAAGCTCATAGCTTGTCTCCAGCCGGCGCACAGAAAGGGGCTGTAAAATCCCGTGACGGCGGATGGACTCCGCCAGTTCCTCCAGGGCTTCCTGCCGGAAGATCTTCCGGGGCTGGGCAGGGTTGGGCTTTATCGCCCGGGCGGGCAAAAACACCACTCTCCCGGTTTCCATATATGTCTTCAATTTCTGGCATTGCATTGCCATTCCTCCTTTGTAAATGGTAAAAACATTGTACTTTCCGGGAAATGGGAAACATAGCGAAAAGTGCCCGGGAAATACAAAACAACCCGACACCTTTCGCCGCCCTTTCCGACGTCTGCCGGGGAAGTCCCGCGAAATCGATTTTTTATCCCCGGGATATGGCTTTTTCTTGCCTTTTCTTGAGAAAACCTGTTGCACCCTCGGCGATAATTTGTTATAATAACCGTTATAGTATGGATATTATGGGTCATATACCCTTTTTAAGGAGGCGGCAATATGAATAAAAAACTGGGAAGGCTCTTCTGGCCGGGACTTTGGATCTATTTCCTGTTCATGGTGGGCTTCGCCGCGGCGGCTGTTGTGATGGAGCAGTATATCCTGGCAGCCGCGGAGGGCGCGGTCACGCTGCTGCTTTTGGCGTTTTACATCTACTGCCGTGCCAAACGGCGCCGCACCATCCAAAACTTTATCAAAACCAAGTTCAATGCTTATGAATCCGTCAGCGGTACGGATACGCCTTTCCCTATGGCGCTGGTTCGCCTGGGGGACAACTGCCTGATTTGGGGCAACGACACGTTCAGCAATATCACCGGCTATCAGGTGTCCTATATGGAGCAGCCCCTGCAGCGGGTACTGCCCGGTGTGTCCACGGATTGGCTGGCCTCCGGTAAGCAGGAATACCCCTACGATGTTACCATCGGCAACCGCCGCTACCGTATTTACGGCACCACGGTACGGATGGACGATCCGGATCAGACCGTAATGGCGATGCTGTACTTCAGCGATCTGACAGAGCTTTACCAGGTGCGGGATGAATATATCCGTTCCCGACCGGTGGTTTCCATCATCCTCATTGATAACTATGAAGAGCTGATTAAAAATCTGTCGGAAAGTGCCATTTCCAACCTCAATGCCCAGATCAACGATGTGATCACCAAGTGGGCGGAGCCCTGCCGGGGTCTGCTTCGGAAGCTGGAGCGCAACCGCTTCCTGTTTGTCTTTGAGAAAAAGGACTTAAGCCAGGCCATCGAAGGAAAATTCTCCCTGCTGGAGGATGTCCATGAGGTTACCAGCCCCTCCGGGTTGGCGGCTTCCATCTCCATGGGTATCGGCGTGGACGGCAGCAACTTTGATGAAAGCTACAATTTTGCCGCCCTGTCCATCGAAATGGCTCTGAGCCGCGGCGGCGACCAGGCGGTCATCAAGGATCGCTTCAACTTCACCTTCTACGGCGGCATCGCCAAGGAAACCGACCACCGCAGCAAGGTGCGTTCCCGTGTCACCGCCAACTCCCTGATGGAACTCATCGGCCACAGCAGCCAGGTGTTCATCATGGGTCACAAAAATGCCGATATGGACGCCGTTGGCGCCGCTATGGGCATCAGCTGTATGTGCCGCAAGAAGGGTAAGCGGGGCTATATCGTTCTGGATCTGGAAAATAACGCCGCGGAAAAGCTCATTGAAGAGATCCGCCAGGTGCCGGAATACCGGGATGTGTTCATCTCCAGCCAGGAAGCCCTGCTTCTGTGCGACAACCACAGCATTCTGGTGGTGGTGGATACCAACCGCCCGGATCAGGTGGAATCCAAGCCCCTTTTGGAAGCCATTTCCAAGGTCTGCGTGGTGGATCACCATCGCCGGGCAGCGGATTATATCAACCCTGTCGTGGTGAACCTCCACGAGCCCTATGCCTCCTCCGCTGCGGAGCTGGTAACGGAGCTGCTGCAGTATTCTGTGGAAAAAGCGGATGTGTTGCCTATTGAAGCCAAGAGCCTGCTGGCAGGCGTGTTCCTGGATACCAAGAGCTTTAATGTCCGTACCGGCGAGCGTACCTTTGAGGCTGCGGCGGTACTGCGGCAGTGGGGTGCGGAGCCTGTGGAAGTCAAGAAGCTGCTGCAGTCCGACTTCCAGGATACCATGGCAAAATATCAGATCATCAAGGCCTCCCGGCTGTACCGCCAGGATATTGCCATCGCCGCGCTGAACAATGCTACTTCCCGGACGCTGGCAGCCCAGGCAGCGGATGAGCTGCTGAATATTTCCGGTATCACCACCTCTTTCGTGCTGTACCCGGAGGAGGATACGGTATTTGTGTCTGCCCGTTCCATCGGCCAGACCAATGTCCAGATGGTTCTGGAACCCCTGGGTGGCGGCGGCAACGGCGCAACCGCCGGTGCCCAGATCCCCAATACCACCATCAAGGATGTGCTGGATAAGCTGGTTGCATCCATTGACCAATTCTATGAAGGCAACGAGGAATAAGGAGAAACCGATATGAAAGTTATTTTGTTACAGGATGTAAAGGGCAAGGGCAAGAAGGGCCAGATGCTGGAGGTTTCCGACGGCTACGCCAGAAACTTCATGCTGCCCAAGAAGCTGGCCATCGAGGCCACTGCCGATGCCATCAATACCATGCGTATGAACGATAAGGCCACCCAGGAGCGCATCGCCAGAGAAAAGGCCGAGGCGTTGGCTCTGTCCAAGCAGCTGCGGGAGATGACCCTGGTGGTCACCGCCAAGGGCGGCGGCGCAGGCCGGCTGTTCGGCTCTGTCACCAACCAGGAAATCGCCGATGCTCTGAAGGCGAAGTCCGGCATCACCCTGGATAAGCGCAAGATCACCATTTCCGATCCCATCAAGTCTGTTGGCACCTATACCGTCAACTGCAAGCTGGGCTATGAGATCACCGCACCTCTGACGGTGAAGATCGAAGAGGCGTAAAAACGCCACCCCTTGGAGATAAGAAAAAGAGAAAGTGAGGAGCATTTCCATGGATGAAGAACTGTTGCAACAGCAGCCGCCCCATTCTCTGGAGGCGGAGCAGTCCGTTTTGGGCTCCATTCTGATCGACAGCCAGTGCGTGGCAGATGTGGTGGGTATCCTGAAAGCAGAGGATTTCTATCTGACCCAGAATCGGGAGATCTACCAGACCATCTATACCATGTTCAACTACTCCCAGACCATTGACCCGGTTACCGTGCTGGATCAGATGAAGGCTCTGGGCTTCTACAATGATAAGTCCCGGGATTATATCCTCCAGCTGATGGAGATCACCCCCACCGCCGCCAATGTGGTGCGGTATGCCAACATCGTACGGGATAAATCCATGCTCCGGGGGCTGAAAAAGGCCGGTACGGAGATCGTGGAAACCGTTTCTTCTGAGGTGGGCACCCCGGCGGAAATGCTGGAAGCCGCGGAAAAGAAGATCTACGCCCTTCGTAAGGGCGAACGGGGCGATTCCCTGGAGCACATCGGCACGATCCTGCACAAGGTCTTTGACCGGCTTACCGAGCTGAGCCAGTCGGATTCCGCCATTCCCGGTCTTTCCTCCGGTCTGCGGGACTTAGATCACAAAATCAACGGTTTGAACAAGTCCGACCTCCTGCTGGTAGCCGCCAGACCGGCCATGGGTAAGTCTGCCTTTGCGCTGAATCTGGCTGTGAATGTGGCGAAGAAATATAAAAAGACTGTTGCCATCTTCAACCTGGAAATGTCCCGGGAGCAGCTGGTTATGCGTCTGTTGGCCAGCGAGAGCTTTATTGAACTGCAAAAGCTGTCCACCGGTAAGCTCAGCGAGGAAGAGTGGAGCAAGCTGTGCATGGCTTCCGCCGCCCTGAGCCAGGTGGATATCCGTATTGACGACAACCCCTCTGTCACCGTTGCGGATATCAACGCCAAGTGCCGCCGGCTGGGTGATAACCTGGGCCTGGTGGTTATCGACTACCTGCAGCTGATGCAGGGCTCCGGCTACGGAAAAAACAGCGAAAACCGCGTAAATGTGGTCAGTGATATTTCCCGAAGCCTGAAGATCATGGCCAAGGAACTGAATGTGCCTGTGGTCTGCCTGAGTCAGCTTTCCCGTGCGGTGGAAGGCCGTACCGACAAGCGCCCCATTCTGTCCGACCTTCGGGAATCCGGCGCTATCGAGCAGGATGCGGACTCTGTCATGTTCCTGTACCGGGATGAATACTATAATGAAAATACCGAGGATAAGGGTATTGCCGAATGTATCGTAGCCAAGAACCGCCACGGCGAGACCGGCATGGTGAAGCTGCAGTGGTTCGGTCAGTACCAGACCTTCACCGACCGGGAGTGGAAGCATGCTGAATGACCTGCTGGAGCAGCTTCGCCGCTATGATATGGTAAAACCCGGCGACCGGGTGTATGTGGCGGTGTCCGGCGGCGCGGACTCTATGGCGCTGCTGTGGGGGCTGTTCCTTCTGAAGGAAAAATTGGGCATTGCCCTTTGCGCGGCCCATTTCAACCATCATCTCCGGGGGGAGGAATCCGACCGGGATGCGGAATTTGTCCGGGCGTTTTGCCACCGCTGGGATATCCCTTTGGAAGTGTCCCAGGGCCAAATTGTTCCCGGTAAAAAGGGGCTGGAGGCTGCCGCCCGGGAGGCAAGATATGCCTTTTTGCGAAAGCTGCCCGGCAAAATTGCCACGGCCCACACCGCCGACGACAACGCCGAAACCGTGCTGATGCACCTGGTTCGGGGCACCGGACTGAAAGGCCTGGGCGGCATCACCCCCGTCAGCGGCAATGTGCTGCGGCCCATGCTGTCGGTGACCCGGGAGCAGGTGATGGCCTTTTTGGAGGAAAATCACATCCCCCATATGGAGGACAGCTCCAATGCCGGCGACGCGTTTTTGCGGAATCGGCTGCGGCATCATGTGATCCCTCTGCTCCGGGCGGAAAATCCCCGTCTGGCGGAAAATATCTCTGCTATGGCTGGCCGTCTGCGGCAGGATGAGGAAGCCTTAAGTCGCCTTGCGGAGTTTCAGGAATTCCCCTCTGTGACGGAATTGCGTCAGCAGAAGTTGGCACTTCGCAGCCGAATGCTGGAGCGCTTTTTGAAAAACGCCGGGGTAAAAGAGCCGGAGGCGGAGCATATCGCCCTGGCGGAAAATCTGATTTTTTCCGATAAGCCTTCTGCCAGCGCCAATTTTCCCGGCGGCGTAACGGTCTGCCGGAATTACGATGCTTTGGAAGTGCTTCCAAAGGTAGATACGCCGGAAGCGGTAACGCTGCCCATGAACGGTGTGGTGGAGCTTCCTTACCTGGGCTTGCAGGTCGTTTGCCGGGAGGCCACCGAACTGACCGATTCCCGGGACAGCTTTACCGTCTGTCCTGAGGGAAAGATCGTCCTTCGTACCCGACAAAGCGGTGATGCCATTCGGCTTTCCGGCGGCACAAAAACCTTGAAAAAACTGTTTATCGACCGCAAGATTCCGGCATCTCAGCGACATCTGATCCCGGTGATCTGCGATGAGGCCGGTATTCTGGGCGTCTGGGGCATCGGCGCCGATCAAAACCGGCTGGCAAGGGAATTGCCTGCCGTGACCATTCAGTTTCAAGCCATGGAATAAATGAAACATAGAGAGGTTCGTTATGGAAAACAATATCCAGGAAATTCTAATAACCGAGGAGCAGCTCAAGGCGCGTATCTGTCAGCTGGGCGAGATCCTGACTCGGGATTACGCTGACAAAGATCCCATCATCGTGGGTGTTTTGAAGGGGGTTGTACTGTTTTACGCAGACATGATCCGTCAGATCAAGGTGCCGTGCCAGATGGATTTTATGTGGATCTCTTCCTACGAAGGTACGGACTCCACCGGTGAGATGATCGTCCGCAAGGACATTTCCACGGATATCAAGGGCCGCCATGTGCTGATCCTGGAGGATATCTATGATACCGGCAATTCCTTAACCTTTGTGCAGCAGCACCTGCTTTCCAAAGAACCTGCCTCTTTGAAGATTTGTACCCTGCTGGATAAGCCGTCGCGCCGGAAGCCCGGCATCACTTTGCAGCCGGATTATGTGGGCTTTGAAGTGCCCAACGCTTTCGTGGTGGGCTACGGCCTGGATTATAATGAGCACTACCGGAACCTGCCCTATGTGGGTGTGCTGAAGCCGGAAGCATATAACTGATTGAAGGAGAACTTGATTTGAAAAAAAGACGTCCATTTTCCGTAATTCTGTATCTGGCGATCTTAGCCCTGGCTTTTTCGCTGATCTTTGGAATTTTCGGTGACGGCACAGATAATGTGCCTTATTCTGAGATAATTCGTCTGCTGGAAACCGGCCAGGTCAAAAGCTTTGTTGTGGAGGGCGACAAGATCGCCCTGACGCTGCACACGGCTTACGATGGCAAGGGCGAGCTGATCTGCACCCTGTGGGATGCACAGGGCTTCCATGAGGATGTTCAGGATATCCTGGCTTTGCAGACAGCCTCCGGACAGCTGCAATATTACCATTTCGAGCCGGAAGCACCCTGGTCTGCCTATGAGCTGATTCTGCCGCTGCTGATCGTTGGCCTGGTGCTGCTGATCCTGTGGTTCCTGCTCATGAGCCGGGCACAGGCTGCCAGCGGCGGTGGCCCTGCCAGCAATTTCGGCAAAGCCCGCACCACCCTGGGCACTTCCGGCGGCCAGAAGGTCACCTTTGACGATGTGGCCGGCGCTGACGAGGAAAAGCGGGAGCTGCAGGAAGTGGTTGACTTCCTGAAAGATCCTGAGAAATTTACAAAGATCGGCGCCAAGATTCCCCACGGTATGCTGCTGGTAGGCCCTCCCGGCACCGGTAAGACACTGCTTGCCAGAGCTGTGGCCGGAGAAGCCGGGGTGCAGTTTTTGTCCATTTCCGGCTCCGATTTCGTGGAGCTGTATGTAGGCGTCGGCGCAAGCCGCGTCCGTGACCTCTTTGACCAGGCGAAAAAGATCGCGCCGGCCATCATCTTTATCGATGAGATCGACGCGGTGGGCCGCAAGCGTGGCTCCGGACTGGGCGGCGGCCATGATGAAAAGGAACAGACCTTGAATCAGCTTCTGGTGGAGATGGACGGCTTTGCCCGTACCGAGGGCGTTATCGTCCTGGCAGCAACCAACCGTCCCGATATCCTGGATCCCGCCCTGCTGCGCCCCGGCCGTTTTGACCGGCAGATCTATGTGGGCGTGCCGGATGCCAAGGGCCGTGAGGAAATTCTGAAGGTTCACGCCAAGAATAAGAAGCTGGATGACTCTGTGAATCTGCGTACCATTGCGCTGTCCACCTCCGGTTTCACCGGTGCGGATCTGAGCAATCTGCTGAATGAGGCTGCCATTCTGGCTGCCCGGGATAACCGCCCGGTGCTGAATATGCAGGATCTGAATGAGGCTATGATGAAGATCCTGGCAGGCCCGGAAAAGCGCAGCCGTGTGCGGTTGGCTAAGGATCTGCGGATCACCGCTATCCACGAAGCCGGTCACGCTGTGGCTATGCATAACCTGCCTATCCATGATCCTGTGCGGCAGATCTCCGTAGTGCCCAGAGGCCAGGCCCTGGGCCTGACCTGGAGCATGCCCAAGGAAGATTCCGCCCACATGACCCGGAACGAAATGTATGAGCAGATCGTGGCTCTGCTGGGCGGCCGGGTGGCGGAGGAGCTGTTCCTGGGGGATATCTCCACCGGCGCTTCCAACGATATCGACCGGGCATCCAAGCTGGCCCGGGATATGGTGGCTCGCTACGGCATGAACAAGAACCTGGGCACCGTGTCCTATCTGGGGGGCGGTGAGGTGTTCATCGGCCGGGACTACCAGACGACCAAGAGCTATTCCGAGCAGGTAGCCGGCACCATCGATGAAGAAGTCAAGTTGCTCATCGACAAGGCTTACCAGCACTGCGCGGACATTCTGAAGGCCAATGAGGATAAGCTGATGCAGGTGGTGGAGCACTTGGTGGCCAATGAGACCATGACCGGCGAACAGTTCGTCGACTGCATGGAAGGCCGTGCCATCGGCGAGGCTTCCTCCACATCCCTCTTTGACGAAAATAATCCCGAGGAAGAATAAAATAAGAGCGTGCCGCAGAAGCGGCACGCTCTTTTTATGCGGTTTCCTGTACGATGACGAAGCCGTCAACCAGGTTGGCGCTGACCAGGTGGCCTTCGATGGCCACACTGCGCTCCATGAGATCTGTGAGGATCACGCAGCCGTCCTTGCACTCGATGGACATGACATTTTTCATGACCACGGTGTCGGGACTTTTGGTGTTCTTATAAACTGTGGAAAGACACATGGCAGTTTCCTCACTTTACATCCAGGCTGCTGAGGACAACGCTCAGGCGCATATTGCCCTTCTCAAAATCGGACACAGCGGCCATGACCTGCTCATAGGCGGTGTGGCTGCCGGCTTTTTCCAGCTGGGCGGCCAGATCTGCCAGTTCCTTGGCGTGGGCGGCGTTGTGACCCACCATGTACTTCATCAGTGCCACCAACTCCTCCATGGGTGTGTGGTTGCAGCTGCCGGCGCAGCCGCAGCAATCGCCGCCGCAGTCGTGGTCGTGATGGTGATGATGCTCCGCGCCGTGATCGTGGAGGTGATCATGGTCATGGGGATGTACATGATCGTGGTCGTGGCTGTGGGCATGGGGGTGGGAATGTGCAACACCGTCGTGGGTGTGCTCGTGGGTATGGGTATGCTCGTGGTCATGGCTGTGGCCGCCGATATGGTCGTGATGCAGATGCATAAATTTCGCTCCTTTTGTTTTTCTTTTATTATAACGGCAAATTGCCGTAAAGTCAAATTTCAGTTTTATGAGATGTTTACATTTTTTGTCGATGGTGCTATAATGAAGCCATTAAAGGCAAGGAGAGAGCCGCCGTGAAAAAGACAGATCGGATCTATCAGCAATATTTGGACATCCTCCGGGAGGAGCTGCGGCCTGCAATGGGCTGCACCGAGCCCATTGCCCTGGCTTATGCCGGCGCAAAGGCCCGGCAGCTTTTGGGTGCGCTGCCGGAAACGGTGGATGTCTTCGTCAGCGGCAACATTATTAAGAATGTCAAGAGTGTCATCGTGCCCAATACCGGGGGCTTAAGCGGCATCGGCAGCGCAGTCTGCGCCGGTATCGTTGCCGGCGATGCCGATAAGCAGTTGGAGGTCATCAGCGGGGTTACCGATGAGCAGCGTGCTGCTCTGCGGGAATTTATGGCCGGGACGAAGGTCAATATAGCCCCCTCGGATTCCAATTTGATCTTTGATATCGACCTGATTTTGCGCCGTGGGGAGGATCGGGTGCGGCTGCGCATCGTCAATCACCATACCAATTTGGTCTATATGGAGAAAAACGGCGAAATTCTGCTGGATCTGCCGGTGGAGGAATCCTCTGAGGATCACCTGACGGACAAATCCTGCCTGTGCATTGAGAAAATCGTGGAATTCGCGGACTGCCTGGATGTGGAAGATGTCCGGGAACTGGTGGGACGGCAAGTTTCCTGCAATATGGCCATCGCCCGGGAGGGCATCCGGGGCAACTGGGGTGCCAATATCGGCAGCGTGATCCTGGCCCGGCAGGGCGATCTGCTGGCCAAGCAGGCCGCGGCCTATGCCGCCGCCGGCAGCGATGCCAGAATGAGCGGCTGCGAAATGCCTGTTATCATCATTTCCGGCAGCGGCAATCAGGGCATTACCGCCAGCGTTCCCGTGGCGGTATACGCCCAGGCGTTGGGAGCATCCGAGGAGGAGACCCTCCGGGCGGTGACTCTCAGCGACCTGGTAACCATCCATCAGAAAACCGGCATCGGCCGGCTGTCTGCCTACTGCGGCGCTATCAGCGCCGGCTGCGGCGCAGGCGCGGGCATCGCTTACTTAAAGGGCGGCAAGCTGGACGCCGTGGCCCACACGGTGGTCAATGCCATTGCCATTCTCTCCGGCACCATCTGCGACGGTGCCAAGCCCTCCTGCGCGGCAAAGATCGCCGCGGCGGTGGATGCGGGTATTCTGGGCTGCGATATGTATGCGGAGCATCAGCAGTTCTGGGGTGGTGACGGCATCGTGACCAAGGGCGCGGATAATACAGTGAGCAACGTCGGCCGCCTGGCCCGGGAGGGCATGCGGGAGACGGATAAGACGATTCTGAAAATCATGCTGGACGAATAAAGATGAAAGGTGTGCTGCGAAAGCAGCACACCTTTATTCTTGGCCCCCTCAAAGAGGGGGCCAAGAATAATCGGTATAAACCTTGCAAAAAAGGGGCATACTCACAGCGAACAAACTGCATAATGGAGGAAAAATTATGAAAATCTTCGCATTGATCCTGTCCTGCGTTTTGCTGCTGGGGGCAGGACTCTCCGGCTGCCGCAGCAATATTCCCCAGGAGACCAATGGCTCCATTGTACCCGATGAGCAAACCAAGCCGTCCACTAAGCCTACGGAGCTGACTGTTCCCACCATGCCTATGGGCATGGCGGAGAGCAGCAGTGCAAAAGTACTCCAGAATATCTGGGATAAGTACCCGGAGGCAGAGCGCTTCGCTGTCTACGGCGGCGCGGTGGAGCAGTCCGTGGCGGATGGCCCCGGTGATCTGGATATGTCCGTTACCGAGGAGCTTACCACCCGCTATCTGCTGCCGGAAGCCCAGTTGGGGATGGTAAAAGAGGGGGCATCTTTGGTGCACCTCATGAATAACAATATTTTTACCGCGGTGGTGTTCGGCCTGGCGGATAATACCGATGTTCAGGGTCTGGCCAAGGCCTGGCGTGACAGCATCCACGGCACCCGCTGGGTCTGCGGGCAGCCGGATCGGATGATTATGGCGCAGTTGGAGAATAACCATATCCTCATGGCTTTCGGCAGCCAGGACGCCATGACCGCCTTCCGGGGCAGGGTGGCGGAAGCCTATCCCACCGCCGGCTTCCTGTACGAAGAAGCCATCGTTGCATGACCAAGGCGGCAGAATACCTGCCGCCATTCGTCCATATTTTCAGGAGGGTAGCATATGCTCTTTTCCGGCATTCCTTTTCTGTATTATTTTCTGCCCGGTGTGCTGATTGTGTATTTTCTCATGCCCAATAAGCTGAAAAACGGCTTTCTTTTACTGGTAAGCCTTTTGTTTTACGCCTGGGGAGAGCCGCGGTATGTGCTGCTGATGGCCGCTGCCATCGTGCTGTTTTACAGCTACGGACTGGCAATTGGGCATAGCAAAAAGCCTCTGGCGCGAAAACTCTGGCTCACCGCCGCGGTGCTCACTGGGGTGGCATTGCTGGGGGTGTTCAAGTACGCGGATTTTGCGTTGGAAAATTGGAACCGCCTTACGGGTATGGGGATTCCACTGCTGCGGCTGGCGCTGCCTATTGGCATCAGTTTTTACACATTTCAGTGCATCAGCTACGCTGTGGATGTCTACCGGGGAGAAGTGGAAGCCCAGCGGAACATTGTCCATTTTGGCGCATATGTTGCCCTGTTTCCTCAGCTTATCGCCGGGCCTATCGTCCGCTATGTGGATGTGGCCAGGGATTTGGAGCATCGGCAGTCCCGGTGGGAGGACTTTGCCCAGGGGCTGGCGCTGTTTTTGGTTGGCCTGGGAAAAAAGGTGCTGCTGGCGAACCCCTTGGGGGAACTGACAAGCCTGTTTCGTCAGACCCAGGAGCCCAGCGTACTGTATTATTGGCTGTACGCCGTGGCCTTTATGCTTCATATTTATTTTGATTTTGCCGGGTACAGCGAAATGGCCATCGGCCTGGGGCGGATTTTCGGCTTCCGATTCCCCCGAAACTTTGATTATCCCTATATTTCCCGGAGCATCACCGAGTTTTGGCGGCGGTGGCACATGACCCTGGGGGGCTGGTTCCGGGATTATGTGTATATTCCCCTGGGGGGTAACCGGGTGGGAAAAATCAAATGGCTGCGGAATATTCTGGCAGTGTGGCTGCTGACAGGTCTGTGGCACGGGGCGGCATGGAATTTTGTGGTTTGGGGGCTGCTGTTCGCAGTCTGCCTGCTGGCAGAAAAATGGCTGCCCCTGCAAAAACTGCCGGTGGCGCTGCGCCATGGCTATGTGCTGCTGATCGTATTGATCAGCTTCGTGATCTTCAATGCTCCCGGCATGGCCCAGGCAGGGGAGGATATCGCCGGGATGTTCGGCTTTCTGGGGATCCCCCTGGTCAGCACCCAGGCGGTGTACTATCTGCGAAGCTACGGGGTTTTGCTCCTGGCGGGGATCATAGGCGCCACGCCGCTGATGAAAAAGCTATGGCTGCGGTGCGGTGAGGCGGCAGAGATTCTGCAGCCGGTGGGGGCGCTGATCCTTCTGCTGCTGTGCACTGCCTACCTGGTAGATGGTTCTTTTAATCCTTTCCTGTATTTTCGGTTCTAGGGGGTGGGCGAATATGACGAAATGGAAATACTGGGGTATGGTGGCAGTGGCGGCCCTTTGGTTGGGCATCGCCCTGATCGCCTGGGTAAAAATCCCCGATGCATTGTCCCTGCAGGAGCGTCGCCCTCTGGCGCAGTTTCCGGAAGTGAGGTTGGAAAATGTTGGAAATGGCAAGTTTATGGAGGACTTTGAAAGCTACACCCTGGATCAGTTTCCCGGGCGAAATATGTTTCGGCGGCTGAAGGCCCTGACCCACTACTATGTTTTTTGGCAGGGGGATAACAACGGCATTTATCTGACCCAAGGGCAGGCGGCTGCCCTGGAATATCCCCTGCGGGAAAATAGTGTGGATCGGGCGGTGAAGCTGATGTCCGGCCTGCAGGAGAAATACTTCCCGGACAGCCGGGTTTTTGTGTCCGTGGTGCCGGATAAGGGATACTATCTGGCCTCCGCCAACGGCTACCCCGCCATGGATTATGAGAAGTTGTTTGCCAAAATGGCTGCCATGAAGAACACAAGTTATGTAAACCTAACAGACTGCCTTTCCGGGGAGGATTATTATTCCACCGACACCCACTGGCGGCAGGAGAGGCTGTTCAATGCCGCGGGGCGGCTTTGCACCGCTTTGGATATTCCAGCACCCCGGCAGGAGGAATACCGGGCTGTGGCGGCGGCAGAGCCCTTCTATGGGGTATATTACGGCCAGGCGGCGCTGCCCCTGAAGCCGGACAGACTATATACCCTGGAAAGTGAGCTGATGGATCAGTGCCGGGTGTATAATTACGAAACGGGTGCCACCATTGGGATATATGACCGGGAAAAACTGAAGGGGGATGACCTGTATGAAGTATTTCTCTCCGGCTCGGTGTCCTTGCTGACCATCGAAAATCCTGTGGCGGAAACCGATCGGGAGCTGATCGTTTTTCGGGATTCCTTCGGCAGCGCCATCGCGCCCCTGCTGGTTCAGGGCTATAAAACCGTGACCCTGGTGGATATTCGCTATCTATCCTCGGCAATGCTGGGGCGTTTCCTGGACTTCCACGGCCAGGATGTGCTGTTTTTGTACAGCACCATCGTGCTGAACAATAGTGAAACGCTGAAATAATCGCGTGTAGGGACCGGCGTCCTCGACGGTCCACAGACCGGAATAAGGGACCGCCCGGGAGGCCGGTCCCTACAAGTAAAGGACGGTTCATTTTAGAACCGTCCTTTTTATCAAATTTCCTTACCTGCCAGGAACACACGCTTGCCGGTGTAGTCGCTGCGGCAGATGATAAAGTCAGCGTACTTGCCGGTGGAGATAGAGCCAACCTTGTCCTGGACGCCCAGGGCGCAGGCAGGGTTCATGGTGGAAGCCCGGACGGCATCGGCTTCGGGGATGCCGAAGAGGATGGCGTTTCTCATGCAGTCAAAGAGGTTGGTGGCAGAGCCGGCCAGAGTGCCGTCTGCCAGCTTGGCAACGCCGCCGGCCAGGAATACCGGCTGGCCGCCCAGCTCGTATTCGCCGTCGGGCATACCGCAGCAGCGCAGGGCGTCACTGACCAGGATCATTCGTTCGCCGCCGAACATGGCAAAGGCCAGACGGACGGAGGCGGGGTGGATGTGCATACCGTCGCAGATCAGCTCAGCGCGGACATGGGGATTTTCCACCGCGGCAGGGATCACGCCGGGGTTGCGGTGATGGACGCCGGGCATGGCGTTGTACAGATGGGTCAGGTGCGTAGCGCCCCGGGCAAAGGCCATTTTGGCGTGGTCATAGTCGGAATCGGTGTGAGCCACGGAAACGGTGCACAGCTTGCTGGCCTTTTCCACAAATTCTTCGGCACCGGGAAGCTCCGGAGCGATATCCACGATCCGCACCAGGCCGCCGCAGCCGTCAAACAGAGCCTTGAAGCCCTCAAAATCGGGGTTCTTCAGATAGGCGCCGTTCTGAGCGCCTTTCTTCTTCTCGGAGAAATAGGGGCCTTCCATCTGGATGCCCATGAGTCGGGCGTGCCCCGCGGGGGCGACCTCCACCAGCTGCCGGGCAGTGGCGAAAGCCTTTTCCAGCACATCGTAGGGCAGGGTCATGGAAGCCGGGGCGAAGGAGGTGATACCGCTGATGGCCAGATACCTGGCCATTTTCTTCAGACCCTCGTAATCGCCGTCGGAAAAATCCGCGCCGGAATTGCCGTGGTTGTGGACATCGATGAGGCCGGGAATCACGGTAGCGCCCTGGAGGTCAATGGCGTCATTAGGCACGTTTTCCGGCAGGATCTGACCGAAAACGCCGTCCTTCACCTCAAATGCACCCAGACGGAACTGAAAGTCAGAGCAAAAAATTCTCGCGTTTTTGTAAAACATAGCGTTCTCCTTTAAGAATGCTGACAGCCAAAGTGGCTGTCAGCGGATGATTATTTGCGGATGTCGGGCAGACTGGCCGCAGCGGCAGACTGACCCACCCGGCGGGTCTTTTCGTCGGGGAGCATGACCCGGATCTTGGCGTACAGGTCGGCAAATTCGTCGGCCAGCACTTCCTGGCAGGTGGTCAGGATCAGGTCGCCGCCCTTGCCGGACATAACACGACCCAGCAGCATCAGGTGCTCAATGTCGTAGAAACGGCTGTACTGCACCACGGTGTAGGCCAGGTAAATGCCAATGTCGTGGAATACGGCCTGGGCCCGGGGATCGTCAGCTTCCATAAGGGTCTGGACGGCCTTCAGCTTTTCGGCGGGGGTCAGGCTGTCATCCAGCTCGATGCCGGCTCTGGGAGCCAGCTTGATGACGGCATCCTGGGAGAAATACTTGCAGCCAACACCGATATCGGTGGACCATTCATCGGCCATGGCATCCTCGCTGAGGTCAACGGGGGCGAAAGCCAGCTCACTGATCCAGCCCAGAACATTCTGGTCCTTATCCACATAGCCGACGGCCTCGCTGGTGCCCATGGCCAGGCCCATGATCCGGCCGCAGCCCATGCCCATGGCACCGGCCAAAGCGGACACGTCGCCGTCGTTGGCTACCACGATGGGCACATCGCCGATGGCGGCGGCAGCCCGGTCATAGACGGTTTTGACCTCATCCCAGCGATCTCTGGGGACGCAGTAGAAAATGCTGGAGATCATGGGAGCGTTGCCGATGAACACGCCGGCGGAGCTGACACCAATGCCGTCCACCCGAGGCATCTTGGATGCGGCGGTGCGGAAGGAATCCAGAATACCCTCATACTGGTATGTGGGATCGGGATTTGTCTTGGGGTGCCAGATGACTTCCTCAGAATAGACCACCTCGCCGTCAATGACAGCGGAGACCTTCCGGTCGGAGCCGCCGGCGTCGAAGCCGATACGGCAGCCGTCGGTGTGGCCGCCGATGGGGCGGGGGGATTCGTTACTCTGGGGACACTCTGCCAGGGGCAGATCCAAAATTTCCAGAGGACGCTCATAGAGCTTCTGGAAGAAATCGTAGTCAAAGGCACGCTCGCCCTCGGGGGAGTAAGCGGCCTGGAGCTTCTTGGCAATGTCACTGCAACCGCAGACACAGACCTTGAAGCCGCCGATGGACCACAGCAGGAACTTCATATACCGCTCCACAAACCGATAGTCGGTAGCGGCCATGGCAGTTGTGCCGTGAATTTTGGCGTGGCGGACGGAGATGAAGCCGTCGTTGCGCTCAACAGCGATGGAAATGTCCTGAGAGGCGCCTTTTTCGTATTCGTTCATCCAAATACCGAAGGGGATAAAGCCGGGATCCAGCTTGGGGCTGTGCTTCAGGTCGTAAGAAATACCGAGATAATTCATAAGTTACTCCTTATTTGCGCACCTGGGCGGCAACCTCTGCCACGATGCGGTTCATGTCATCCCACTTGCTCTGCATATCCGCAGCCAGCTTGATCTGGGTTCTGGCGCGAACCAGGTTGTGCTCGGGGTAGGCGGTCTTGAAATACAGGTCGCCGTCCAGATAGTCCTTCAGGAACCGGGTGGCCAGCTCCAGGGTGATGGACAGGGCACCCATGGGCAGCATCTTTACTTCCGTGTCCGTCAGGGCAGCGGCGGCTTCCAGGAAGCCCTTGGTGTAGACTTCAAACAGATGCAGATCCATACGCATCTTGCTCAGGTCCTTTTCGTCCTCGGCGGCGGTAGCTGCGCCGAACCGGATGGAGTCGCCGAAATCGTGGAGACTCAGGCCGGGCATGACAGTATCCAGATCCAGAACGCAGAGGGACTTGCGGGTGGCCTTATCCAGCAGGACATTGTTCAGCTTGGTGTCGTTGTGGGTGACCCGCAGGGGCAACTCGCCGCTTTCCCGCATCTTCTGCAGGGAGCAGGCCAGCTCCTCCCGCTCCAGCAGGAAGTCGATATCGGCCTGAACGCCGGCGGCACGACCCACATTGTCAGCCTTCACAGAGGCCTTGAACTGGCGGTAACGGTCCACGGTGTTGTGGAATTCGGGAATGGTTTCGTACAGAGTCTCAGCGGGGAAGTCCGACAGCAGGTGCTGGAATCGGCCGAAAGCCAGAGCGCTCTGATAGAAATCCTCATCGGATTCCGGCATATCTAGGCAGAAACCGCCTACGAAATCGTAAACACGCCAGAATTCGCCATCCTCGTCCCGATGGTAGTAAAGGCCGTCGTGGGTGGGGATGAAGTGCAGAGCCATCCGGGGGTCTTCCACCCGGGTACGGAGGAAGTCGGTAACGGCGCTGACATTGGCCATCAGCCGCACAGGATCCCGGAACACATATTTATTGATTCGCTGAAGCACATATTCCGCACCGGTGTCGGTGGTCAGCTTCAGGGTATGATTGATATGGCCGTGGCCGAAGGCCTCACAGCTGATGGGATTGCCATCCAGCCGGAAAGCGTAGGCAGATTTTGCAATTTGCACAGAGGCTCACCTCATTAAAATATTTTGGCAGTGGCGCAAAAGAATATTCATACTGCATCAATATAAAATTCTATCACAGAAATACGAAAAAAGCAAACAATATTATTTGCATGGAAAATAAAGCATGGCAGGGCCTGTGGTCACGGCCGTAAGGACCGGTAGGGGCGGAAATTGGCCGTCCGCGGACGAGCAATGCTCACCTCTGCAAAAATTACCCCGACAGGGACGCCTGTCGGGGTGAATGCGTTTAGCACTTTTTCATCAGTCGGATATAAAATTCCACAGCTTTGCCAATGGTCTCCAGCCGGATCCGCTCGTTGTGGCCATGGATTGTGGCACGCTCGGCGGCGCTTAAGTCCATGGCGGAGAAGCGGTAAACATGGTTGGAGATACTGCCGTAGTGCCGGGAATCGGAGCACTGCACCATCAGGTAGGGAGATACGATGCAGCCACGCCAGGTCTCTGCCACCGCGGCGGCAACCTTATCCCAGGCTTCGCAGTTGGTTTCGGAAATAGGGCTGGGCTGGAAGGATTCCAGGGCGGTGATCTCCACCGCATCGTTGCCCACGGTCTTGCGCAGATAACTAAGGGCAGATTCCACAGTGTCCGCAGGATTCAGCCGCATATTGCTGACCATCTTGGCCTCCGGGGGGATCACATTTCGGGCGGAGCTGCCCTCCATCTGAGTAAAGGCCACGGTGGTACGAAGCAGGGCGTTCATTTCGCCGCCGGAGGATTTGCCCAGCAGATCCAGCACCCAGCTGCAGCACCAGAGATTGGCAAAAATCATCCGGTACAGGAAGGTGGAATGGCGACCCAGGGTGTCGAACATCTCCGCGGCAGGCTTGGTGATGTGCATTTTGAAGGGGTGATCCTCCACCTTTTTGCAGGCGGCGGAGAGAATTCCCACAGGGGTGTGGGGCTTGGGAGCAGAGGCGTGGCCGCCGGTGGAGGTGGTGCGGTACTGGGCGTTGATCATGCCCTTTTCCGCAATGCCGATAAGGCCGCAGGGTTGCTTCACTCCGGGGAACACATTTTCCACTACTGCGCCGCCTTCGTCCACCACCAGAGCCGGGGTGATGTCATGGGTGCGGAAGTATTCCACGATATTCACAGCGCCCATGCCGTTGATTTCCTCACCGCCGGAGAAGGCAAAATAAATGTCGTTTTCCGGCTGAAAGCCCTTGGAGATCCAGTAATTGGCGGCGGAAAAGATTGCGTTGAAGGTGGCTTTGGTGTCCAATGTGCCACGACCCCACAATACACCGTCCTCAATGATGCCGGCGAAGGGCGGTTTTTCCCAGCTGGCTTCGTTTACGGGCACTACATCGTAGTGGGCCATCAGTACCACGGGAGCTTTGTGGGATTTTCCGGGCCACCGCAGCAGCAGCGCCCGATCCGGCAGCCGATCCACAGAGCAAATGTCAAACACCCGGGGATACAAGGTGGGCAGCAGGGCGATGAGCTTTTCAAATTCTGCGTCATCTTCCAAGCTGTGATCGTTATAGGACACAGTCTTGCACTGCACCAGCTGCTGCAATGCATTTACAGCCGCCTGCCGGTCGAAATGGAATGTTTCATCGGAAACCGGGGGCTGGGCCTTGGGGCGAAACAGTGCCGTGCGGATGAGAATCACTGCAAGAAACAGCGCGAAAACACCCAGAATGATCAGACCGGGCATATTACAGCACTCCTCTCTTGTACAGGATCCGGCCAACAACGATGGTAAACAGGGCGGACACCGGCACCATAATGCCCACGGCATCGGCGTTCAGACCGGGAACGAAAATGAACAGCACCAGCATCAGCAAAATGGGCGCCATAGCCAGCTTCCAGTTCTTGGACACGAAGGCCACACCCAGACCACCAAACAAGGCAGGCAGGATCTGCGCGAAGGCAGGCTGCAGCACCGCCGCCTGGAGCAAAGGAGTCAGGGGAACGATCAGAATCACACCGATAATGATAATGATGGTGGTGACGATGCTGGAGGTAGCGATGGCGATGGTGGAAATGACCTCGCCTTCCTCGGAGTTGGCGCTGACCTCGTTCTGCTCCAACGCATTCAGGGCGCAGGGTAGCTTCAGATTGGAAATGTTGCCGGTGACGAAGCTCAGGTAAGAGCCACCGGCACCCAGCATCGGCACAAAGGTAACGGTTTCAATGATACCCACAGCCCAGTACATTGGGGCGGTGGCAATCAGTCCCATACCCAGAGCGCCCCAGTCGGGCGCTACGCCGAAGAAAACAGCAATGGCCAGGGGGAACATCAGCAGCAGAATCATCACACCGATATTCCAGATTCGGCCGTCGCGATGGACGGAATCCATGTAAGAAAGGTTCTTTTTCATATCGGGCACCTCCTTAGCTCAGCCATGCGGTCAGGGGAATGGCGGCGGCCATGCCCAGCACCAGGGAAATGGGCAGGGCATACTCGCTGAGCCATTTCAGCTTGGGCTTACGCATCAAAAGGCCGCAGAGCACCATGACCAGAGCGGAAGTCAGCATAACAAAAACCGGGATCAGACCGGAAGTGGCGGAAACGGTTTCGATCACCTTTTCGTTGGTGGTGGGATCGGTGGTTTCCAAAATACGGGCATCCGGGTTCCACAGGCGGTAGACATCGCAGAAGACATAGCCCAGAAATGCAGCGATCATACCGATAAACAGGGCGTTGCTGAAAATGTCTGCCCATTTGGCATCCCGGTTACCCAGGGAGGCCATGCCGCTCTGGAGCTTCTTGCCGATGACCGGTACCAGCCAGATACCCATCATAATGGAAATAGTCATGACCAGAAGAACATTTAAGTACTGCTGAGCGGTGAGATCACTGCCGGAGCCCAGGGACTGCCCCATAGCCTGCAGGGCGTTGCTGGCGGCGATGGTTTCATAGCTCATGGATCCTACCACGCTGAGCCGCAGCCAGGGCAGAGGAATGCCCAGCTTCTTGCTCAGGGTGATGACGCTGATGACGATAGCCACCGCCGGGGCGATGGTAAAGATGGCGGCGGTTTTGATGGTCTTGCGGATCTTCTTTTGATCCATGCCCAGTGCCTTACTGCGTTTGAGTGCCTTTACCAAAAAGTAAATGGACTGTCCCAGTACCACAGCCACCAACAAGGCGACGATGATAAAGATGATTGGGTGGTTTACATAAAATTCCATAGATACACCTCCGAGATTAAATAAACTGCGCCAGGACGGAAAGAATCAGAGTGGTGATCAATCCTGCGAAGGTCAGGGAAAAGCTGCTGACAGCGCCGGCCAGTTCGCTCATCTGGGCTGCCTTGGTGGTGCCGATGACGTGAGCGGAAGTGCCAAAGGCCACGCCCTGGGCGATGGGGTCTTTCAGCCGGAAGAGCTTGCACAGCAGCGGCCCAATGATGCTGCCCACCACGCCGGTGATCACGATGACAGCGGTGGTGATGGCGGCGATGCCTCCCAGTTCCTGGCTCAGCGCAGCGCCGATGGCGGTGGTGACACTTTTGGGCAGCAGGGACATGGTGAGCGCTTTATCCAGAGAAAAGGCCTTGCACAGCAGGTAAACGCTGCCCAAACTGGCCAGGGTGCCTGCCAGCACGCCGATGCAGACCACCGGCAGATGCTTCTTCAGCCGCTGAAATTGCTGATAGAAGGAAATGGACAGGCAGATGGTAGCCGGAGTCAGCAGCCAGGTAAAGCTCTGACAGCCGGCCTGGTAGCTCTCATTGGGGATGCCGGTGAGCAGCAGAAAAGCAATGATGAAAACGGTGGCCAGCAGCAAGGGATTCAGGATGGCCAGCTTCCATTTTTTCTGGCAAAGAGCTCCCAAACCAAAGGCCGCCAAGGTCAGTGCTCCGAAGAAAAAGGAGCTGCCGGTAAGAAACTCAAACATCTTCCTTACCTCCTTTTTTGCCCTTAAGGCACCACTGGGTCACCAGACCGGCAACGAGAAACACAATGACGGTGGTGGCGATCATAATCACCAGGATGGGAACGATGGCGTTTTTCAGCGCGTCCCAGCTGGACAGCAGATTTACCGCCGGGGCTACGAACAGCACCGGCAATATGGACACCAGCCAACCGCCGGCGTCCTGGATAGCCGGCAGCTTGATGATCTTCAATCCCAGAGCGGCGAACAGCAGCGCCATGCCGTAAATCGAGGCAGGGATGGGGATGGGGATCAAAAACCGGCAGAGCTCTCCCAGCAGGGAAAACAGCAGGATCAGACCAAATTGTCGCAGGTATTTCAAAGTGAACCCTCCTTGTGGGTACAATATAGGAAAATTATATCGGGATATGCAAAAAAAGTCAATGGAACGACATGGTGAAACTGTTAATAAAAAACTTCGTCAAATTCCTTGCTATTTTGAAAATTATCCTGTAAAATAATCGATATGTTGATTATGAAAGCGAGGCGTTGGCCATGCCCAGTCTGGGTTTTGATAACGACAAGTATTTGCAGACGCAGTCTGCCCATATCCGGGAACGCTTGGCTCAGTTTGGCGGCAAGCTGTATCTGGAATTCGGCGGCAAGCTGTATGATGACTATCATGCGTCCAGAGTCCTGCCCGGCTTCCAGCCGGACAGTAAGCTGCGGATGCTGCTGCAGCTGAAGGACCAGGTGGAGATGGTCATCGCCATCAACGCTGCGGATATTGAAAAGAATAAGGTTCGGGGCGATCTGGGCATCACCTACGATGTGGATGTGCTGCGGCTCATCGATGTTTTCCGTGGTCTGGGACTGTATGTTTCCAGCGTGGTGCTGACCCGGTTCAATGACCAGGCGGCCGCCAAGGCCTTCCAGGCCAGATTGGAGAGCATGGGTGTCCGGGTCTACCGGCACTATGCCATTGAGGGCTACCCCTCCAATATTTCCCATATCGTCAGCGATGCGGGCTACGGTCGCAATGACTATATCGAAACCACCCGGGAACTGGTGGTGGTCACCGCTCCCGGCCCCGGCAGCGGCAAGCTGGCTACCTGCATGAGTCAGCTTTACCATGAGCATAAGCGGGGAATCCAGGCGGGCTACGCCAAGTTTGAGACTTTCCCGGTGTGGAATCTGGCTCTGAATCACCCGGTAAACTTAGCCTATGAGGCCGCCACCGCGGACTTAAGCGATGTGAATATGATCGATCCCTTCCATCTGGAGGCCTACGGCACTACTACGGTCAACTATAACCGGGATGTAGAAGCATTCCCGGTGCTGGTGACCATGTTCGAACGGATATTGGGACACTGTCCTTATAAGTCCCCCACGGATATGGGTGTCAATATGGTTGGCAGCTGCATTGTGGATGATGAGGCGGTTCGGGAGGCTTCCCGGCAGGAGATCATCCGCCGGTATTACAGTATCCTCTGCGATCAGAAGCAGGGTAGGCTGTCCGACGATGTGGTGTACAAACTGGAGCTGCTGATGAAGAAGGCCGGCGTGGATATTTCCGCCCGGAAAGTCGTTGCGGCGGCATTGGAAAAGGCGGAAAAGACCGGCCTGCCGGCGGCGGCAATGGAGCTGCCCGACGGGAGAATCGTTACCGGTAAGACCTCCAATCTGCTGGGCGCATCTGCGGCGCTGCTGCTCAATGCTTTGAAGACCATCGGCAATATGCCCGACGATCTGCACCTGATCTCCCCGGTGGCCATTGACCCCATTCAGCATCTGAAGGTGGAGCATCTGGGCAACCGCAACCCCCGTCTGCACACCGATGAGACCCTCATCGCCCTGTCCATCAGCGCGGTGACCAATCCTATGGCGGAGCAGGCCATGGAGCTGCTGAGTAAGCTCAGGGGCTGTGAGGTCCATTCCTCGGTGATCTTGTCCGCGGTGGATGAAAAGGTGTTTAAGCGGCTGGGTATTAACCTGACCTGCGAACCGAGATATAAGCAATAATCAAAAAACAGGACGCATTTGCGTCCTGTTTTTTATCTGTGCTTCCAGGTGCGGCGGGAGAGGAGAACCAAAATGGGGAAGATCTCCAGTCTGCCGGCCAGCATATCGATGCTGAGAATGATCTTGGAAAACCCGCTGAAACCGGCAAAGTTACAGGTAGGCCCAACGGCTTCCAGACCGGGGCCGATATTATTGAAGCAGGCAAATACCGCGGAGATATTTGTGGTGGGGGCGTAACCGTCCAGGGAAATCAGCACCACGCTGATGACCATGATGATCACATAGGCAGCCAGGTATGCGTTGGTGTTCCGCAGAACCGCTTCGTCAACGATCTGACCGTTGCTCCGGACTACCTGAACGGAATTGGGACGGGAAACCTGGCGGATATTGCGCCGCAGGCTCTTAAACAGCAGCAATACTCTGGCTACTTTTATGCCGCCGCCGGTGGAGCCGGCACAGGCGCCGATCATCATCAGGCCCATCAGGATCATTTTGGAAAAGCTGGGCCAAGTGTCGAAATCTGCGGTGGAATAGCCGGTGGTGGTGATGATGGAGCTGACCTGGAAGGCGGAATGCCGCAGAGTTTCGGCAAAACTGCCGTAAATCCCCCACAGATTCCAAACGATCAGACCAATGCTGACTGCTACGATCAAAATGTACAGCCGCAGCTCTTCGTCCTTAAATACGCTCTTGAACTGCCCCAGCAGCATAAGGTAGTAGCAACTGAAATTGACGCCGAACAGCAACATAAACACGGTGGTCACATTTTGTATGTAGGGACTGTAACCTGCCAGAGAATCGCTGCGGACACCGAAACCGCCGGTTCCGGCGGTGCCATAGGCAGTGCAGACTGCGTCAAACAGAGGCATATCGCCACAAAGCAGGAAAATCACGTTGGCCACCGTCATAACAATGTAGATCACATAGAGAATCGTGGCGGTTTTCCGCATTTTGGGCACCAGCTTGCCTACATTGGGGCCGGGGCTTTCTGCCCGGAGCAGGTGCATGGTGAAGCCGGAATTACCCTCTGTGGGCTGCAGGGCCAGCAGGAACACCAGCACACCCATGCCGCCCAGCCAGTGGCTGAAGCTGCGCCAGTAGAGGATACCTTTGGGCAAATCCTCCGGTCGGGCAAGCACCGAGGCACCGGTGGTGGTAAAACCGGAAACGATTTCAAAAAAAGCGTCGATGTAATTGGGAATGGCCCGGGAGAGCACACAGGGCAGACAGCCCAGCAAGCTCATTACGATCCAGCTGATACCGACGCAGACCAGGCCTTCCTTGGCATTCAGTGCGTTGGGGGCGGACTTACAAAGCAGATAAAGCAGCGCGCAGACCAAGAACATCAGGCCCATGGTCAGCAGAAATGCCGTCCATGCCGCGCCCTCGCCTGCAAACAGGCTGATGAGAAACGCCGGGATCATAAACAGCATTTCCACAAACAGGGTTTGGGAAAGGAATCTTCCCATCATCTTATAGTTCATAAGCCACCTCGCTTACGCAAAGATGTCGTTGAGCTGGTGTAGGATCCCCCGGCCGCTGGTGACCACCACCAGGTAATCACCTTTGCGGAAGGTGGAGTTACCGTTGGGAATCTCGGTCTTGCTGCCCTGGGAGATGCAGGCGATGAGCACATTGGGCTTCAGCTTCAGCTCTTTCAGCGGCGTATCGCAGTGCAGGGTGTGCTCGTCCACCAGAAATTCCACGGCCTCGGCCTGGCCGTCGGCGATGGTGTGCAGGGAAATGGCGGCGCCGGTCTGGTTCTGCATGGCCCGGACATAGCGGATAATATTGTTACAGCAAAGGTCCTTGGGGCAAACGATGCTGCCCAGGGCAAGGCTGTCGATGATACTGCGGTTTTCCGCGTGACCCAGCTTGGTGATAACCTGGGGAATACCCTGGGATTTGGCATAGAGGGAGATAATCATATTCAGCTCGTCCATACCGGTAAGGGACACCAGGGCGTCGCACTTGGCAAGCCCCTCCACTTCCAGCAGGTTCTGGTCGGTGGCGTCGCCGTGGATGACGGAAACATTGGGAAGCTGCTCGGCCAATTCCACGCAGCGCTTGTAGTCGTTGTCGATGATCTGCACAGCCACGCCCTCTTTATCCAGCTGTGAGGCCAGGTAATAGCTGACCCGGCCGCCGCCGCAGAGGGTGACCCGCCGGGCGCGACGGGTGAGAACACCCAGATTTTTCAGCAGGGTGGTCAGATTTTGGGTGGGGGCGGTGACGAAAATGCGGTCGCCCTCCCGCAGGACAAAGTTACCGCCGGGAGCGACAGCGGTGCCATTGCGCAGAACAGCGCAGACAAGCACCTTACAGCCTACCACGCCGGGCAGGTCTGCCAGGGAAACATCGCAGAGCTTGTGACTGGCATCGATCCGCAGTTCCACGATCTCCACACGGCCTTTGGCAAAGGTATCTCTCCGGAGGAAGCCCGGGTATTTCAGCAGTCGGGCGATTTCTGTGGCGGCCTGCTTTTCCGGGTTGATGCTCATGGACAGGGCAAACACATTCCGCATGGCAAAAATCTGCTCGGTGTATTCCGGGTTGCGGATCCGGGCAATGGTATGCAGCTTGGGGTTGATGCCGTGGGCAGTGGTGCAGCAGAGCAGATTGATCTCATCGGCACTGGTGGCGGCGATGAGAAGCTCCGCTTCCTTGACACCTGCCTGAAGCAGCACATCCATGGAAGCGCAGTTGCCGTGAACAGCCATAACATCCATCCGTTCCACACTGGCGCTGAGGACGCTGTGGTTATTGTCGATAAGGGTGATATCGTGATTCTCCGCGGAAAGCTGCCGGGCAAGATTGGAGCCGACTTTTCCGTCGCCTGCAATGATAATGTGCATAAAATGCCTCCTGAGCAGGAATATTTCTATCAGTATAACATTTTTCAACAAATTTTACAAGTGCCTATGTATTGGCAGATTTCTTCTCGGAAAATGAAAAAAACTATTGAAAAATCTGCTGATTTGCGGTATAACATTCATGTCTTGAATTTTGGTCCGGAGAATGGGTTCTCCGGGAAATGAGGTTTTATCATGGAAAGAAAAGTCGGAACCACATCCAGAGGTATTCGCTGCCCCATCATCCGGGAGGGTGACGATCTGGCAAAAATCGTGGTAGACAGCGTTTTGGATGCTGCTGCCAGCGAGGGCTTCAGCCTGAACGACCGGGATGTGGTAGCTGTTACCGAATCCGTGGTTGCCAGAGCCCAGGGCAACTACGCGCATATCGATGCCATCGCCAAGGATGTGCGTAATAAGCTGGGCGGCGAGACTGTGGGCGTGATTTTCCCCATCCTGTCCCGCAACCGCTTTGCGATCTGCCTCCGGGGCATCGCTAAGGGCGCCAAGAAGATCGTGCTGATGCTGAGCTATCCCTCCGACGAGGTGGGCAATGAGCTGGTAAGCCTGGATCAGCTGGACGCAGCCGGCGTCAATCCTTACAGCGATGTGCTGACGGAGGAAAAGTACCGCCAGCTCTTCGGCGAAAACCGCCATCCCTTTACCATGGTGGATTATGTGCAGTACTATGGCGATCTGATCCGGGAATGCGGCGCTGAGGCGGAGATCATCTTTGCCAATAACCCCCGGGTGATTTTGAACTACACCAAGAATATCCTGACCTGCGATATCCACAGCCGGGTGCGTACCAAGCGGATCCTCCGGGAAAATGGAGCGGAAACCGTCTGCGGCCTGGATGATATCCTGAACGCCAGTGTGGATGGCAGCGGCTATAACGAGAAGTTTGGCCTGCTGGGCTCCAACAAGTCCACCGAGGACAAGATCAAGCTCTTCCCCAAGGAATGCACCGACCTGGTGATGGATATCCAGAAGCGTTTCCTGGATGCCACCGGCAAGCATATTGAAGTTATGGTCTATGGCGACGGCGCATTTAAGGATCCGGTTGGCAAGATCTGGGAGCTGGCTGACCCCAGCGTTTCCGTGGCAAACACCCCCGGCCTGGAGGGCACCCCCAACGAGCTGAAGCTGAAGTACCTGGCGGACAATGATTTTGCTGACCTCAGCGGCGAAGCGCTGAAGCAGGCCATTGAGCAGCGGATCCGGGAAAAGGGCGATGTGGCCGGCACTATGGCCTCCCAGGGCACCACACCCCGGCGGCTGACGGACCTGATCGGCTCTCTGTGCGACCTGACCTCCGGCTCCGGCGATAAGGGCACCCCCATTATCCTGGTTCAGGGCTACTTCGATAACTATACTATGTAATCACAAAGGGCGTGTTGCTTCAATGAAGTAACACGCCCTGTAATTATGCAAGTGTCTACAATCTGTGAATGTAGGGGCGATCGATGATCGCCCCTACAGATTCTGCCGATCGGAGAGATTGCGCTTATTGCGTATCCAGCTTTTGGGATGCGGCCTTCAGTAACTCCCGGATGGGAAGCTGATAGGGACAGCGGCTTTCGCACAAACCGCATTCCACGCAGTCCTTTGCCTTTTTCTCCATGCCGGCGTAGCGGGCTTTTGCCCAGTCCGTCAGGCCGTAGCGGGTGAAATAGCCCTCCACCAGCAGCACCATAGGAATGTTGATTCCAACGGAGCAGGGTGCGCAGTAATTGCACCGGCGGCAGAAATGGGTGCCCAGGGTGTTGCGGAGAGCCTGGATTTGTTCCAGCTCTGCCGGGGACAGGGGAGAAGTATTTTCCATAGCGGCAATATTCTGCGCCAGTTCCGATTCTTCTGCCATGCCGGGGATCACAACGGACACATCCGGGTTGGCAGCCACGAAGCGCATCGCCAGGGTAGCGTCCTCAATGGCGCCGCCGGCCAGGGGTTTCATGCAGATAAAGCCGATATTCTTCTCGGCACACTTGTGAATCGTGGCTTCGCCTTGGGTTTCCACAATGTTGTAGGGGAACATGATGGTTTCCACCCAACTGAGCTCCACGCACTGTTCAAACAGCTCCGCGCTGTGCAGCGTAATGCCGATATGACCGATCTTGCCGGCAGCTTTGGCTTCCCGCAGCGCCTCCAGAGCACCTCCGGGAGCCATGACCTGCTCCAGCTGGGCGGCGTTGGGGTTGTGGATCTGGTAAAGGTCGATGTAATCTGTCCGCAGATTTTTCAGACTGATAGCGATATCCTTTTCCATGCCGGCTTTGTCCCGGGACATACTTTTGGTGGCCAGAATAAAATGCTGGCGGATGCCCTCTAAACCATAGCCCAAATATTCTTCGCTGACGGTATAGCCCCGGGCGGTATCGATGTAATTGATTCCTGCGGAAAGCAGCTTGTGCATGAGCTGCTTTGTGCCCTCGGCGTCGATCCGCTGAATGGGGATTCCTCCGAAGCCCATCCGGGAAATTTTCAGTCCGGTTTTGCCTAAAATGCGGTATTCCATGGCGCAGCACCTCCGTTTTTTCTTAACTATACTTCTTTTTTGTTCAGGGAGCAAGAGGTTTGCTCTTTTTTTATGCAAAGATTGGCGGTTTTTACTCTTGCTATTCTGCCAAGAAAGTGGTATCATACACACTATATATACATTTGTTTCCTGCACATACACAAAAACTGGAAATGATGCATAGACTGCAAAAGGCAACAGGAGGGATTTTTATGTCCAGAGTTTATAACTTTTCCGCCGGTCCGGCAGTGCTTCCGGAAGCGGTCTTACAGCAGGCGGCAGCCGAAATGCTGGATTACCAGGGCAGCGGTATGTCCGTTATGGAAATGAGCCACCGCTCCAAGACCTATCAGAAAATCATCGATACCGCTGAGGCAAATCTGCGGGAGCTGATGGGCATCCCCGATAACTATAAGGTGCTGTTCCTTCAGGGTGGCGCTTCTCAGCAGTTTGCCATGGTACCCATGAACCTGATGAAGAACAAGGTGGCGGACTATATCATCACCGGCCAGTGGGCGAAAAAGGCATGGCAGGAGGCAAATCTCTACGGCCAGGCCAACGCTGTGGCATCCTCCGCCGATAAGACCTTTTCCTACATTCCGGACTGCCGGGATCTTCCTATCAGTGAAAACGCGGATTATGTCTATATTTGCGAGAACAATACCATCTACGGCACCAAGTTCTGGCAGCTGCCGGATACCAAGGGCAAGCCCCTGGTGGCGGATGTGTCGTCCTGCTTCCTATCCGAGCCGGTGGATGTCAGCAAGTATGGTATGCTCTATGGCGGCGCCCAGAAGAATATCGGCCCTGCCGGTGTGGTTATCGCCATTATCCGGGAGGACCTCATCACCGAGGATGTGCTCCCCGGCACGCCCACCATGCTGCGCTACAAGACCCATGCCGACAACGGCTCTATGTACAATACCCCGCCGGCCTATGGCATTTACATTTGCGGCTTGGTGTTCCAGTGGCTGAAGCAGATGGGTGGCCTGGAGGCTATCAAAGCCCATAATGTAGAAAAAGCCAAGCTGCTGTATGACTACTTAGACAGCAGCCGCCTGTTTCAGGGTACGGTGGAGAAGAAGGATCGTTCGCTGATGAATGTGCCCTTCATTACCGGCTCTGCTGAGAAGGATGAAGCCTTTGTTAAGGCGGCGACGGCTGCCGGCCTGCTGAATTTAAAGGGGCACCGCACTGTGGGTGGTATGCGGGCCAGTATTTACAATGCCATGCCCAAGGCCGGCGTAGAGGCTTTGGTTCGCTTTATGGAAAACTTTGAAAAGAACGATCCCTAATCCCGATGGAAGGTGTTTTCTATGTATCAAGTGCATTATCTGAATAAAATTTCCCCTAAGGGTACAGCTCTGTGGACAGAAAATTACGAAACCGCCCCCAATATGGAAAGTGCCCAGGCGGTTCTGGTTCGCAGCGCTGCCATGCATGATCTGGCTCTGCCGGAAGGCTTGCTGGCGGTGGCCAGAGCCGGCGCCGGCGTGAATAATATCCCCTTAGATCGCTGCGCCGAGGCCGGTGTGGTGGTATTTAACACCCCCGGTGCCAATGCCAACGGCGTTATGGAGCTGGCGCTGTGCGGCATGCTTCTGGGCTGCCGGGACATCGTGGGAGGCATCCAGTGGGTGAAGTCCGTGGCGGATCAGAAGGATGTTGCCAAGCTGGTGGAAAAGGAAAAGAGCAAGTTCGCCGGCCATGAGATCCTGGGGAAAAAGCTGGGTATCATCGGCTTGGGCGCCATCGGCGGCCCCCTGGCCAATGCGGCGGTGAAGCTGGGCATGGAGGTCTACGGCTGCGACCCCTATATTTCCATTGATGCGGCCTGGCACCTGGACAGCCGGATCCATCCCGTAAAGACCCGGGAGGAGATCTATGCCAACTGCGATATCATTTCGCTGCATGTGCCTCTGGTGAAGGACACGGAAAAGATGATCGATGATGCCGCCTTTTCCCAGATGAAGCCCGGCATGATCCTGCTGAATTTCGCCCGGGATAAGCTGGTGGATGACGATGCGCTGGAAGCAGCGCTGCAAAAGGGCGTGGTTTCCCGGTATGTGACGGATTTCCCCAACGACCGCACCGCAAGCATGCCCGGTGTCATCGCCATTCCCCATTTGGGCGCATCCACCGAGGAATCCGAGGATAACTGCGCCAGAATGGCCGTCCGGCAGGTGATGAATTATCTGGAAAACGGCAATATCGTCAACTCCGTAAATTTCCCCAACTGCGATATGGGTATCTGCACCAAGGCTGGACGGATCGTGATCCTGCACCGCAATATCCCCAATGCCCTGAGCCGGTTTACCGGCGTGGTGGCATCGGAAAATATCAACATTTCCGATCTGGTGAACCGCAGCCGGGGGGAATATGCCTGCACCATTCTGGATTTGGATGACCCGGCTTCTGACCATGTGATCCAGACCCTTTCTCAAATGGATGGCGTTCTGCGAGTCAGGAAGATTCGGTAGCTGCTCAGAAAAAGCCTCCCCTGTGTAAGGGGAGGTGGGCAGGTTATAATTCGAAGTGCAACGCCCAAAATAAAATAAGACAATATGCAAACCTTAGTGTAAAATGTAGTTGTCACACAATCAAACTACACGGAGGTAAGCATATTGTCCTACACA
>SVLD01000034.1 GCA_015068125.1 Oscillospiraceae bacterium | reverse complement strand
AGAAAACGGTGATTGCCCTTTGCCTGGCTTTGGGGCTGAACCGATCGGATGCGGATCTGCTGTTACAGTCGGCAGGCTATAGCCTTTCCAAGTCCGACGATTATGATCTGGCGATCGCATTCTGTATTGAAAAAGGGATCTACGATATTTTTGACATCAATGAGATCCTCTATCACTTCGGCTTTGAAACCTTCTAAAATGTCGCCCCGGCGGCGACCAGATAAAAACAAAAAGAAATTATAATTAGGGTACCAAAGGAAAGGAGCTTTTCACTATGGGAAAACCGAAAAAACTTCGCATCATTTGCAAGCAGGCCAAGATGGGTAAGCCCCATCAGATGTATGCCCTCGCCGTTCGCTATTACGAAGGCACCGGCGTGGAGGAGGACACCGAGAAGGCTCTGTACTGGATGAATCTGGCCGCAGATGCTGGCTATGCCCCGGCTCTTGCCTGGCTGGAGGACTATCATTTCGATGATGATGCCAATGTGCAGGCCTATTCCTAAGGGGTAATTTCATGAAGATAAGAAGAGGCGCTCCGCGGCCCGTTCTGCACCTTCGCCATGTGGATGACGAGAATGAAGTCGTCTGCTACGACCGGTATGTATACGCGGATACCGGCATTGTTTGCAGGCTTCTGGGGGACGCTGTGGAGATAACGCGGATCACCGGGAAGGAGATCACCTTTACCTTTGCCCACGGCAAAGGTAAGGAGGTGCAACTGCACCCTGGCGAAAGCTATCAATTTGTGGCGGAGATCCCGGGTCTCATTGCCGACGGCTCCGGCTGGCAGCAGGAGACGCTCCATGTGAACTGGATCCCGGAGGAGCAGACAGAAGGCCTTACTGTGGGAACCATGCGCAAGGCCATCGGCATCCGATTGAAAAAGGTGGATGCGCCCAGCAAAATGTGGACATCCCGTTTCTTTGGTATGCCGGCATTCTCCGAAAAGGATCTGGAGCAGGTCAGAAGCGACGGCGGAATGTTTTTGGCGCAGATCAATCTCTATGAAGCCCGCAGGTTTGACTCTGCTGATATTCTGCCGAAAGGCCAGTATCTGTATCTGTTCCTGCACAAAAATCCGGAGGGCTACAGCGACGGCTCTGTCATCCAATCCTGGGGCGGCGCGGAGCAATGCATTGCGGATTTTAATGAAAAAGCAGAAATTTTCCCCAACGCAACGGATGTTTGGGAAGCGGAGTTCTTTGAAGCGGAAGGCGATTATCCCGGCACCAAGCTTATGGGTGTGCCAAATGGGTGGCCTTCCTGGGAATCCGCGCCGCAGCTGCTGCTGCAGTTCAACGCCAAGGATGCGCCCGGCGTGACGGGTCTGCCTGGCGATGAGGGCATCGGCTGGATGTTCTTTGTGGGCAGCATGGAAAAGCCCGAGGAAAGCTGCTGGTTTTCCAAGACCATGTAACAGGAGGAAAGAAAATGAACCTGGTAATAAAAGAGCGATTTTGGGCTGTGGAAGCGCCTACAAGAACCACAAAAACGGTGAAAGTGCCCCTTGTCGTAGGTAAAGTGCCCGGTATGGAGCGGCACGGCATGCACTTCACTATCGATTCCGTTACCGACGAGGGTGTTCAGGTTACGGTACATTATCAAAATGAAAAGTACAACGAGACCTGGACGGTTACCGAAGAGCAAGGGGTCTACTACCGCCCCATATCTATGGACGGCGGCTATGAGTACCTGATGGACCTGAAAAAGGGCCTGTTTGGAAAGTGAGGGGATGGCCATGGCAATGAAATGTCCTGTCTGCGGCGGCACCATGGAAAAGCAATACAGCTTTTCCGGCGACCTGTACCAAAGCAATGATTCCCGCTATGTCTGCACAAAGTGTGGCTACGGCGGCCCTTCCGATGACGATATCTTTGCGCAGGCTGTTCGCAAGATCCAAAAGGAAATGGAGGAAAAGGGCGATGGCTGAGACAAAGCGGTTTGTCCGCATCCATCTGCATTGCGACAACCTCTACGATCACATTCCCGACGGCACATGGGTCGTTCCTTTTGAGGAAGGCATTCATCCGCTGAAGGGCGAGCCCTTTGGAAGAGATGTGGCCGGCGGCGATAATATCAAAAGCATTCAGATTGAAGGTAACGATGTGATCTTCAACGGCCAGCGGTATAGTCTGGAAAATGGGAAAGCCGTGGCCAATGCAAAGTTTATGTACTACAAGGGCATCGTCCCCAATCCGCTGTTTTACACCATTACCCTGAGCCTGCTGACAGCTGAGGCGCTGATCCGCATCCGCGCTTTTGACGACCGCTATGACGCGGTGACGGAAATCCCTTATGTGGACGGAAACTATACCCTCAGCGGCTGTGAGTATCCCGTATGCCGCTTGGGAAGCTTCTTGGTTCAGGGAGATACCGTAACGGTATGCGGCGTGATCTCCAAGCTCTGGAACGCAACGCTCCAGGGAAAAGCAACGGTGCCGCCGAATGACACACTGAACGTTCAGATCAGCAAGGTTTATCCGTAACCTATATGCAAGAGAGGTATCCGTAATGTATTTGGAAAACGAACCTATTAAAGTATCCGCGATGTCCAGCACCCCCGGCCGGTATACCGGCGAAGGGAAAACCGTACCCCATGGTCACGGCGTGTGTGTTTTTGAAGACGGCACGAAATACGATGGCCAGTGGGAAAAGGGTATGCCCGAAGGAGAGGGTAAGTTGACCTATTCCGACGGCACTTGGGAAGAAGGCGAGTTCTGCATGGGACACTTCATGGAAGGACAGGTACGCAAACGCCTTTACACCGGCTGCATCTATGAGGGTGGATATGAGTACCCCGATATCCTGTGCGGCGGCATTCTCCGTTACCCCGATGGCCGCGCCTACACCGGTGACTATGACGAGGTGTATCCCCACGGAGAGGGCAAAATGACCTATCCCGACGGTGCGTATTTTACGGGCAGTTTTGTTCGCAATGTGGCCCACGGCAAGGGCATTTTTAACTTCCCCGACGGCAGTTCGGAAGAAGCAGAGTTTATACAGGGCAGCCTGATCGCCGGCGGAGCGCGCACCCTGGCGCTTTTGAAATTGCAGCCGGAGGATCTGATCACCGGTCCGCTTCCCTGTCTGACAGTGAAACGAGAGTACAGCACCTTCGGCGGTGGACAGTTTGGTATCTATCGCTTCCCTGTCCGGGTGGGGGTGATCCCCTTTGCCGACATGGTCATGCTGGAGGCCACCGAGGACGCTGCCGGCAAATTTGAGATCACCGCTGTGACGGACGACAGTGTGTCCTTTGTGGTACCGGGGGAGTACTTTGCTGACAAGCTTCCCCAGATCCACACGCTGTCCCTTACCGGTGAGAAAAAAGTTTTTGAACACATCGAGGAAGGCTGGGCCACCATCTACGAAACAGTTCACGATTACGAAACCCTTCACCGCATTACCGTCAGCACCGAGAAAGATTAAGGAGGCAAACAAATGAGACCTGAACTGGTGTTAGGAATGAGATCCTATTCCGATCCTGCGAAACTGCGGGATGAATGGCTGAAAGAATATGCCAAGTATGACAGAGATATCAGCGACGGCGAGCTGGCTGCTCAGCTGAAAGCGCGTATGCTGAAGGCCTATGAGCTGGTGACCGCCGGAAAGCTGGAGGACGATCCTTCTCTGGACGGTGACTTCCCTCTGGGAAAGACCGAGGATGCGGAGTTCATGGTTCCCATGTTCCGTATCGATCAGCTGGTTCTGCTGCAGCTGGGCGCACCCCATTTGGTGCAGGCCGGTCACTATGTTGAGCCTGCTTACGATGTACTGGTTCGCAGGGGCATTCTGGAGGAACTGAAAGGCAATTATGCCCAGGCCTATTCTTGCTACAACGGCGTTCCCAGCCCCAGTGCCAATGCCCGGGGTTATGAATGCAAAAAGATCGCCCTTGCCAAGTATAACGACTTGATGGAGCAGGCACATAAGCACCTTTCTGAGGGCAACTGGAAGGCCGCCTGGTATCCTCTGATGGATGCCCAGGAGATCGAGTTTGTAGCCCCCAGCCGGGAGGCTGCTGCCATGCTGGGTCACCAGTATGTATACGGCCTTGGTATTCCCAAGGATACCGAAGAGGGCCTTAAGCTGCTGCGCAAAGCGGCCAGGGACTATCTCTATCCTTCCCATGATGCCTGCATGGACCTGGTGGATCTCCACGATGGCGGACTGTGGGCAGTGGAAGGCGAGGAAGCCTGCGAGCTTTGCAAGAAGGCTGCCGAGGCGGGCGTGGAGAAGGCAAAGATCCGCCTGGAAGAAGGCTTTGACCTGCGCTCCAATGAGGAGATCTGCCGGGAGCAGATCGAAAAGGGCAACGTGGATGCTATGTACATTCTTGCCTGCCACCTGCGTAATCAAGGTGACGGCGAGTTCCTCTACTGGCTGGAAAAGGCTGCCGCTGCCGGAATCGTTTCTGCTATGGTGGATCTGGCGAAGGTCTATGTGAAGTCCGGCCGTCAGAGCGAAGGCGAGAGCCTTTACCGCAAGGCTGCGGAGCTGGGCTCTGTGGAAGCGATCCGGGCACTTGCCAAGCGGGACAAAGATCCCGATGATGTGGAATTCTTTGTTGCTGCTATGGATCAGAAGGAAAATCCCTCCGATGCCGAACTGACCGAGCGCCACAAGAAGCAAATGGGCTGGTCACTGCTGGCAGCTGAGGCCGGTGACGGATTCTCTATGTACGAGGTGGCGGTTGCCTACCACTTCGGATATCCCTGCGAAAAGGACGACATCCAGGCCTTTATTTGGGCCAAGCGCGGCGCGGAAGAAGGCCGGCCGGAGTGCAATCACCTGCTGGGCATGTTCTATGAGGATGGCCTGGGCTGTGATAAGGACATCCAGAAAGCTGTTGCCTATTATGATGCCGCAGCACAAAAGGGTATCCTGCCCGCCATCGCTCGTTTGGTTGTCCTTTACCGGGATGGAGCAGAGGGCCTGGAACCGGACATGGAAAAGTCCACCCGTTATCGCTTTATGGGCGGCTTCGGCAGGGATTGAGTATGGAAAAGAAAAATCTTTGTCCCAAGTGCGGCAGCGAGAATACGGAGCATATCCAATCGGGAAAGAGACCGAGCTATCGCATCGACTTGGAAGTACATCCTTTTTTGTACCGATGCCTGGATTGCGGCGAGGTATTCCCCGGCGAAGGGTTTCCTCTGCCGGACTTGCCGGAAGAAGTGTAAGGAGGATCCCCTATGGAACGGGAATATACGGATTATCAATACGCCAAATACAGAATGCTGGAGCCGCCCATTTGGGGCGATCATTACGGAAAAGCGCTGGAGAAATTTCAGAAATCCGCTGAAGAAGGAGAGCCCAGAGGCACATTCATGCTGGGCAAGATTCTGCTTCTGTGGAGCAAAAATGAACCCGATGCCGCCATCGGTATGGGATGGCTGGAGAAGGCTGCCGCCATGGGCTACAAGATTGCGGATGAATTCTTGGGCTTTTACCGGACCTTTGGCAAACCCATCACCTGGGAGCTGCTGGAAGCCGTTACTCTGGAAACAGAAAACGCGCCTCTTTTGTGCCTTGCCGGTCAGCTGAAATTCTTCGATTGCCCCCTTTCGGGGTTTCGCAATGAGGGACATTCCAAGGCCTTGGAGGGCATCGCACTGCTGAAAAAAGCCGCGGACAAGGGACATTTGGAAGCAGTACGCTTCCTGTTTGAAGCCTATTTCGGCTATTTCTGGCAGGTGTACCACGACAGCGAGAAGGCGAAATACTGGCTGGAAAAATATCTGGCACTGACCGGGGACCCCCTTGAGCAGGCAGAACTGGACAATTTTGAGTACGCCTGTGAGCGGATGATGAAATCCCGCCAGAAAATGCTTTTTCACACCAATAGCCGCAGCTGTTCCCGGGATCTGCCGGAAAACCGCGGCTCTCTGGACGATTCCTTCTATGACAAATTCCGCGAAAATACTTAAAGGAGAATAGCTTATGAAGATACAGGAAAACGAAAATGCCCGGATCCTTGCGCTGTTTCATCAGATCCGAGAGCGCCAGGAGCGGGATAACGAGCATACCAACTATAAAGATGCCCCCGCACTCCACGAAATGGCAGACCTGATCCGTCCTTACATTGGGAAACCGGAACAAGAGGATCTTGCGGATATTGCCGCGGTCTGTCTGTTCCTGGGCAACAGATACCGGGAAATGATGCGTGGCGTTTATGCCGCCGAGTTCTTCACCGCCGCCTTCTGTGCCGCTGTGGCAAGTGTCAAGGGTACGGATGAGGAGCTGGAGAATGCAGAAGAAATGTTCCGGGATGCCGTCAAAGCGAGAAACTGGTATGTAGATGATGCCTGTGAGGACTTGAAGCAGGCCGCCGCCGGCGTGATGGCCCCGGAGACCATCGAAAAGGCCTTTGCGGAAAGCGCCAAGCGCACCTTGAAGCATGACCCCGTAGAAATGACTCCCGAATATCTGGCAGTCATCGACGAAGTGGAACAGAAGGTCGAAGAGAATATGACTACCCACGGCAGAGGCTCCTGCCATGAGCGCTGGGCGCTGAAAAGAGAATTTTTGGAAGAAAAAGGCATCGAATGGCGCTCCCAGGGTGCAATGAACCCCGGCTGGCGCTTTGACTGATCATAAGGAGGAAAGAAAAATGGCAATTGGCATGACTTTGAAAAAGGCAGCAGGTCAGCATGACCTGGGTGCAAGTAAGTTCTTTGGCATTCCCACCATCCCCGGTGCTTGGACTGAGGAGTTGGATGAGAATTTGCTCTTCCTGGCACAGATCCGTCTGGCGGACATTGCCGAACTGGACAAGGAAAACCGTCTGCCCCATACAGGTTACCTCTATTTCTTTGTAGACGGCGCCGCCCACATGGGCGAGGAAGCCCAGGCCGTTGTCCGCTACAGCCCCGAGGAACCCGATACCGCGGTGGACGCGTTCAACGATGGCTTTGAGATCCCGGGCACTACCGAGGATTGGCTGATCACCTTCAGCGAAGTGGACGACAGCAAATCCGGCAACAAGCTGCTGGGCGATCCCTGTGGCTGGGGCTATGAGGATGCTCCCAAGCTGCTGCTGCAGTACGATCCTCTGGCAACGGAAGGCGTGAACTTTATGAATGTGGTGGACGGCTTTGGTTTCTTCTTCTACGGCGAAGACTCCGATGAATTTGGTGCGGTAACATTCCAGGCGGAGAACTCCTAAGGGTATCTGCCAAAAGGAGAGAAGCATGGCGATATACTATCCCAAGGGACATAAAGTGCCCTTGGCCAACGGCGCCTATGCCCAGATCATTGAAAAACTGGGCGAAGGCGGCCAGGGCGTTGTCTATAAGGTCAGCGTTGGCGGCAAGGAATACGCCCTGAAATGGTATCACAAGGGCGCCGTGCAGAATGTAAAAAAGTTCTACGCCAATCTGCAGAACAATGTAGCCAAGGGCGCGCCCACCAAGGCGTTTTTGTGGCCCCAGTATCTGACCAAACAGGTGTCTGACAGCTTTGGTTACATCATGGAATTGCGGCCGGGGAACTTCCGTGAATTTTCAGAGTTCCTGCTGGCAAAGGTGCATTTTGCCAGCCTGACCGCGGCGGTAAACGCGGCGCTGAACATTACCAACGGTTTCCGTCAGCTCCACCGCAACGGCTTTTCCTATCAGGACTTAAACGACGGCAACTTCTTTATTGACCCGGATACCGGTGAGGTGCTGATCTGCGACAATGACAATGTGGCACCCTATGGCGAGAGCCTGGGCATCGCCGGCAAGGCCCGGTATATGGCACCGGAGGTGGTGCGAAATATCACCCGGCCCAATGTAATGACCGACCGGTTTTCCCTGACGGTGGTGCTGTTCCGCCTGCTGTTTTTGGATCATCCTCTGGAGGGTCGCCGGGTGGCGGAAGCCCCTTGCCTCACGGAGGAGCTGGAGCTGAAATATTACGGCAAAGATCCGGTGTTTATTTACGATCCCAATGACAGCAGCAACCGGCCCGTCCGGGGTGTCCATGCCAATGTGGTGCGGTTTTGGCCCATGTATCCCAAGTTTATTCGGGATAAGTTCGTGGAGGCTCTTTCCAAGGAGGCTATGAGCGGTAAAATGCCCCGTCCCACGGATAACGATTGGCAGCAATGCTTCACCCGTCTGCGGGACAGTATTGTTACCTGCGCCTGCGGCGAGGAGACATTCTTAACACCCGGTGAGGATTCTTTCTGCATTAACTGCGGCAGAAAGATCCCCAAGCCCCCGGTGCTGAACTGTCACAGCGGCAAGTATGATCTGCCCCTGTTTCCCGGCGTGAAGCTTTACCGCTGCCATGTGGACAAGCTTAGCGACGATTACACGGAGGTCCTGGGCGAGGTGGTCCGCAATCCCAACAACCCCGGCATCTGGGGTCTGCGGAATCTGTCTGACATGGTCTGGAACGCGGAAACCCTGGACGGAGAACTGCGTCCTGTGGGAAAGGGGCAGATCGCTCCCGTCATGCAGATCAAGGCAATTCATTTCCCCAATGGTTTGGGGATTATCGAAAAATAAGGAGAATGGGTTATGGGTATTTATGATGGCGCAGTGGAGGTTTCCCGCCGGACAATGA
>SVLD01000011.1 GCA_015068125.1 Oscillospiraceae bacterium | reverse complement strand
GCGACTGCCTCGTCAGCAACTTCGGTATGACCGGTAGCAGCAACAGCTTCGGTCTTGGTCTCGCCGCAGAGATCGCAGGTGTAGGTCTTGACGCCTTCGTTCTCACAGTCGGGAGCGGTGGTGATTTCGCCCTCGTTCCAGGAGTGACCCAGAGCCTCGCCCTGGGTTGCGCCACAGACGGAGCAGGTCTCGGGATCGGTGCAGGTTGCGTCCTTCCAGCTATGACCGTTGGGGTCAACAGCCTCGGTCTTGGTCTCACCGCAGAGATCGCAGGTGTAGGTCTTTACACCGGCGTTGGTGCAGTCAGGAGCGGGATTGATAACGCCCTCGTCCCAATCGTGACCCAGAGCTTCGCCTTGAGTTGCGCCACAGACGGAGCAGGTCTCGGGATCGGTGCAGGTTGCGTCCTTCCAGCTATGACCATTGGGGTCAACAGCCTCGGTCTTGGTCTCACCGCAGGTACCGCAGGTGTAGGTCTTAACGCCCTCGCTCTCACAGCCGGGAGCAGTGGTGATCACGCCATCGTTCCAGGAGTGACCCAGAGCCTCGCCCTGAGTGGCATCACAGTTCTTACAGGTCTGAGGATCGGTGCAGGTTGCATCGTTCCAGTCGTGGCCGTTGGGGTCAACAGCCTCGGTCTTGGTTTCACCGCAGGTACCGCAGGTATAGGTCTTGACGCCCTCGCTCTCACAGCCGGGAGCGGTGGTGATTTCGCCATCGTTCCAAGCGTGGCCGTTGGCAGGGATCTCTTCCTGCTTAGTCAGAATTTCGCCACAGACGGAGCACTTAACACCATCAGACAGGCCGGTGCCCTCACAGGTAGGAGCGGAACCGGTGATGGTTTCCTCGGTGTGCACCAGGGTATTGCTGTAAACAGCGGGGTTGATCCAGGCAACAGCACTGGAGTTATTGGCAGTCTGTCCCTCGGGACGGGCAACTTCCAGCTTCAGGAAGTTGTAACCGGTGATGTCCACATCGAACACGCCGGTATTGTAGCCATAAATCGCGCCGGAGCAGGCCAGCAGCTCATAGGCATCAGCATCATAGGTATCAGCCTTGCTGCCGTAGACGCGGTATACAGCGCCATAGGTGGTAGCCTTTCTGGCCTCACCGTAGATACCCACCAGGGAGTAGAACCGGTCGCCCAGTCCCTGAACATCCAAAATGGCGTAGGTATCGGAAGCATGGGTACTGGCGGAAACATGCAGACTCAGGAAAGAGTCGTAGGTTGTATTGGGGTAACCAACCCCTACAGAAGTAGTGGTGCCATTGAAAATCTTCTTTACGCCAACTGCACGGGGATCGGTGGATCCGGAGGCAGGCATAACATAGGATGCCTTCACCTTACTGGTATCTGCCAGACTGACAACAGGAGCGCAAGCATGGTAGGTCTCGTAAAGAGGAATCAGGGCATTGCCGGTGGTGGCAGGATGGTTTGTGAAGTTGTCAGTAGCTGCATAGGGATCCTTGTAAACGCAGGCATCGCCCCAGGCAACTGCACAGGAGCTGTTGTCCACGGAAGCAGAATTCATCTTCACGACCAGCTTAATGAAGTTGTAGCCGGTGATCTTCACATTGAACTCACCCAGCAGGTAAGCACGGATTTGATCGACATAGGCCAGCTTCACGAAGCCGTTTTCGTCGTAGGATTCGCTCTTGCTGCCCCACAGCTCGAAGATAACCTTGCGATTGGTGGCGCTGGGATTGGTGATATTGCTGCCGGTTGCACCTGCTACGGCATAGAAGTAGTCAGCACCCAGGCCTCTGACATCGTAAACCAGATAACGGTCAGCAGCGCCGACGCCATTGGGATGGACACCCAAGCCCTTCTCGAAATGGACACTGGTGTGACCCATAGCGATCTCGGACTTATTAAAGGTATACTCCACGCCATTTGCAGTAATGGTACGGTTGCCGTTCGCATCGGTTTCAGCATGACCGGCAATCTGTGCGCGGCTGCCGTTGACGAATGCGAACAGGCTGTCGTTGTAGTTCTTGTCCAGCTTGACACTGCTGTTGGTGTTCGCAACAACGTTGGTGCTGTACAGATCAGACAGGTACTGTACATTGGCCGCATTTGCAGCCTTGCCTTTCAGCAGAGTCTGTCTGTTGAGCGTGCTATAGGTAATGGTCTCAGGCTGGTTCTTGCGATATACACAGGCGTTGCCCCATGCAACCGCACAGGAGCTATTGGAACCACTGGTCATCTTCACGACCAGCTTGATGTAGTTATAGCCGGTGATGTCCACGTCAAACTCAGCCACCAGATAAGCACGAATCTTCTCCGCGTAGGCCAGCTTGGTATACTCACCGTCCACCGCTGTGGCACCCCACAGCTCGAAGGTGACGAGCTGATTGGTGATAGTCAGGTCGGTGATATTGGTGCCGGTGCCGCCGACCACAGCATAGAAGTGGTCAACGTCCAGATCGCTGACGTTATAAATAATGTAGCGGTCGGCACTGCCGACGGCATCGGGATGGACACCCAGGCCCTTCTCGTACTTAACGCCATAGGCACCCAGAGCGATATCGCTCTTCCGATAGGTGATGCCGTTGGCCAGAGTACGGAAGCCATTGGTCAGATTGGCAGCGATCTGCTTACGGGCACTATTGGTGGCAGAACTGCCATCAAAGGTATACAGGTCGCCGTTGTAGTTCTGATCCAGCACGACCTTGCTGTTCAGCTGATCGACCATGTAATTCGGATTGTTGTACAGGTCGGACAGATAGTGAACATTGTCCGTGCCGGACATGCCTTTCAGCCCGGTTTCCTGGGCAGCGTAGCCCAGGTTGGTGAGCTTCACAGCTTCCACTGTCGTGGATTCTGTTTCCTCAGCGAAAATGATGGCGGGACACATGGCCAAAACCATGCTCAGCACCAGCATTACGCTCAGGATGCGCTTTGTCAGTTTCATGCTAAGAATTCCTCCTCGTTTTTTATTGGGGTTTCCGGGGTCTTCTTCAGGAATTGGTAAAGAATACCATTTCACCTATTCAATATAACACAATAAATCTACCTTTGCAAGCCCATTTACGGGTAATTTTTAACAAATCCTCACTTTCTTCATGGAGGCAAAACACCCCTCGGTTTCCTCTTTGAGGGAACTGGAGTAAAGCTTTACGGACGGTCAATGACCGCCCCTACATTCATTATCGTTAGAACTTGTAGGGGCGAACACTGTTCGTCCGCCCTACCGCTGTCGCTCGGTCGGGATGACAGAAAGAAGGTAAGTATTACAAAAATCCGGGGACAGGCCGCAAAGCCTGTCCCCGGATATAACCTTATTTGGGCGCGTAGAACAGCCGGAGAACGATGTCGTCCAGGTTGTCCTTGTCCACATAGAATTCCATGTACTGCTCGCCCTTGGTGTTTTCACCTTCGGGAGAAACGATCTCCGCCAGCTTGTAGTTGACATACCGCCGCATCATGCCGGTGATAACATTGGCAGAGCAGTCGGTGACCACATAATCCACAATGCTGTCGTAGGCTGTGACAGCGAATTCCGCATCCGCGTCGATGTTCTCCCGCAGCGCCGCCGCCAGGCCGTTGACATACTCCCGATGCCGCTGCATACGGGAAACGTTCATCTGGTCAGCCACGTCCTTACGGGTGCGGACAAAGTTGATAGCCTGCTCACCGTTAAGCGTCATTTGGCCCATCTGGATGCTGGGATCCACCAGGGAGAAATCGTCGGTGACATTGACCTTAACACCGCCAACGGTATCGGTCATGATGCTGATGGCATCCATATTCATGGACAGGTAATAGTCAATGCGGATGCCGCCGAGAAGATCGGACACCGCTTTCCGTGTGTTTTCGCAGCTGTCCTCCAGACCGGAGCCGTAGGTGTGCGCCAGGGCGATCTGACCGAATTTCGTGCCGGCTTCTTTACCGCCGATGCCCAGCACGGGAATATCCGCCATGGTATCACGGTTGAGCTGCAGGATCCGGGCGTTTTGATTGGTACTGTCAAAAATCAGCAGAGAGATCACATCTGCCACGCCGCTGTTGTTGTAAGAACCGCTTTCCGTCACCGGACCGAATTTGTCGATACCCAGCACCATAACAACGGTGATGTCCTGCCGGGGATAATACTCCACGCCGTCCCGGACAATGGTTTTCGAAAGATAAGGATCCTCCGGTGTTTTGTTCTGATTAAAAACAGTGGACTCCAAAATCTGGAGCCCACTGTAAATCATTACAAGCACCAGGAGAAGAATGATACAGTAAAATGCGATGCTGCCTTTGGGCTTCTGTCTACTCATAGCACATTCTCTCCTATATAATTAATTGTATGCGATAATTTTATCTTTCCACATTACCGCGGCGGCGGAAGACCACCAGGGCCACCAGAGCCACTGCGGAAACAGCCAGCAGGACAGTCCACAGAGTCAGGTCTGCCTTGTCGCCGGTTTCAGAAATGCTGTCGGTAGGAACGGAGATAGCCACAATACCAACATTGTCCATAACAACAGAGATCGTGCCGTCGCCGTTGTTGACAACAGACTGTGCCTCATACCATTGACCGTCATCATAAACCATGACGACCACAGCAGTGTTTGCCTTGACATCGGCATCCAGGGTCAGCTTGATATAGTTAGCTTCCTCCTCAACCATCTCTTCATGATCTACACAGCCCCAACTTACGTCGAACAGATCCTTGATGACCATCTTGTTGGGGTCTACCCCTTCTTCATAGGGCAGCTTCATGGTACCGTTGGAGAGCTGCTCATAAACAGACAGCAGAGTCTGTCTGGCTTCCTCGGGAATTTTGTCAGAAGTATTGGCCTGAGAAACAGGAGTGACGATCAGGCAGTCTTCTACAATAAAATCGACATTATTATCCTTGCCGTCAACGATCTCACCGATGACGGGATCGCCCACATCATCCACACCGGGCACAATGGTAGGGGCATCCTTGGACGGAACGCTGGGTGTCATAACATCAGCTGCCAGAGCAGTTACTGCCAGGGACAGGCAGGCCGTCACAGCTATGAGGATACAGACAATTCTTCTCATAATGCTCATCTCCATCATTTTTGGAATAGGGTTTCTAATACGAAACGGGGCACTCGCCCACGCTAAGGGTATAGTAGTTTAGATAAGTATAAATCTTTTTTGTGCAAATGTCAACTACAAAACTGCGCAAAATTTTGATTTTTCCACCTCCCCACCGCCTGATTTTATATAAGTTTAGCGCTAACCGCCCGGGAAATCCATCGTTTTTCGGATATATCAAAAAATGCACCCCGGCATTACCGGGATGCAGACACAGCTTCACTTCCTTATTATAATTATAATAATGTAGCGGCAAAGCCCGCCAAAAGGAACAAGGGGTAGCACAGCAAGGAAACCGGGTTCCCCTCCTCTTCCCTATAAAAATGCACCGCCGCCACACCCAGGGGCGCCGCCAAATAAAAGGGCGACAGCGCTGCCCCCAGCGCCGCGGCGCCACAGCTAAGCAGCGTTGCATACGCTTTCCCCTGGGAAAACCATATCACCGCGGTCATAGCGATGACAAAAGGCCCATGAACAATGCCCAGCATGCCACACCAAAGTACCGCCGCCAGGGCAATCGCCACCTTGATGAATCCGTTGTTTCCACTGAAATATCGCCAAAGCCACAGCATCCCCGCCCCCAGTGCCAGGGCAAAGGCCGGATTTCGGGAACCGGGATCCAAAAGCACGCCGGAAAAGGCCAGATTGTACGGAATCTCGCTGGCCACCGCCACCGCCACGATCCGGCAAAAATATTTGCGAACATTCTCGGCTTCGCAGAAGCCTTTCACCAGCAGAAAAGCGAAAATCGGAATGGCACAGCTTTCCAGCGCCTGCAGCGCCAGAGAAATTGTGATCCACAGCATGCTTTCCGGCGAACGCTCCATCAGCTCCAAAAGCTCCGGGGAGGACATCCCCCGGAGCTTCAAAATTCCACCCCGGATCAGACATTGACTGACAATGCCCAGAGCCACGCAGAAAAAGCCCCAGACCCGAAGATGCTTTTTCGTCATATCCTTACCCCTTTACACTGCCGCTCATGGCTTCCTGATAAAATCGCTGCGTGTACATAAACAAAATTGCGATAGGAATGGACACCAGTACCGCTCCGGCACAGAATCGGGTGAACCACCGAAAGGCGTACTCCTTCTCCAGCATATTCCACAGTCCGATAGACACAGTAAAATACTTGGAATTTGCCCCGGTAATCAGCCGTGCCACCACAAAATCCACCCAGGGAACCATAAAGGAGGTGATGATCTGATACACGATCATCGGCTTGCACAGGGGCAGGGTGATTCGGGTGTAGGTCTGCCAACGGGTGGCGCCGTCCAGATACGCCGCTTCATCCAACGCCTTGGGGATGGTGTCCATATAGCCCTTCATCATATAAAATCCCGCCCCGGCGCCAGCAGAGAAGCAGATCACCAGCGCCACCGGGATCATCGCCCCCTCCGTCAGTCCCAAAGCCTTTAATATAAAGTATACCGCCACCATGGACATAAACCCGGGGAACAGGGTAACAACCATGGCAAGGTTCATAAAGGGTTTGCGGAACTTAAACCGCAGCCGGCTGGTGCAGTAGGCCACGCTCAGCACAAAAAAGGTGCTTACTGCGCAGGTGAAGCAAGCTACGACAAACGTATTGAAGAACATCCGGGGAAAATCCATGATGGATTTGTCGGTAAACAGCACCTTATAATTATCCAGGGTGTAATTCTGGGGCAGAAAGGTTTCGGTGTAAGGCCCCGGCTCCTGACGGAAGCTGTGGAGCACCACCCAGGCAAGGGGCAGCAACCACACAATGCATATCACCGCCAGGAATGTATGCGCCAGGGCATTTGCCGCTTTTTTCTTTGTCTTTGCCATCAATTGTAGCCCTCCTCGTTTTTATAAGATCCGCTGCTGCGGTAAGTGACCAGGGACACCACCGACAGCACCAGGAATGTGAGGATGCCGATAACTGCCGCCATATTGTATTTCTGCTGATCCACCGACAGCTTGTACAACCAGGTAATCAGTAGATCCGTAGACCCGGCAGTATTTTCGATGCTTTGTGGCGCACCGCCGGTAAGCAGATAGATCACATTGAAATTATTGATATTGGTGGTGAACTGGGTGATGAGATAGGGAGTCATCACAAAGAGCATATAGGGCAGTGTGATTTTCCGAAACTGCTGCACCGCTCCGGCACCGTCCAGCCGGGCCGCTTCATACTGCTCTGTCGGAACATTTTTCAATATACCGGTAACCTGCAGGATGGTGTAGGGAATGCCCACCCAGAGATTGATAAGGATCACAGACGCTCTCGCCCAGGTGGTATTGGTAAAGAAGGGCAGCGCCGTATCCTGGGGGATGAGCCCCCACTGCTCCAGCAGCATATTGACCACGCCGTTTTCCTGGAGCATGGTGCGGATGGCCAGCAAGGATACAAACTGGGGTACGGCGATGGTCACACACAGACAGCCCCGCCAAAATCCCTTCAACCGGGTGGACTTGCGGTTGATGACCATGGCCAGCAGCGTGCCCAGCAGAAAATTCAGGAATGTGGCGAAGCACGCCCAAACAAGGGTCCAGCTCAAAACGCCCCAAAATTCCCGCCCCGCGGCAGAGCCAAAACTCAGAATGTTCCGGAAATTCTCAAAGCCAACCCAGTCAAACAGCACCAGATGGCCGCCCACAGTGGAGTAATTGGTAAACGCCATACACATCATGTACACCAGGGGCGTTACCGTAAAGATCAGCAGCGCCGCTAAGGGAGGTGTCATAAGCAGGGTATGGATATTGCTGTCCAAAAGGCGCTTTGCGGCAGCTTTCATGGTATCCGCCTTGCCGCCGGCCCTTTTTTGCGCCAGCGCCCGGTAACCATCGATGACAGACCAACGCCATATCAGCGCAAAAGTCACAGAAAGCAGCACCGCCACAAGACCGTACAGCAAAATCAACTGGGACTGATCCCCGAGAACATATTCATAGATTCCCTCAGCCTCATTCCAGACCTTCCCCTGAGCCTGCTCTCCCAGACCAGGGAGCATTCTCAGATAGTGCAGGCCGCCCTGGGGTGTCAGCATATACACGGCAAAGCCCACCTGGGCCGCCAGAAACAAAAGTCCCCGGAGGATCTGCCCGGCAAACAAATTTCCCAGTCCCATCATCAAGCTGGAAAGCCAGGTGACCGGGCCGCCGTTTTTAAACGCCCCTATCAAGGTGGCGGATTTTTCTTTTCTTCCCGGCAAAGCCGCGTCAAACATATTCTCATCTCCCTTCTTTTAAGATAAGCATGACCAAAATGTCATTGCGAACCAGCCCGAAGGCTGGCTCGGAATGACATGATACTTGGCGTTATTGCCCGCCGTTGATGGCCTTGACAAAAGCCTCTGTCTTTTCCCGGGCGTTGGCATGGGTAACGGTGCCGTTGACAAGCTCATTGCCGAAATTCACAGCCGGTGCCCAGAAGTCGTTCATTGCAGGCAGCGAGGGCTGGGCAACGGCAGTGGTCGCCACAGTGGCCGCCTGGGCTGCCACAGCGATGTCGGCAGCGATCTTTTCATTGGCCACCAGGTTGGGGTGGCAGGGTGCAACGCCCCGCAACTCATAGTGGGCAAGCTGGGCTTCCTGAGAGCCCAGAAATACTGCCAGGGCGGTGGCTGCCTTCTGGTTCTTGCAGTTGGGGTTCACGCCGATGGCCTTTGCGCCGGCAAAGGAACGCAGCTGCTTCTGCTCACCATTGATGGTAATGGCAGGCAGCGCCGCAGCGGCGTAATTCTCACCCAGAGCCGCCTTTACATCGGCCGCCTTCCAGGTGCCGGAGAAAAAGGCATCACAGCCGCCGGTGGTCATAAGTCCCAGACCCACGTTATTGTCCTTGTCGTTGATAAAATTGGGGTGGGCCATCAGGTCCACCAGATAATCGGTGACTGCCGTACCGGCATCGCCGCCGAACTGGATGCCAGCGCCGCTGTCGGTGCCCTTATTCCCGAACAGCGTGCCGCCGCCGGCCACATAGAAGGACGCCAGATACCAGCCGTCGGTGACATTCATAGCCACCTTACCCTTCTGGAGCATGGTTTCCAGAGATTTTACATCTTCCTCGGTGTAGGTATTTTTGTTGTAGTACAAAAACCAGGTATTGGGGCTGAAAGGAACGCCGTAGACGCCGCCGTCGGTGTAGGTCACGGCGTTAATCATGGCCTCAGAGTTGTTATCCTTAACCGCCTGCAAATTCTGCCCGCCAAGCTGGGACAGGGCCTGGGCATCCATCAGCATGCCCAGCTGATCGCTGGCGTACATATACACATCCGCCGCAGCGGTCACATCGGCGGTAACTTTTTTGCCTGCGTCGTTTTCGCCGCAGACGCCGTACTCAAAGGTGATGTCCCACTGGGGATTCAGCTGGTTAAACTTTTCGCAGGTGGTCTGGAGCCACTTGCCGGTGGCAGGGTCCTGATCCTCGCTGGGTCCCCAGACCTTCAGGGTCATCTTCTCGGCTTCACCGCCGGTCTGCTCCGATGCGCAGGCCGCGGTCAGACTCACGGTCATAGCGCCGGCCAGAAGCAGCGACAATATCTTCTTCATGTTAGTTTCCTCCTGTATGGTGCGTTTTAAACGGGGTTTGTGCCAAATTCGCTGTTGCGTTTTGAATTACCGCAACGAACTTCGCTATTCTATTATGCGCATATACTCCCCGTCAATAGTCCAAATTTTAACATTTCGTCTTAATTATTTGGTATTTTTTACCATTACTACACCGTTTTGGAAAAAGTGCTGGATTCTGCTTTTTTCTGCCATTTCTTCCATTGCGCCAGCCGCCAAAATCTGCTATAATCAAAGAAAAAACGCGAGGTGATCGTATGGATCTGCAAACCTTAAAATCCAAAATGGACCAGGCCCATTATATCTATGATGACACCCTGGCCACTGTTTTATATGTCGCCCTGACTCTCGGCCGCCCCCTGCTTATCGAAGGCGCTGCCGGCGTGGGTAAAACCGAGGTAGCCAAAGTCATGGCAGCTGCCCTGGATCGGGATCTGGTCCGGCTGCAGTGCTACGAAGGCCTGGACGAAAGCAAAGCGCTCTACGAGTGGAACTACCAGAAGCAGCTGCTGGCCATCCAGATCAACAAGGACGACAGCAACAAGTCCGATCTGACGGACTCTCTGTTCCGGGATGAATATCTCCTGGAACGCCCACTGCTGCAATCCATCCGCAGCGAAAAGCCTGTGGTTCTGCTCATCGACGAAATCGACAAGGCCGACGAAGAATTTGAAGCCTTCCTCCTGGAGCTGCTGTCGGATATGCAGGTTTCCATTCCGGAAATCGGCACCGTCAAGGCCAACACCATCCCCTTTGTGGTGCTGACCTCCAACCGGGCCCGTCCCCTGTCCGAGGCCCTACGCCGCCGTTGCGCCTATCTCTACATCGAGTACCCGGATATGGAAAAGGAATTGTCCATCCTCCGGGCCAAGCTGCCCCATGTGGACGACAAGCTCTGCGCCCAGGTAGCCCTGGCAGTCCAGCAGCTGCGCGCAAACGAAGCCATTTTGAAAAAGCCCTCCATCGCCGAAACTTTGGACTGGGCTGCCGCATTGGATGCTCTGGGCATCCGGGAACTGACCCCCGACGCCCTGCGGCGCACCGCCGGATTTATTCTGAAAAACAGCGAGGATATTGCCGCCATGGGCGACACCGTCCCCGAAAAGCAGGAATCCTGCACCTGCGGCCACAACTGCGGAGGTCACCACCATGGATGACCATCAGGTCTATCTGGAAAAAATGGCCGCTTTTTCCCGGATGCTTCGCTTAGAAGGCGTCAACGCCAGCCACCGGGAAACCGCCGATGCCTGCAAGATCCTCATCGATCTGGGCTTTTCCGACCGGCAGACCGTCAAGGAAGCCTTATGCGCCATCTACGCCAAATCCCGGGAGGAACAACTGATTTTTGACCGGGTTTTCGACGGGTTTTTTGTCAGCGAGGATGTCATGCGGGCCCTTGCTCGGGAGCAGGCCCAAAAAGACGCGGAGGTAGAGGCCATTCGCGCCGCCTCCCAGGAGCAGCTCCAGGTCAACGGCCAGCCCATGATGCTCAGCGAGGATCAGCGCACCACCTTCGCTTCCATGCCGGAATCCGAGCGGCAGCGGCTGCTGGATTTCCTTGATAAATACAAAAACAGCGCCGAGCGAAGCCCGGAGCTGTACGGCAACTTTATCCACAGTGTGTTCACCAAATCCCTGCTGGAGCAGCAGATGCGCATGGAGGACGCCGCCACCAGCGCCGCGGCGGCCGATCCGGAAATCGGTCTGCTATTCCGGGATATTTCTGAATTTCGTGACGAGGAGATCCCCAAGGCCATCTCCATGATCCAGACCATCGCCCAGCAGATCAACGCCGAGCTTGCCGCCAGAAACAAGCGCTCCGGCCGCAGCGGCGTGCTTGATTTTCGGAAAACCATTCGCAAGGGTCTGGAAACCGGCGGTACCTTTTACCGGCTGAAATATAAGAAAAAACCCCGCCGCCGGCGGCACATGGTGATCCTCTGCGACGTTTCCGGCTCTATGATCCAGTTTTCGGAATTCGCCCTGCGGTTTATCCAGTCCCTGAATCAAGCCTCGGAAAGCTCCAAGGTGTTCCTTTTTTCCGAGTCCGCTGTCCAGGCCGATGCTTTCAGCCTGCAGAATATGGATCTGTTCCGGGACTATGTCAGCCGCAGCGGCATCTATGGCAAGGGAACCAACCTGGCCAACGCCCTGGAACACCTTACCGACCAGCGGCCCCCGATTCTTACGGATTCCACCACCTTGATCATACTTTCCGACACCAAGACCGTGGAGACCCGCCGCTCCTTCGACGCGCTGATGAAAGCAAAGCATCTTTGCGGCAAGGTTATCTGGCTCAACCCCATTCCGGAAAATCGCTGGAATTATCTCCGCAGCACCCAGGTCATGGCCTCGGGCTGCACCATGATCTCCTGCAGCACTCTGGGTGCCCTGGCCAATGCCTGCCGCCGACTGGCAACCCCGGATTAACGGCAGAATTTTCCGCATACTATAGCTGTACTTTCTGAAAGGATCGCCACAGCTATGGACATTTTCGACATTCTCACCCTCATCGGCGGATTATCTCTGTTTCTTTTCGGCATGCATCTCATGGGGGAGGCGCTGGAACGCCGGACAGGCAGCAGCCTGCAGGAGCTTCTCTCCCGGCTCACCACCGGCAAGGCCCTGGGCTTTCTTACCGGCGCAGGGGTCACTGCCGCGATCCAAAGCTCGTCGGCAACTACCGTCATGGTAGTGGGCTTTGTCAATTCCGGCCTTATGACTCTTTCCCAGGCCATCCATGTCATCATGGGTGCCAATGTGGGCACCACGATCACAAGCTGGCTGCTGAGTCTGGGGGGGATCGAGGGCGGCAGCTTTTTCCTGCAGCTTCTGAAGCCCACATCCTTCACCCCGGTGCTGGCACTGATCGGCATTATTTTCTATATGTTCCTGAAAAACGGCAAGAAAAAAGATCTGGGACTGATCTTGCTGGGCTTTGCGGTGCTGATGTTCGGCATGGATACCATGTCCGACGCGGTGGCGGGGCTGAAGGACGAAGCCTGGTTTACCGACTTGTTTTTGCTGTTTGCCAACCCTATCTTAGGGGTGCTGGCCGGGGCGGTGCTGACTGCCATTGTGCAGTCCAGTTCCGCTTCTGTGGGTATTTTGCAGGCGCTGTCCACCACGGGAAGCGTCACCTACGCCGCCGCATTTCCCATTATCCTGGGGCAGAACATCGGCACCTGCGTCACCGCGCTTCTGTCCTCCATCGGTACCAGCACCAACGCCCGGCGGGCGGCCACGGTGCATCTTTTGTTCAATGTCATTGGCGCAGCGGTGTGCCTGGTTCTGTTTTGGCTGGTGGATCTGCTGGCATCGCCGGCGATTTTTGTACACAGCGCCACCCATGTTGGCATCGCCGTGTGTCACACCATTTTCAACCTTACCGGCACTGCCCTGCTGCTTCCCTGCAGTGGGTTGCTGGAAGGACTGGTCTGCCGGTTGGTGAAACCGGCAGACCAGCCTTGACCAAATACAACAAATCCCCCGGATCGGTTTGATCCGGGGGATTTGCATATATTTCCTTAGATAACGCCCTGCGCCATCATAGCATCGGCAACCTTCAGGAAGCCTGCGATGTTGGCACCCACAACATAGTCGCCCTGGCAGCCATATTCCTTGGCGGCGGCATCCACATTGTGGAAGATATTCACCATAATGCCCTTGAGCTTGCTGTCCACTTCCTCAAAGCTCCAGCTAAGGCGCTCGGAGTTCTGGGTCATCTCCAGTGCGGAGGTAGCTACGCCGCCGGCGTTGGCAGCCTTGCCGGGGCAGAACAGCAAGCCGTTCTCCTGCAGGTACTTGGTAGCGTCCAGCGTGGTGGGCATATTGGCGCCCTCAGCCACGGCCATGCAGCCGTTTGCCACCAGCAGCTTGGCATCCTCCAGCAGAAGCTCGTTCTGGGTAGCGCAGGGCAGAGCCACATCGCACTTGACGCTCCACACGCCCTTACCCTCGTGGTAAACAGAGTTGGGACGGCGCTTTGCGTACTCGGTCAGACGGGCGCGCATGACCTGCTTGACTTCGATCAGGGTAGCCACATCGATGCCGTCGGGATCGTAGATCCAGCCGGTGGAATCAGAGCAGGTAACAGGCTTGGCGCCCAGCTGCCATGCCTTTTCGATGGCGTAGGTAGCCACATTGCCGGCGCCGGAAACCGCCACGATCTTGCCCTTCAGCTCATGACCGTTGGTCTTGAGCATTTCCTCGGTCAGGTACAGCAGGCCGTAGCCGGTGGCTTCCTTTCTTGCCAGGCTGCCGCCGTAGCTGAGGCCCTTGCCGGTGAACACGCCTTCGTAGACATCCCGGATCCGCTTGTACTGGCCGAACATGTAGCCGACCTCTCTTGCGCCAACGCCGATATCGCCGGCGGGCACGTCGGTATCCGCGCCGATGTACTTATACAGCTCGGTGATCAGGCTCTGGCAGAAAGCCATGATCTCCCGGTCGGACTTGCCCTTGGGGTCAAAGTCGGAGCCACCCTTGCCGCCGCCAATGGGCAGGCCGGTGAGGGAGTTCTTAAAGGTCTGCTCGAAAGCCAGGAACTTCATGATGGACAGGTTGACGCTGGGGTGGAAACGCATACCTCCCTTGTAGGGGCCGATGGCGCTGTTGAACTGCACACGGTAGCCGTTGTTCACCTGAACCTGGCCGTTGTCATCCACCCAGGGAATGCGGAACAGGATGCAGCGCTCAGGGGTGGTCAGCCGCTCCAGGAGCGCCTCCCGGCGGTACAGAGCCTCCTTGCTCTCGATAGCGGGGCGCAGGGACTCCAAAACCTCTTTCACCGCCTGGTGGAACTCCGGCTGGCCGGGGTTCTGGACGATGACTCTTTCAAAAATTTCATCTACATAACTCATTTTGATATTGCCTCCATTCAAAAACTGCAAATCTGCATTTGGAATAGCTGCATTTTACCACGGCAGCCCCAAAAACGCAATAGGAAATGAAATTTGTTTTCCGATTTCCTTCAATTTTTGGCAAAAATATCGGCATGGCGCACCTTCCGCCATGCCGATATTGTCTATTGTCTACGGAATTTTATTTGCCCGCAACGGACAAGCCCGTCACCAGAACGCTGGGCGAGCCGAAGCCGGACATGCCGGGCATCTCCAGATTGGAGGCCACCGCCCGGATATTTTTCAGCATCTCGTAGAAGTTGCCCGCCACGGTAAAGGACTTGACATACTCCGCCTTTTTGCCCCCCCGGATCATAAAGCCGCTTGACTGCAGGGAGAAGTCGCCGGAGATGGGATCCGCGCCGGCGTGCAGGCCGCCCAGAGAGTTGATATATACGCCCTCGCCTGCCTGGGCTACCAGTTCATCCTCGCTGATCGTACCGGGAGCCAGATACATGGTAAAGGGGCTGATGCCCACAGCGGCGGCGTAGCCTGCCTTGGAGGCGTTGCCGGTAGTCTTCCTGCCCGCCACAGCGGCGGTCTTCAGATTATACAGCAGGGTATTGAACACGCCCTTTTCGATCACATTCTTGCAGTAGGTTGGGCTGCCCTCGGCGTCAAAATTCCGGGAGCCGGGATTGGAGATGTGGAAGGGATCGTCCACCAGGGTCACAACCTCGGAGGCAACGACTTTGCCCTCCTGATCCGCCAGCTTGCTCAGTCCCTTCTGGGCAGCCTCAGAGGAGAAAACACCTGAGAAGGTCTGCAGCAGATCGCTCATAGCCTCGGGATCAAATACCACAGGATACTGTCCCGTGGGCGCCACATCGCCGCCCAGTTTCTGCTTGGCGGTGACTGCGGCCTTCTTAGTCAGGGCGTCAATATCGATGGTGTCCAGTTTAGCCAGCTTGATCTGGTAATCATTGGCCATTTCCTCGCCATTGGACACCACCGCCACCGCCACCAGGCCGGACAGAGTGGTAACGCTGCGCAGATCTAAGCCCTTGGAATTGTAAATGGCGATCTCGCTGCGCTCGGCAACGCCCTGGGTTTGGCTGCCGTCAATAACCGCCGGATCAGCCTGATACAGCTTATCCTGGGTAGCCAGCACGGTGGAAATGATCTCCTCTGTACCGGGCAGGGGGTAGGAGCGATCCTCCAAGGGCTGATATTCCTGACCACCCTCACAAAGGAACACCTGCTCCTCTGCTTCCAGAGAGGCGGCATTGTCCACCGCCTTTTCCACCACGGAAGAAGCCTGCTCAGCGCTTAAGCTCTCAGTAGAGGCATAGCCCATCCTGCCGCCGTAAATGCAGCGGAAGCACACGCCGCCCTCGGTGGAGCAGGTAAACTGGTTGATCTCATGCTGGAACGCACCGATGCTGGTGGATTCCGCGTTCTGATAATAAAGCTCGTATTCGGCAATGCCGAGCTCGGCACACTTGGCGATGACGGCTTCCTTGAAAGCGTTAAAATCCATAATTCTGACCTCCTTATCTGCCGCCGACGGTGATGGTGGACACCCGGATCAGGGGCTGACCCACATTGGTGGGCACGCTGCCGCTGGAAGAGCCGCACATGCCCTGTCCCATATCCAGATCGGTGCCGACCATATCGATATTCTGAATAACCTCGCTGCCCTTGCCCACCAGGCTTGCGCCACGGACAGGCTCACAGATCTTGCCGTTACGAACCATGTAACCTTCATTGACGGAGAAGTTGAATTCGCCGGTAACGGGGTTGACGCTGCCGCCACCCATTTCCTTGGCATACAGGCCGTACTCCATGGAGGCGATGATAACCTCATTCTTGTCATCGCCGGCGGCTATATAGGTGTTGGTCATACGGGAGGTGGGGGTGTAGGCGTAGCTCTGACGCCGGGCGTTGCCGGTGGAGGCCATACCCATGCGGCGGCCGCCCATTTTATCGATCATATAGGATTTCAGTACACCCTTTTCGATGAGCACATTTTTCTGTGCCGGCGTACCCTCGTCGTCCACATTGATAGAGCCCCAGGCGTTGGGGATGGTGCCGTCGTCGATGGCGGTAACCTTTTCGTTGGCGATCTTCTCCCCCAGCTTGCCCACAAACTGGCTCCGACCGTAAGCAACGGAGGAAGCCTCCAGGGAGTGACCGCAGGCCTCGTGGAAGATGACACCGCCGAAGCCGTTGTCGATGGCCACCGGCATGACGCCCGCCGGGCAGTAGCCGGCGCCGGCCATGGTCACAGCCTGCCTGGCGGCGTGGATGCCCACATTCTTGGGGTCGATGCTGCCGAACATCTCCAGACCCATCCGGCGGCCGGGGGCGCAGGAACCGGTCTGGGCACCGTCGCCCTTGTCCGCCACCGCGTTGATGACGATCCGGGTGCGGATCTGCCGGTCCTGGGTGTAAACGCCCTCGGAGTTGGCGATCAGAATATTGTGATCCACATCCAGCAGGGTGCCGCTGACCTGGGTGATAGCGTTATCATACTCCTTGGCAGCAAAATAACCCTCTTTCAGAATGGCCACCTTTTCCTTGTTGCCGATGCAGGAGGGTACGATCTTGATGGGATGGATATCTCCGAAGAGGCGCTCTTTCAGCACAATGTCGATCTCCGCCGTGCCCTGACCCAGGGCTTCGGCAGCCTGCTCGGCGCAGCGAAGCAGACCGGCTTCGCTGGTATCCACAGTGGAGGCCATGACGCTGCGCAGACCCTTGTAGACCCGGACGGCAGCGCCGGCGATGACAGCGTCCTTAATGGCGTCGACCTTGCTGGCGATCATGTTAATGGAATGATTGACGGTATTCTCCGCAAACAGCTCGGCATAATCCGCGCCGGTGGAAACCGCTTTGCTGAGAACCCGCTGGCAAATTTCTCTGGAAATCATAGGGTATTATCTCCTTTGATAGTTTTTCCGGTTGCGTGGTTCTATTCTATCACGGCTGCGCCACCAAATGCAATCCATTTTTTCACGGTCGGTCAGGAAAGCGGACACAAAATACCCCTTTACTTTCCCGGCAAAATTTTGTATGATATAGGTGCAACCCCCAAAAGAAAGGATGCCCTATATGGAAAAGAAACTGAACAAAAAATTACTGAAAAAGATTGGATATTATGCGCTGATCGTATTTTTCAGTCTTGTTTTTATCGGCAGTGCTATTTATCTCATCGATTATCTGGTTCGATCCAACCAGGCCAACAGTGAATACAGTGATCTGCAGGATCTGTATGTCCCCCCCTCCCGTCCCACCATCAACTCCGACGGCACCATTACTTACCCCTCCGATCCCACGGATCCCACCGGCGGAGATACCACCCCCGAAAAACCCACCATTCTGCCGGAGCTGCAGGTGTTTTATGACAAGAACCCGGATCTGGTGGGCTGGATCACCATTCCGGATACCAAGATCAACTACCCCGTAGTGCAGACCCAGAACAATCCGGATTACGCCAAGCATGTTGCTGACTGTTGGTACGACGGCTGGGACGCTTCCGACTACTACCTGAAGCACACCTTCAGCCACGAGTGCAGTTCCTGGGGCGCCATCTATGTCCGGCCGGCCTGCAACGTGTTCACGCCCTCGGACAACATCACCATCTACGGCCACCACATGAAGGACGGCTCCATGTTCTCCGGTCTGGACGGCTACAAGAAAAAACCCTTCTGGGAATCCCATCAGTACATCTACTTTGATACGCTGTACGAGCGCCATGTCTACCAGGTCATCGCTGCCTTTAAGACCAGTGCCAACGCCGGCCAGGGCTATTCCTATCACCTCTTCGACACCGCCCGGACGGAAGCGGATTTTAACAAATTCGTCTCCGCTGTCAAATCCATGGCCTACTACGACACCGGCATTTCTGCCCAGTACGGCGACAAGCTCATCACCCTGTCCACCTGTGAGTATTCTCTGGACGAAGGCCGCCATGTGGTAGTCGCCAAGCGTATTGCCTGATATTCCAAACCCTTTCAGCCACGCCGGTTTTCCCGGCGTGGCTTTTTGTTTGAAATATATTCCAATTGCACTTTTACAGGTTATACGCGCTCCACCAAAGGCCCCCTTGTGTAAAGAGGGCTGTCATTTTGCGAAGCAAAATGACTGGGGGATTGTTACCTCTTACCTCTTCACTATTACCTATTACCTAAAAAACAATCCCTCCGAGTCGCCTATGGCGACCCACCTCCCTTTGCACAAGGGAGGCTCGCGCTTTGCGCTCCAACAGAATAACAACCCAAATTTTACATTTTATCAAAAATTCCATCCCCCAGGGGGGCTTCACAAGGGATTTTCAGCACGCTATAATGTGGACAATGTCAAGAAGAGGAGGCAAAACTATGAAATTTTCCTATGTAAGAAAAATGGTTTTCTGCGCTGTCTGCATAGCGCTGTGCGTGGTGCTTCCCATCGCTTTCCACGCCATCCCCAACGCCGGCACCGTGTTTCTTCCCATGCACATTCCCGTGCTTCTTTGCGGTTTAGCCTGCGGCTGGCCCTTTGGTCTGGTCAACGGAATCCTGGGGCCCCTGCTTTCCAGTATCGTCACCGGCATGCCCCCTGCCGCCATGCTTCCCAGCATGATGGTGGAGTGCGCCGCTTACGGTCTGGTCACCGGTCTGATGATGCTGTTTGTCCGCACCAAGAGCTTCACGGCTGATCTCTATATCAGCATGCTTACCGCCATGGTAGCCGGCAGAGTCCTCTCGGGACTTGCCAAGGCCTGGATCTTCACCCCCGGCGCGGATCCCTTCGCCTGGGTCACCACCTCTTTGGTCACCGGTATTCCCGGCATCGTTCTGCAGCTGGTGCTGATGCCCCTGGTGATCTTCGCCCTGACCAAAGCCCATCTGCTGCCCATCCGCTATCCCAAAGGAGAAAAAATCGCATGAACCAGCAGGATGTTATTCAGTTTTTTGACCGGCTTGCCTCCCAGTGGGACGGGGATATGGTCCGCAATGACGAGATCATTTCCCTGATCTTAGCCAACGCCCAGGTCACCGCCGGCAAGGATATTCTGGATGTGGCCTGCGGCACCGGCGTGCTGTTTCCTGACTATTTGGCGCGGAATGTGGCCTCTGTCACCGCGGTGGACATCTCCCCGGAGATGGTAAAGATCGCCGCCCAGAAGTACCCCGGACAGGTGGAAGTCCTCTGCGGCGATGTCCAGACTGTGGATCTTGGCAAGCAGTTTGACTGCATTGTGATCTACAACGCCTTTCCCCACTTCCCTGACCCCAAGGGGCTCATTGCCGCTTTGACCGCCATGCTCAAGCCCGGCGGCACGCTGACCGTTGCCCACGGCATGAGCCGGGCGGCCATCGACCACCACCACGAAGGCGTCGCCAGCAAGGTCAGCGTAGGCCTGATGCACGAGGACGATCTGGCCGCCATCTTCGCGGAACACCTGACCGTCACCGCAAAAATTTCTGACAATCGGATGTACCAGGTCACCGGACAAAAATAACCGCAAGGACGCATTTCGCGTCCTTGTTTTTTATGCCCCCGGAAACAAGATCTTTGCCTAGGGGAGGGTCTTGACTCTCCCCTATGTCATTCTGAGCGAAGCGGCCCCAGGCCTCGAAGTCGAAGGATCCGTTCCCCTCCGGGGAAATGCGGATTCCTCAGCTACGCTCGGGATGGCAAAGCCTTACGATAGCGTTCGTCATATCCCTCCGTCGCTGCGCATAATCTTTTGCGAGGAGGGATGGACATGACCGATCCTATGACACTGCCCCACCGGCTGACCCTGAACGAACGCCGCCAGCTTACCATGACCGGGGTGACGGAGGTGGTCAGCTTTGACGATACCGCCGTGGTGCTGCGCACTGAGCTGGGTACCTTGTCTGTCCATGGGCAGCAGCTTCAGCTAAAGACGCTTTCCGTAGACGGTGGGCAGATCGCCGTGGAGGGCACAGTTTCTGCCATGGTCTATGAAGAACCCCGGCGCAAAGGCGGCCTGATGGGGAGGCTGTTCGGATGATTCACCCTGCCCAGGCCGCCCTTCGGCTGGCCATGAGCGTGGCGCTGGGGATGGCGCTGGGACTGGTGTACGCCTTTCTGCGCCCACTGCGGCGGCGGCACCTTGCGGATCTTGTGTTCCTGCTTGCCGGGTTCTGGATCTGGCTGTTTCTCAGCTTCGGCATTTGTCAGGGCGACCTGCGGCCGGGATATTGGGCAGGCATGGCCGGGGGCTTTTTTCTGTTTCGCGCCACCTTGGCTAGGTTTTTTACCGGGATTTTTGCCGGATTTTGGAAGATTATCCTATGGCCATGGAGGGTTTTGAAAAAATTTTTGCGAAAAAGCCGCCTTTTTCTTAAAAATCTATTTGCATCTGGCAAAAAATCGGGTACAATAATAGAGTTAAAGAAGTCCACCCACAAAGGAGCTCGCCATGGCACGCGGAAAAAACTTTCTGAGCCGGATCCGGCTGGTTTACAAGCGCAGCAGCAACGTGACCAAGATCGTTGTTCTGTGCGCCATTGTGTTGTCTATGGCAGCGCTGATCATCCTGGGCAACGCCATTCAGGACGCCCGTGCCAGAGCAGAAGCGCTTCGGTCCCAGGCATCTCGTCTGGAACGGGAAAACAACCGGCTCAGTTCCCTCATAGACAGCCTCGGCACCGTAGCCGGCATTGAGCAGATCGCCCGGGAAGAGCTGGGACTTGTGGATCCGGACAGCGTCATCATTACCCCCGGCAAATAATCGTATTTCATTTATTTTGGAGGAAGCAAAACACATTATGGAGTTAACCGTCGGAACCGTTTTAGAAGGCAAAGTCAAATCCATCACCAATTTCGGCGCATTCGTTTCCCTGCCGGACAATAAAACAGGCATGGTACATATTTCCGAAGTGGCCAACGCCTATGTCAGCGACATCCGCCAGCACCTGACCGAGGGTCAGGAGGTGAAGGTGGTCGTCATCAGCACTGACAACGGCAAGCTGAACCTGTCCATCAAGCGTCTGGAAGCCAGGGCCGTCCGGGAAGCTCCCGCCAACCGGAGCAATCCCCGTCCCGCCCCTGCCCAGAACCGCCCTGTCCGCACCGCGCCCACTCCGCCCCCCGCGCCTAAGACCGCCGATCAGCTTTTCGAGGAAAAGCTCAAGGCCTTTATGTCCGAGTCCGACAGTAAAATTTCCTCCCTCCGGCAATACAGCGATCACCGCACCAAGAGCCGCAGAAGATAATCCATCCAAAAGGCTGCTCAGGCAGCCTTTTTCCAGAGGTATGCTATGTCAAATGTTGTCATTACCGGCGGCAGCCGGGGCATCGGCGAGGCCGCCGTAGAGCTGTTCTCCGGCAAAGGTCACCGGGTGTTCTTCCTCTACGAAAAGAATCATGACGCCGCCCGGGCTGTGGCGGAAAGAACCGGCGCCACCGCCATTTGCTGCGATGTGGCAGATGGTGAGGCTGTGAACGCCGCCTTCCGGCAGATCGGCGATATCGATGTGCTGATCCTGAATGCCGGCATCTGCCACTATGGGCTGATGCAGGATATTTCGGAAGCGGACTGGGACAGGCTGTTTGCTGTGAATGTCAAAGGCATTTATCACTGCGTCAACGCCGCCATGCCGGCCTTTTTGAAAAAGCAAAAGGGCTGCGTCATCACGGTCAGCTCCATGTGGGGGCAGGTGGGCGCTTCCTGCGAAGCCGCTTACTCCGCCACCAAAGGCGCGGTGATTGCCCTGACCAAGGCTCTGGCCCAGGAGCTGGGCCCCAGCGGCATCCGGGTCAACTGCATCGCCCCCGGAGTGATCCGGACGGATATGTGCGCCAATGTTTCCGAGGAAACCATGACCCAGCTTGCGGCAGACTCCTGCGTGGGCCGCAACGGAACGCCTATGGATGTGGCCCAGGCTATGGCATATCTTACCGAAGCGGAATTTGTAACCGGACAAGTACTGGCCGTCAACGGCGGCTATGTGATCTAAAGACCGGAGGATATACGTATGAAAATTGCAATTGGCTGTGACCACGGCGCACTGACACTGAAAAACAAGCTCCTGGAGCATCTGGCCGAACTTGGTCACGAAGCAATCGATTTCGGCACCTACACCCCGGATTCCTGCGATTATCCCGACTTTGCCGCCGCCGCGGCCAACGCCGTGGCTGACGGCACCTGCCAGCGGGGTATCGTGCTGTGCACCACCGGCATCGGCGTGTCCATCGCCGCCAACAAGGTTCGGGGTATCCGCTGCGCCCTGCTGTCGGACACCTTAAGCGCCCGGATGACCCGGGAGCACAACGATACCAACATGATGGCTTTGGGCGCCGGTATTGTGGATGAAAAGCTGGCTCTGGAAATTGTGGACATCTGGCTGAAGACGGAATTCTCCCAGTCCCCCCGGCACAGCCGCCGCATTGAAAAGGTCATGGCACTGGAAAAGTAAAAACACGGGCGTGTTCCAATCGAACACGCCCGTGTTTTATTGAATCCCAAAGAATATCGTAGGGGCGATTCACGAATCGCCCGCGGGCGGCCAATGGCCGCCCCTGCAAGTTCTATTGTAGTTGGGTGTAGGGGCGAGCATTGCTCGTCCGCCAAGCTACCCTTTACTCCTTGCTCTGCAGATAGCGGCAGGCGTTGGTGGCGGCGATGGCGCCGTCACCGGCGGCGGTGGTCACCTGCCGGACGGTCTTGCTCCGGCAGTCACCGGCCACATATACGCCGGGGGTCTGGGTGGCGCAATCCTCGCCCACATCGAAATACCCCCAGGGATTCAGACTGCTGAGGTGGGAGAATGCCTCATTTTCCGGCATCAGTCCCACAGCCAGGAACGCGCCATCTACGGCAATTTCCTGCTCCGCTCCGGTGTCCTCGCTGCGCAGCCGCAGGCCGGTGAGCTGGCCGTCCTTTTGCAGGTAGCCGCTGACCACGGTGCTGAACAAAATTTCCACATTTTCCTTAGTTTCCAAGGCCTGGGCCAGCTTCTTTTCTCCGGTAAAATAGGGCAGATTCTGCACGATGGTCACCTTGCGGCAGATATCCGACAGCAGCAGCGCTTCCTGCAAAGCGGAATTGCCGCCGCCGATCATAGCCACATCCTGCCCGGCATAGAAAGCGCCGTCGCAGACCGCACAAAAGGAGATACCCTTGCCGACCAGGTCTTGCTCCCCTTCCAGTCCCAGCATTCTGTGCTTCACGCCCAGAGCCAGGATCACAGCCTTGGCTTCATAAACGCCGCCTTCTTCGGTGCGGACACGGCGAATGTCGCCGTCCACCTCCACCGCGGTAACGGTCTCCAGCTCCACATCGGCGCCCAGGTTCATCACCTGATCCGTCAGCTTGTCAGCAAATTCGCTGCCGCTGATCTGAATAGTGCCGGGGATATTCTCCACCTTGGGAGAAAAGGCGATCTGGCCGCCGAAGCCGCTTTTTTCGATGACCAGCACGGATCTGCCGGCCCGCAGGGCATAAATGGCAGCAGTCAGTCCCGCAGGGCCGCCGCCTACCACGATGATATCATACATAAAGGACACTTCCCTTTCGTTGCTTTGTAATTCTTGGCCCCCTCCCTAAGGGGGCTGTCAAATTGCCGGACTTAGGCAATTTGACTGGGGGAGTTAAACTCCCTCCGTCACGGCTAAAGCCGTGCCACCTCCCTCAAAGAGGGAGGCAAGGTGTGTGCGAAATTGCGTATCAAGGGCCGGGCATTTGCCCGGCCCTGTTCGTTTTACTTCGCCAGATACTTCTTGATCTCCGGCACGCTATAATAGCTATTGAAATTCTCACCGTCGGTGATCACCAGAGTCGGTGCGCCCTTGATGCCGTACTGGCGGCACAGGTCCACATTCTCCTCTGCAATCAGCTTCTCATAAGCAACGCCGGCCTTCGTCAGCAGCTGCTCGGCAACCCGGCAGTTGGGGCAGGTCACCCGGGAGAACAGAATTGCCTTTGCGCCGGAAGCGACCTCAGCCTTGGGTGCTTCACAGCAGCAGGGATTCTCTTCCTTCACCACGGGAGCGGCAATGGGTGCCTTGGGTACGGAAGCGCCTACATTGTAGACCTTGCGATCCTTGTACTCCTGGCTCTTGCCGTCGTTCCAGTTCTGCACGGGACGGTAGTAGCCGGTGATACGGCTGTAAACCTCGGACTTCTTGCCGCAGATGGGGCAGGTGAAGTGCTCACCGGCCAGATAGCCGTGGTCAGCGCAGACGGAGTAGGTGGGAGACAGGGTGTAATACGGCAGCTTGTGATTCTCGGCGATCTTCCGAACCAGAGCCGCAGCGGCCTGCCAATCCGGCAGCTTTTCGCCCAGGAAGCCGTGGAATACGGTGCCGGAGGTGTAGCGGGTCTGCAGATCGTCCTGGATGGCCAGGGCGGAGAAGATATCCTCGGTGTAACCCACGGGCAGGTGGGAGGAATTGGTGTAGTAAGGCGTGCCGTTTTCGTTGGCGGTGATGATGTCGGGATACTTTTCCTTATCGTGCTTGGCAAAGCGATACGTGGTGGACTCGGCAGGAGTGGCTTCCAGGTTGTACAGGTCGCCGTACTGCTCCTGATAGTCACTCAGGCGCTCCCGCATATGATCCAGCACTTCCTTGGCAAACTGCTGGGTCTTCTTGCTGGTCAGATCCTCCCGGATCCACTTGGCGTTCAGGCCCACCTCGTTCATGCCGATGAGGCCGATGGTGGAGAAGTGGTTACCGAAGGTGCCCAGGTAACGCTTGGTGTAGGGATACAGGCCGTTTTCCATGAGCTGGGTGATGACGGTACGCTTGATCTTCAGACTTCTGGCGGCAATATCCATCAGCTTGTCCAGCCGGGCATAGAAATCCGCCTCGTTCTCAGCCAGGTAAGCCAGCCGGGGCAGGTTGATGGTAACAACGCCCACAGAACCGGTGGATTCGCCGCTGCCGAAGAAGCCACCGGACTTTTTCCGCAGCTCCCGGAGGTCCAGGCGCAGACGGCAGCACATGGAACGGACATCGGAGGGCTCCATATCGGAGTTGATGTAGTTGGAGAAATAGGGGGTGCCGTACTTGGCAGTCATCTCAAACAGGAGCTTGTTGTTCTCGGTCTCGCTCCAGTCGAAGTCCCGGGTGATGGAGTAGGTGGGAATGGGATACTGGAAGCCACGGCCATGAGCATCGCCCTCGATCATGATCTCGATGAAGGCCTTATTGACCATATCCATTTCCTTCTTGCAGTCGCCGTAGGTGAAGTCCATCTCCTTGCCGCCGACGATGGCAGGCATATCCTTCAGGTCAGCGGGGCAGGTCCAGTCCAGGGTGATGTTGGAAAACGGAGCCTGGGTACCCCAACGGGAGGGGGTATTCACGCCGTAGATGAAGGACTGGATGCACTGCTTGACTTCCTTCTGCGTCAGGTTGTCCACCTTGACAAAGGGAGCCAGGTATGTATCAAAGGAGGAGAATGCCTGAGCGCCGGCCCATTCATTCTGCATAATGCCCAGGAAGTTGACCATCTGGTTGCACAGGGTGGAAAGGTGGCTAGCGGGAGAAGAGGTGATCTTGCCCACAACGCCGCCCAGGCCTTCCTGGATCAGCTGCTTTAAGCTCCAGCCGGCGCAGTAGCCGGTGAGCATGGAAAGGTCGTGCAGATGCAGCGCTGCGCTGCGGTGGGCTTCGGCGATCTCCTGATCATAGATCTCGCTGAGCCAGTAGTTGGCAGTGATGGCGCCGGAGTTGGACAGAATCAGGCCGCCGACAGAGTAAGTAACAGTGGAGTTTTCCTTTACCCGCCAGTCGTTGATCTTCAGATAGTTGTCCACCAGATCCTTGTAGTTCAGCAGGGCGGAGTTGACATTACGGATCTTCTCCCGCTGCTTACGGTACAGGATGTAGGCCTTGGCCACATCCGCGTAACCGGAGTCGGACAGCACCCGCTCCACGGAGTCCTGGATATCTTCCACAGAAATCAGGCCGTCTTTGATCTTGGAATCAAAGTCCGCGGTGACCTGCAGGGAAAGCAGGTTGATGACGCTGGGGTGGTACTGTCTGCCCACGGCCTCAAAGGCCTTGACCATGGCGGCGCTGATCTTGGAAATCTCAAATTCTACGGTGCCGCCGTCCCGTTTCGCAACACGATACATAGGCTTTACACTCCTAAAAAAATAATACAGACATTGTCGCAAGACAAAAAGCGCGACAGTGCCTGTATTATATCTTGAAGCGGGTGGGTTGTCAATACATAATTTCCAATATCTTGCGATAGTTTTTATGGTCGCGGCACAAGATGTTGTGTTTTTATTCAAATTCCCCGAATTATGACTGTTTCCGCACAAGGCTGCAAAAGTGCCCGAAATTCCGATAATTCCGGCTTTTCCGGGGCTTTTAAGCCAGAAAAACGCACCGTATCCCGATCCACAAAGGGTTGCAGGAAAAACCGTTTTACTTTGGTTTTCGATGAAAGTTTTTCCAGCCAGCGGCAGATCTCTTCCACGGCTTTTTTATCGTGCAGCGGCGATACCACTGTGGTTCGCAATTCATAGTCCACATTCCCTGCCAGCAGAAAGCCCAGGCTCTCCTCGATCTGCCCCAGCTCCAGCCCGGGAAGGCCGGCGGTTTCGGCATAGCGGTCAGGACAGTTTTTCACATCCATGGCCACATAGTCCACCAGTCCCCTGCCCACCAGATCCTTAAGAACCTCCGGGCGGTAGCCGTTGGTATCCAGTTTTACCGGAAAACCCAGAGCCTTGATCCCCGCCAGCAGCTCCGGCAGATCCTTTTGTAAGGTAGGCTCGCCGCCGGTGATGCACACCCCGTCCAGGATCCCCTTTCTGCTTTCCAGGAAGGTCAGCAGCTCCTGCGCATCCATCTCCGGAAGCGCTGTGCCATCCAACAGCTGGCTGTTGTGACAAAAGGGGCAGCGGAAATTGCAGCCCCCCAGAAATACGGTGCAGGCCACCTTACCGGGATAATCCAGCAGTGTCATTTTTTGCAGTCCGACAATTTTCACAGCGGCGCCTCCTTTTTATCGATATTTCGATTATATCACATTCCTTTTGCATTGCCAACCGGCAATTTTTCTGTTATTATACATATTGTATAAAACAGGCAGAAAACCACCGCTTATTTTTTATATTCCTGTAACCCATTCCCAGTTGATTTTTTGCGGCAATTCCTTTATAATGAGCTTATCGAGAAAATAGTATCGATAGCCATCTATCGAAATTCAGCCAGTCATGGCTCAAACAGGAGGATATTTGCTATGAGCAGAAAAATCACCGTCATCGGCGCCGGTAATGTCGGCGCGACCATCGCCTACACCCTTTCTCTGGACTCTGTGGCTTCCGAGATTGTCCTCATCGACATCAACAAGGATAAGGTCGAGGGCGAGGTCATGGACATCGTCCAGGGCACCAGCTTCCGGGATCCCATCTCCGTCATCGCCGGTGACTATGCCGATGCCGCAGGCTCCGATATCGTCATCATCACCTCCGGCGTAGGCCGCAAGCCCGGCCAGACCCGCATCGACCTGGCGCAAACCAACGTAAACATTCTCAAGTCCATCACCCCCGAGATCGTCAAGTACGCACCCAAGGCGCTGTATGTTATCGTGGCAAACCCCGTGGATGTGATGACCTATGTGTTCACCAAAATCTCCGGCCTGCCCGAAAGCCAGATCATCGGCTCCGGCACCATCCTGGACACCTCCCGGCTGCGCTATGATCTTTCCGATCATTTCAAAATTGCTCAGAACAACATCCACGCTTACGTCTTCGGCGAGCACGGCGACACCAGTTTCATCCCCTGGTCCCTGGCTTCCGTTTCCGGCTGCGACCTGGATCTGTATGAGGAACTGATGACCAACAAGGGCATCGAACCTCTGGACAAGGAAGATACCCTGAAGTACGTCCAGAAGTCCGGCGGCGAGATCATCGCCAAGAAGGGCGCTACCTTCTATGCCGTCAGCGTATCCGTTATGAAGATCCTGAAGAAGCTCACCGCCGCCTATGATTCCTTCGCCACCGTATCTTCCATGATGCACGGCGAGTACGGCGTGGAGGACGTGTGTCTGAGTGCCATGACTGTCATCGGCCCTGACGGTGTCAAGGGCAAGGTTCCCGTGGAGCTGACCGCCGAGGAAGAAGAGAAGATGCGCTTCAGCGCCAACGCCCTGAAGGCCGTCATCGCCCAGTTGGATATTTAAATGCCTCCCTCGCCTAGAGGGAGGGGGACCGCGTAAGCGGTGGAGGGATATATCCCCCAGTCGCCTACGGCGACAGCCCCCTTTAGGCAAGGGGGCCAAGATTTCTAACTAGCGGCGTCTATACCACGAATTCGAATTCTCACCGAATGGAGGAATCCATATGAAATACAGCTATTACCCCGGTTGCACCCTGCGCACCAAAGCCAAAGATCTGGACCGCTACGCCAGAGCCTCTGCCGAGGCTCTGGGCTTCACGCTGGAAGAGCTGGACAATTGGCAGTGCTGCGGCGGCGTATACCCCCTGGGCACCGACGAGATCGCTTCCAAGCTCTCCTGCGTCCGGGCACTGAATGAAGCAAAAGAAAAGGGGCAGAGCCTGGTTACCGTGTGCTCTGCCTGTCATCACGTTATGAAGCGTGTCAACGATGATATGGCCAACGTGGCCGACATCCAGACCCGGGCCAATAACTACATGAATTTGACCGAGCCTTACAAGGGTGAGACCGAGGTTCTCCACTTCCTGGAAGTCCTGCGGGACAAAGTAGGCTTTGCGGAGCTGAAAAAGAAGGTGGTCAATCCCCTCACCGGCAAAAAAATCGGCGCCTACTACGGCTGCCTGCTGCTGCGCCCCAGCGGCGTCATGGCCTTTGATGACCCGGAGAACCCCACCATTTTGGAGGACTTCATCCGGGCTCTTGGCGCTGAGCCTGTGGTTTACCCCTACCGCAACGAATGCTGCGGCGGCTATATCAGTCTGAAAGAGCCCGCTGCCGCCACCAATATGTGCAGCCGCATCGCAAGCAGTGCCGAGAGCTTCGGCGCGGATTGCCTGGTCACCGCCTGCCCCCTGTGCAAGTTTAACCTGACCAAGAACAGCGAGCTGCCCATCATCTACTTCACAGAGCTTCTGTCTGAGGCTCTGGGTGTAAAGGAGGATGCCTGATGAACAAGCAAGTGCAGCAGATCAAAGAAATCAGCGGCGTCAATCCCTTGAAATGCATGAAGTGCGGCAAGTGCTCCGCCTCCTGCCCTAATTTTGAAAACATGGACATTCCCCCCCACCTGTTTGTCAGCTATGTCCAGAACGAAAATATCGAAGCGCTGATGGCAAGCACTTCTCTGGAAAAGTGCCTCAGCTGCTTTGCCTGCGTGGAGCGCTGCCCCCGGGGCGTCAAGCCCGGCCAGCTCATTGATGCCGCCCGGCAGGTTTACGTTCGCAGCCGTGGCCAGCAGATGCTTTCTCCCGATGAAATTCCTGCTCTGCTGGATGAAGAAACCCCGCAGCAGCTTCTCATGAGCGCATTCAGAAAGTACCGGAGGTAAACTGCCATGCAAAGAATCGGTGTTTTTGTCTGTCACTGCGGCAGTAATATCGCCGCAACGGTGGACGTAAAGAAAGTCGTGGAAATGGCTCTGAAGGAACAGGGCGTTGTCCACGCCGAAGACTATCCCTATATGTGCAGCGAAGCCGGCCAGTCCCGGATCGCCGCCGCTGTAAAAGAAAAGAACCTCTCCGGCATCGTGGTCTGCTCCTGCTCCCCCCGGATGCACGAAGCCACCTTCCGCAAGGCCGCAGAGCGTGCCGGCATCAACCCCTACATGGTGGAGATCGCCAACATCCGTGAGCACTGCTCCTGGATTCATAAGGACATGGCCGAAGCTACGGAAAAGGCCACCATCCTCATGCGTGCCGCCGTTGCCAAGGTTCATCTGAACACCCCCTTGCAGCAGGGCGAAAGCATGGTCACCAAGCGGGCGCTGGTCATCGGCGGTGGTATCGCCGGCATCCAGACCGCTATCGACATTGCCGACGCCGGCTACAAGGTAGATATTGTGGAGAAGACCCCCTCCATCGGCGGCCGTATGAGCCAGCTGGATAAGACCTTCCCCACCCTGGACTGCTCCGCCTGTATTCTGACTCCCAAGATGGTGGAAGCCGCCGCCCATGAGAATATCACCATCCATACTTACTCCGAAGTGGAAAAAGTCTCCGGCTTCGTGGGCAATTTCACCGTGGATATCCGCAAGAAGGCTCGCTTTGTCAACATGGACAAGTGCACCGGCTGCGGCATCTGCCAGGAAAAGTGCCCCTCCAAGAAGCCTCTGAACGAATTTAACCGGGGCTTAAACACCCGCAGCGCCATCTACACCCCCTTCGCCCAGGCCATTCCCAATGTGCCTGTCATTGACGCAGCCAACTGTATCAAGATGAAGACCGGCAAGTGCGGCATCTGCGAGAAATTCTGCCAGGCCGGCGCCATCGACTACACCCAGCAGGATGAAATCATCACCGAGAACTACGGCGCCATTGTCGTCGCCACCGGCTTCGATACCATCAAGCTGGATAAGTACGGTGAATATGCTTACAACGAGAGCAAGGATGTCATTACCTCCCTGGAGCTGGAGCGGATCATGAACGCCGCCGGCCCCACCAAGGGTCACCTGGAGCGTCTGTCCGACGGCAAAGCCCCCAAGGAGATCGTGTTCATCCAGTGCGTGGGCAGCCGCTGCTCCGATGACCGGGGCAAGCCCTACTGCTCCAAGATCTGCTGTATGTACACCGCCAAGCACGCCATGCTGATCCGGGATAAGTACCCGGACACCAATGTGACGGTGTTCTACATCGATGTCCGTACCCCCGGTAAGAATTTTGACGAATTCTACCGCCGGGCTGTGGAGGACTACGGTGTGAACTATGTCAAGGGTCAGGTGGGCAAGGTTGCCCCCCAGAGCGATGGCAGTCTGCTGGTTCACGGCGTTGACCTCTTGGAGGGCAAGCAGATTCTGAAAAAGGCGGATATGGTGGTTCTGGCCACCGCCATCGAGCCCAACCCCGATGTGCGGAAAATCGCAACCATGCTCACCGCCTCCATTGATACCAACAATTTCCTCACCGAGGCCCATCCCAAGCTGCGGCCTGTGGAATCTCCCACGGCAGGTGTGTTCCTGTCCGGTGTTTGCCAGGGTCCCAAGGACATTCCCGAAACCGTCGCCCAGGCCGGCGCGGCTGCGGTGAAGGTCATCGGATTGCTGGCCAAGGATAAGCTCAAGACCAACCCCTGCACCGCCAAGGCTGACGAGCTGCTGTGCAACGGCTGCTCCCAGTGCGCCAACGTGTGCCCCTACGGCGCTATCTCCTACGAGGATAAGCTGGTTAACGACCACGGCATCCGGGAGACCCGCCGTATTGCGGTGGTCAACGGCGCTCTGTGCCAGGGCTGCGGCGCTTGTACCGTCACCTGCCCCAGCGGCGCTATGGATCTGCAGGGCTTCTCTAACAGACAAATTCTTGCGGAGGTGGATGCAATATGCCGGTAAATGAAAATTGGAAACCGACCATTGTAGCCTTCTGCTGCAACTGGTGCAGCTATGCCGGCGCGGACCTGGCCGGCTCCAGCCGTCTGGCTTATCCGGCGGATGTGAAGATCATCAAGGTTCCCTGCTCCTGCCGTGTCAACCCCATGTTTATTCTGCGTGCCTTTGAAAAGGGCGCAGACGGCGTGATCCTCTGCGGCTGCCACCCCGGCGACTGCCACTACTCCACCGGCAACTACTACGCCCGCCGCCGGATGACGCTGCTGTTTAGCATGCTGGATTACCTGGGCGTGGAAAACGGCCGTACCCGGGTAGAGTGGGTATCCGCTGCCGAGGGCGTGAAGTTCTCGGAAACCATGAACAGTTTTGTCAGTAAAGTCCGGACCCTGGGTCCGAGTGTAAGATTGGGGGATTTGCGATGCAAGAACTGATCCATAGAGCCAAATCCCTGCTGGAAAGCGGCGAAATTGCCCGTGTTTTAGGCTGGCGCAAGGGCGAAAACAACTGGGATGTAGAGCCTGCCTTTTTCGCAACCGCCGAAGATTTGGAAAGCAATTTTATTTACAACGGCTTCTGCGGTGCCAATCTGTCCAAGTACATGATCGAAGCCTCCAAATTGGAGGGTAAGACCCTTGTCTTCCTGAAACCCTGTGATTCTTACAGCTTCAATCAGCTCATCAAGGAGCATCGCATTGATCGGGAAAAGGCCTACATCATCGGCGTAGGCTGCAAAGGCAAGCTGAAGATCGAAAATATCGACGCCGAGGGCATTCTCTCCGTAGAGGGCGCCGGCTACCCCGACTGCAGCGAAGTGCTCACAGTTCACACCCTCTACGGCGACAAGACAGTTGCCTATAAGGACGCCATGCTGGAGCGCTGCCATGTCTGCAAGGGCAAGGAGCACAAGATTTACGACGAACTGATTGGCGACAGCGTGGACACCTGCGATGCTGACCGCTTTGCGGAGATTGCCAAGATCGAGGCCATGAGCCCCGAGGAGAAGTTTGCCTTCTTCCAGGCAGAGCTTTCTAAGTGCATCCGCTGCAACGCCTGCCGGAATGTCTGCCCTGCCTGCTCCTGCCGCAAGTGCGTCTTCGACAGCACCAAGTTTGACTCCGCTCAGAAGGCCAACGCCACCTCCTTCGAGGAGAAAATGTTCCATATCATCCGCGCCTTCCATGTGGCAGGCCGGTGCACCGACTGCGGCGAATGCAGCCGGGTCTGCCCCCAGGGCATCCCCCTGCACCTGTTTAACCGCAAGTTTATCAAGGATATCAACAGCCTGTACGGCGAGTACCAGGCCGGCGCGGATATTGAAGCCGCCGCTCCTCTGACCAGCTTCCGTACAGACGACGCCGAGCCCGGCGTAGGAAGGGGGTAAGGATATGTACCGTATCGCAAAATCTGACATTCCTTCCCTGTTGGCTGCCATCGCCGCCAAGAATGATCTGTACCTGCCGGTAAAGACCGCCGGCAAGACCAATTTCGCATCTTACAGCGAAGACGCCGATGTGGATTTGGACACCCTGAAAACTGTCCGCTCCGGCAAGGATGTTTTCTTTCCCCAGAGTGAAAATCTGTATTCCTGCAATCGGGTTGACGGCAAGCTGTCCGTCACCGCAGCAGAGCTTGAAAATAAGGATTTCGTAGTCTTTGGCATGAAGGCCTGCGATGTCCGGGGCTTGGCTGTTCTGGATCAGGTCTTCCTGTCCGACCCGGTGGACAGCTACTATGCCGCCCGCCGCAGCCACGGCACCGTCGTATCCCTGGCCTGCAGCAAGCCGGATACCTCCTGCTTCTGCCACTGCTTTGGCATCGACTGCGCCCAGCCCGAGGGCGATGTAGCCACCTGGTTCGCAGGCGAGTATCTCTACTGGCTGCCCCGGAGCGAAAAGGGCGAAGCCCTCACCGCCGCTGTGTCCAATCTGCTGGAAAGCACCGATGATACTGCTGTGGAGGAAGCCAAAGCCGCCATCCGCAGCATTCAGGAGAAGCTGCCTCTAAAGGATCTCTCCCTGGAGGGCTGGGGTGCGGAAGCCGCCAAGACAAAATTCGACTCTCCCCTGTGGGAGCAGCTGTATAAGCCCTGCCTGGCCTGCGGCACCTGCACCTTCGTCTGCCCCACCTGCCAGTGCTACGACATTAAGGACTACAACACCGGTTCTGGTGTCCAGCGGATGCGCTGCTGGGACAGCTGTATGTACAGTGATTTTACCATGATGGCTCACGGCAACAACCGTACCAGCCAGATGCAGCGGTTCCGTCAGCGGTTTATGCACAAGCTGGCCTATTTCCCCGCCAACAACGATGGGATGTTCTCCTGCGTGGGCTGCGGCCGTTGCGTGGATAAATGCCCCAGCCACTTAAACATCGTCAAGGTCATCAAGGCCTTCGGAAAGGAGGGTAAATGATGCACGAATGTACCTGTAATCCCGGCTACATGCGAGATACCTTGATCCCCCAGGTAGGCATCATCACCGACATCCGGGAGGAAACCCCCGATGTCAAGACCTTCCGGGTCAATGCTCCCGGCGGCGGCAAGCTCTTTGCGCATATGCCCGGCCAGTGCGCCATGGTGTGCCTGCCCGGCGTCAGCGAGGCTATGTTCTCCATTACCTCCTCGCCCACCAATAAGGAATACCAGGAATTCTCCATCAAGCGCTGCGGCCAGCTGACTGATCAGCTCCACACCCTCCAGGTGGGTGATGAAGTTCTGGTTCGTGGCCCCTACGGCAACCACTTCCCGGTGGAAACCGCCCTGAAGGGACAGAATCTGCTGTTTATCGCCGGCGGTATCGGCCTGGCGCCCCTGCGCAGCGTCATCAACTATGTGCTGGACAATCGGGAAAACTATGGCACTGTGGATATCCTCTACGGTTCCCGCAGCGCCGACGATCTGGTGCAGCGCAAGGAAATCGAGGAAGTTTGGTCGAAAGCCCCCGGCGTCAATGTTCACCTGACCATCGACCGGGAGCAGGAGGGTTGGGACGGCCATGTGGGCTTTGTTCCCAGCTACCTGAAAGAACTGAATTTCGACACCAACAAGGTGGCTCTGCTCTGCGGACCTCCCATTATGATCAAATTCTGCCTGCAGGGCCTGAAAGAACTTGGCTTCTCCAACGAGCAGGTCTATACCACCCTGGAGCTGCGGATGAAGTGCGGCGTGGGCAAATGCGGCCGGTGCAACATCGGCACCAAGTATGTCTGCAAGGACGGCCCCGTGTTCCGCTTCGACGAAATCGACGAGCTACCTAACGAATACTAAGGAGGACTACGCCAATGGAAAATATGGTAAATGTCTACTTTTTCGGCAAAAAGTATTCCGTCCCCGGCGATCTGACCATCATGACCGCCATGGAATACGCCGGTTACACCCTCACCCGGGGCTGCGGCTGCCGCCACGGCTTCTGCGGTGCCTGTGCCACCATCTACCGCATTAAGGGCAGCAATGAGCTGAAGACCTGTCTGGCTTGCCAGACCCAGGTTCAGGAGGGCATGTATGTGGCATCCATCCCCTTCTTCCCCACTGACAAGCGGACCTACGACATTGAGGGTCTGAAGGCCGATCAGCGGGTGATGATGGAGCTGTACCCCGAAATTTACGCCTGCATTGGCTGCAACGCCTGCACCAAGGCCTGCACCCAGAGCCTGAATGTCATGCAGTATATCGCTTACGCCCAGCGGGGCGAATTTGAAAAGTGCGCGGAGGAGAGCTTCGACTGCGTCGGCTGCGGCTGCTGCTCCGTCCGCTGCCCCGCCGGCATCAGCCACCCCATGGTGGGCCTGCTGGCCCGTCGGCTCACCGGCAAGTACATCGCTCCCAAATCCCAGCATCTTGCAAACCGGGTAGAAGAAATCAACTCCGGCGCCTACGACGAACTCATCGAGGCCATTATGCAGAAGCCCATCTCCGAGATGCAGGAGCTGTACAACCACCGGGATATTGAAAAGTAAGGAGGGGTTATCATGTTTACGGAATCTATGCTGGAATCCATCAAAAAGGTAGAGGCCACCCGTGCCGAGCGCATGGGCATGGAGCCCCCCCGTATGACCGCTGAGGAAAAGAGCGAGCTGCTGAAAGCCTACCACCCGGACTATCGCCCCGAGGGCTTCAAGCAGATCCAGGTCGGCCCCAACAAGGGACAGAAAGCCCCCGTGGAGCTCACCGACCTGATCCATTCCAACAGCCGTCTGCTGAACGAAAATATTGACCTGACCAAGATTGACTATGATGTAGATGTCCTGGTCATCGGCGGCGGCGGCGCAGGCGCTTCTGCTGCCATTGAGGCTCACGAAGCCGGCGCCAATGTCATGGTGGTCACCAAGCTCCGCATCGGCGACGCCAACACCATGATGGCTGAGGGCGGCATCCAGGCTGCCGACAAGGAAAACGACTCCCCGGTACAGCACTATCTGGACGCCTTCGGCGGCGGCCACTTCGCTGCCCGTCCCGAGCTGCTGCGGCGGCTGGTCATGGAAGCGCCCGACGCCATCCGCTGGCTCAATGACCTGGGCGTTATGTTCGATAAGGACGAGGACGGCCGCATGGTCACCACCCACGGCGGCGGCACCTCCCGGAAGCGTATGCACGCCTGCAAGGACTACTCCGGCGCGGAAATCATGCGTACCGTCCGTGACGAGGTTCTCAACCGCAAGATTCCCGTGGTGGAGTTCACCTCCGCTGTGGAACTGCTGAAGGACGAAAAGGGTCAGGTTGCCGGTGCTGTGCTGCTGAACATGGAAACCGGTGACTACCTGGTAGCCAAGGCAAAGACTGTCATCATCGCCACCGGCGGTGCAGGCCGTCTGCACTACCAGAACTTCCCCACCTCCAACCACTACGGTGCCACCGCTGACGGCCTGATCCTGGGCTATCGCGCCGGCGCGCCGCTGCTGTACCAGGATACCATCCAGTACCACCCCACCGGCGTTGCCTACCCCAGCCAGATCTTCGGCGCGCTGGTCACCGAAAAGGTGCGTTCCATCGGCGCCATGCTGGTCAACAAAGACGGTGAGGCTTATGCGCACCCTCTGGAAACAAGAGACGTTTCCGCTTCCGCCATCATTCGGGAATGTGCCAACGGCAAGGGCGTAGATACCCCCCTGGGCAGCGGCGTATGGCTGGACACCCCCATGATCGAAATGATCCACGGCGAAGGCACCATTGAAAAGCGCATCCCCGCCATGCTCCGGATGTACCTGAACTATGGCATTGATATGAGAAAAGTCCCCATTTTGGTCTACCCCACTCTGCACTACCAGAACGGCGGTTTGGAGATCGGCGGCGAGGGCTTCACCAAAGCTATCCCCAACCTGCTGGTGGCCGGCGAAGCCGTTGGCGGTATCCATGGCCGCAACCGTCTGATGGGCAACTCTCTGCTGGATATCATCGTCTTTGGCCGCAACGCCGGTAAGGCTGCTGCCGCCAAGGCCAAGGAGATCCAGCTGGGCACCCCCAACCTGGATCACATCTACCAGTATGCGGAAATGCTGAAGGATGCCGGCTGCGCGGAAGATGGTGTATCTCCCCTGCTGCTGCCCAAGTACGCCCGCCACGAGCGCTAAATTGGGTTTTGTCGCTCAATTACAGCTACTCAGGCACGCAAGTGCCCTCGGCTCCCTCCCTGAGGGAGCTGGCAAAAATCTTTGATTTTTGACTGAGGGAGTGTATTATTGTCATTACTATACTCCCCCAGTCACCGCCTTGCGGCGGCGACAGCCCCCTCAAAGAGGAGGCCAAGGTTTCTGCCAAACAGAGCAATAAACCGAAATTTGACTTCCTTTAAGGAGGGAAATTATGAGAGAAATTGAAGTCAGCCTAATCACCGATGTGGTGGAGCGGCTGTGCATTGAAGCCAACAACCACCTCCCCGGGGATGTAAAGTGCGCCATTGAGCGCTGCCGCGCCTGCGAGGACGGCGAGATTGCCAAGGGCGTGCTGGACAATATCATCGAAAACTATAACATCGCCGACCGGGAAAATGTCCCCATCTGCCAGGATACCGGCATGGCCTGCGTGTTCCTGGAGATCGGCCAGGATGTCCACTTTGTGGGCGGCGACCTGCGGCTGGCAGTGGATGAGGGCGTGCGCCGGGGCTATGACAAGGGCTACCTGCGCAAGTCCGTGGTGGGCGATCCCGTCCGCCGGGGCAACACCGGCGACAACACCCCCGCCATGCTCTATACCGAGATCGTCCCCGGCGATCAGGTGAAAATCACCGTTGGTCCCAAGGGCTTCGGCAGTGAGAACATGAGCGCTATCCGGATGTTCAAGCCCTCCGCGGGCTTGCAGGGCATCAAGGATTTCATCCTGGAAACCGTGGAAAACGCCGGCCCCAACCCCTGCCCTCCCATGGTCATCGGCGTGGGCATCGGCGGTACCTTCGACAAGGCCGCGCTGCTGGCTAAGAAGGCCATTATGCGCCCCCTGGACACTCACCATCCCGACCCCTTCTACGCAGAGCTGGAAGACGAGATGCTGGAAAAGGTCAATGCTCTGGGCATTGGCCCCCAGGGCTTCGGCGGCAAGACCACTGCCATCGGCCTGAATATCGAAACTCTGCCCACTCACATTGCCGGTATGCCCTGCGCCATCAACATCAACTGCCATGTCACCCGACATAAGACGGAGGTGCTGTAAATGGAAAAGCGTATCACCCTGCCTCTGACTGAGGAACTGGCGAAAACCTTGAAGGCCGGCGACAGCGTTCTGCTCACCGGCACCATCTACACCTCCCGGGATGCCGGCCACAAGCGGATGTGCGAGGCCCTGGCCCGGGGCGAGGCGCTCCCCTTTGATCCCACCGACGCTACTATCTATTATGTAGGCCCCACCCCTGCCAAGCCCGGCCAGGTCATCGGCTCTGCCGGTCCTACCACCTCCGGCCGTATGGATGCCTACGCGCCCACCATGATGTCCGTGGGCGCCCGGGGCATGATCGGCAAGGGCGCAAGACTGCCCGAAGTGGTGGAAGCCATGAAGAAGTTCAGCGGCGTGTACTTTGGTGCCATCGGCGGCGCCGGCGCGCTGCTTGCCAAGTGCATCAAAAAGTGTGAGCTGATCGCCTATGAAGATCTGGGCGCGGAAGCTCTGCGCAAGCTCTATGTGGAGGATATGCCCCTGGTGGTCATCATCGACAGCTGTGGCAACAATCTCTACGAAACCGGCCGTGCGGCCTACTTAAATAAGCACAACGCTTAAGGAGATGCTGGCAAAATGAGCGAATTTTTGAACGCCCTTGGGGCAATTTTCAAAAGTGAGATCATGGTGATCTTCTGCGTCGCCGCCCTGGGTTACCTGTTAGGAAGCATTTCCATCAAGGGACTGTCCCTGGGCACCTCCGGCATTTTGCTGGTGGCGCTGGTATTCGGTCACTTTGGACTCACCGTGCCGGCAGTTGTCAAAAACATCGGCCTCATCAGCTTCGTCACCGCAGTGGGCTTTATCGCCGGCCCCGGATTTTTCCGTGGATTTAAGAAGCAGGCTGTGTCTTACATCCTTTTGGGTGTCGCCATCATTCTGGTGGGTGCTTTGACCTGTGCCGGCGTGATTCTGCTGGCCAAGATCCCTGTGGATCTTTCCGTGGGCATGATGTCCGGCGCATTGACCAGCACCCCCGGCCTGGCCGCCGCCATCGAAGCCACCGGCAGTGACGCCGCTTCCACCGGCTACGGCATTGCCTATCCCTTCGGCGTTGTGGGCGTGGTGCTGTTTGTACAGCTGATCCCCAAGTTGCTGAAGATCGATATGGAAAAGGAGCGTAAGCGTCTGGCTCAAGCCTCTGCCGTTAAAGCAGAGGGTTCTACCCTGGCCGCCAAGAGCTACAAATATCTGGACGAATTTGGCCTTCTTGCCTTTGCCGTCGCCGCTATTTTGGGCGTGCTCATCGGCAAGGTCACCATCCCGCTGCCTGGCGGCGCCACATTCTCACTGGGCACCTCCGGCGGTCCTCTGCTGGCCGGCCTGGTGATGGGCCATTTCGCCCATGTAGGCCCTGTGGCCATCGATGTTCCCAAGAAGACCCTGAATGTGGTCCGTGAACTGGGTCTTGCCCTGTTCCTCATGGGTGCCGGCACCGAAGCCGGCCAGGGTTTCCTTGCCATTCTGGGGCAGTACGGCGTAACCCTCTTCCTGCTGGGTGCAGTGATGACCATCGTACCGATGATCGTGGGCTATATCCTGGCGGTCAAGGTGTTCAAGATCGATGTCCTCAGCGCTCTGGGTTCCATCTGCGGCGGCATGACCAGCACCCCCGCCCTGGGCACCCTGATGCAGGTCACCAGGACCGAAGCCGTGGCAGTGGCCTATGCCGCCACTTACCCTCTGGCTCTGATTATGGTGGTTCTGTGCTGTCAGTTCCTGCCGATCTTCTTCGGATAAATTTTTAAAAGCCCTCCCTCCCGGGAGGGCTTTTTCCTGTCGCAACAACCTTTGCTGTCCAACGAAAAACGCTTTTTCACCTTGACAATCCTATGGATATGCAGTAAACTTATTTTACATGATGATTAGGGGTGAGAGTATGCGCGCCGGTGAACTGCTGAACCGATTGGAAGACTGCCCCATTATCGCCGCTGTCCGGGAAAGTTCCTGGCAAAACGCCCTTTCCTCCCCTGCGGAAGTCCTCTTTTGCTTGGAAACCAGCCTGCTGACGGTACATCAGCGCATCACCGAAGCCCACGAAGCCGGCAAAGCCATTTTTATCCACATGGATCTGGCGGAAGGCATTGGCCGGGATAAGGCCGGTCTGCAGTATCTGGCCGATTGCGGTGCTGACGGTATCTTAAGCACCAAGGCGCAGATCATCCGATCTGCCAAAGATGTGGGACTGCTCACCATCCAGCGCTTTTTTATCCTGGATTCCCAGGGCTTAGACAGTATTCAGGAAATGCTGAAAAACACCAACCCCCACTTTATGGAAATCATGCCCGGTGTGCTTCCCAAAGCCATCCGCCGTTTTGCCGGCGGTGTGACTCCGGTAATTGCCGGCGGCCTGATCGAAACCAAGGCAGAGATCACCGCCGCTTTAAGCAGCGGTGCCACCGCTATTTCCACCGGCAGAGCCGATCTGTGGGAGCTGTAAAAACCGAATATTCACCGTTGGAGATTAAGAGAAACGGAAAAGAAGGACATTGAAACAGATGTCTTCCTTTTGCGTTTCTCTTTTTATATTTTTACAATAATTTTACAATAAAATGAAAGGGTTTGACACAATGAATTACGACGTAATCATCATCGGCGCCGGCGTGGTCGGCGGCATGGCTGCCCGGGAGCTTTCCCGGTATCAGCTTTCCGTCTGCCTGCTGGAAAAGGAGAACGATGTTGCTACCGGCGCAAGCCGGGCAAACAGCGGCATCGTCCACGGCGGCTACGATCCGGAGCCCGGCACACTGAAGGCCAAGCTGAACACCATTGGTGTCGAGCAGCTTTATGAGGCCGCCCAGCAGCTTCATGTTCCCTGCCTGCACAATGGCTCCATGGTCTGCGCCTTTGGCGAAAAGGAGGATCCGGCAGTACAGGAACTCTATGAGCGGGGTCAGATCAACGGCATCCCCGGTCTGAAGATCCTCACCGGTGACGAAGCCCGTGCCATCGAGCCCCAGCTGTCGAAGGCTATCACCAGCGTGCTCCATGTCACCAACGCCGGCATCATCTGCCCCTACGACCTGACCATCGCCGCCGTGGGCAACGCCATGGATAACGGTGTGACCCTGAAGCGGAATTTCCCCGTTTCCGCCATCGAAAAGGGCGAAAACGGCTACACCGTCACCTCTGCCAAGGGCGAAAGCGTCAGCGGCAAGTACATCCTCAACTGCGCCGGCGGCTATGCCGACAAGCTCGCCGCCATGGTTGGCGACGAATACTTCACCATTATCCCCCGTGCCGGCGAGTACATCCTGCTGGACAAGGCTGAGGGCAGCCGTGTCAGCCACACCATTTTCCAGGTTCCCTCCGAAGAAGGCAAGGGCATCCTGGTCTCTCCTACAGTAGACGGTAATCTGCTGACCGGCCCCACCGCCCTGAAGGTAGCCACCCCTGAAAGCCGGGACACCACCCCCGCCGGTCTGGAACAAGTCCAGCGGCTGGCCGCCAAGAGCGTACCTTCCGTGAATTTCCGCCAGGTCATCACCTCCTTTACCGGCGTCCGGGCATCGGAAAAGGGCGGCGACTTCATCATCGAGGAGTCCAAAAACGCCCCCGGCTTTATCCATGTGGCAGCCATTGACTCCCCAGGCCTGACCTGCTGCGTTTCCATCGCCCGGTATGCAGTGGAGCTGCTGAAAAACGCAGGCCTTGCCCTGGAAGAAAAGGCCGGCTGGAACGGCCATCGGGAAAACCCCCACGCTTTCCGGGAAATGACCGACGAGGAAAAGAACGCATACATCCGGGAAAACCCTGATTTCGGCAAGATCGTCTGCCGCTGCGAGACTGTCAGCGAGGGCGAGATCCGGGCGGCCATCCGCCGCAACCCCGGCGCCATGGATATTGACGGCGTAAAACGCCGCACCCGTGGCGGCATGGGCCGGTGCCAGGGCGGCTTCTGCGGCCCCTATGTCATGGCTCTGATCGCCCAGGAACTGGGCATTCCCATGGAATCCGTTACCAAAAGCGGCGGCGAGAGCTTCATGCTCACAGGAAGGATCGGTGAATAAGATGAACGAACACGCAATTATCGTTGTCGGCGGCGGCCCTGCCGGCATGGCCGCGGCTATTGCAGCCTATGACCGGGGCGTCACCGATGTGGTGATTTTGGACAGAGAACCCCACCTGGGCGGTATTCTGATGCAGTGCATCCACAACGGCTTCGGCCTGCACAAGCTGGGCCAGGAGCTCACCGGCCCGGAGTACGCCGCTGTTTACGAAAGAAAAGTCGCTGAGCGGGGCATCAAGGTTTACTACGAAACTACCGTTACCCATGTTTCCCCTGACCGTGTGGTCACCGCCCAGAGCCGCCAGGGTATCCTGAAATTCAAGGCCCAGGCCGTCATCCTGGCCATGGGCTGCCGGGAGCGGAGCCGTGGCGCCCTGAACATCTGCGGCAGCCGTCCCGCCGGCGTGTATTCTGCCGGTACTGCCCAGAAGCTGATGAACTGCGAGGGCTACATGGTGGGCAAGAAGGTTGTCATCCTGGGTTCCGGCGATATCGGCCTCATCATGGCTCGCCGTATGAGCCTGGAGGGCGCTAAGGTAGAAGCTGTTTGCGAGCTGATGCCTTACTCCGGCGGTCTGACCCGGAACATCGTCCAGTGTCTGGAGGACTTCGGCATCCCCCTGTACTTAAGCACCACTGTGGCTCAGATCCACGGTGATAAGCGTCTGGAGGGCGTTACCATTGCCCAGGTGGACCAGCGCCGTCAGCCCATTGAGGAAACCAAGCGCTACATCCCCTGCGACACATTGCTGCTGTCCGTAGGTCTGATTCCCGAAAACGAGCTGACCCGGGCCTGCGGCATCCCCATGGACCCCATCACCAACGGTGCCCTGGTAGACGACACCTGCCAGACCGCTGTTCCCGGCATTTTCGCCTGCGGCAATGTTCTGCAGGTTCATGACCTGGTGGACTATGTTTCCGACGAGGCGGAGCGGGCTGGCATCGGCGCTGCCGACCTGGTTCTGGGCGCCAACGCCCAGGGCGAGCTGGTAGCCACCAAGCCCGGCAACGGCGTGCGGTATGTGATTCCCCAGAATGTCCGCAAGGCAGGCCAGGATGTTTCCCTGTTCCTCCGGGTAACCCAGCCCTTCGGCAAGGTCAAATTCACCGTCACCTCCGGCGATCAGGTTCTGGCGGTGGCAAAGCGGCTGAAGGCCGCTCCCGGCGAAATGGAAAAGATCACCGTTAAGGCTGAGCAGCTTGCAAATGTCACCGAGCCCATCGTGGTCGCATTGGAGGAACTGTAATGGAAAGAAATATTACCTGCATCATCTGCCCCCGGGGCTGCCCCATGACCGTCAAGGATGTTGACGGCAAGCTGGAAGTCACCGGCTTCTCCTGCCCCAAGGGCGAGAAATACGCCATCGACGAATGCACCAACCCCGTCCGCACCGTCACCTCCACCGTCCGGGTCAGCAACCGGAAGGACACCATGGTTTCCGTCAAGACCGCCGCTCCCGTGCCCAAGGGCAAGATGATGGACGTGATGGCTCTGCTGCGGAAAACCGCCGTGGATGCCCCTGTGGCCATCGGCCAGGTGGTACTGACCGATGTGTTCGGTACGGAAGTGGTCATTACCAAGGCCATCGATTGAGGTAGCCTATGGATATCAAGACCCTTGTAAATAACACCAGGCTGTACCTGTTCGACATGGATGGCACACTGTACCTGGGTGACCGGCTGTACGACTTCACCGTCGAACTGCTGCAGCAGATCCGCCGCACCGGCGGCAAGTACCTGTTCATGACCAACAACTCCTCCAAAAGCGTTGTGGATTATGTGAAAAAGCTGGAAAAACTGGGTATCACCGCCACCCGGGAGGATTTCATGACCTCCTCCCAGGCCACTGCCTTCTACCTGAAGCAGAACCACCCCGGCAAGACCCTCTATGTCTGCGGCACCCGTTCTTTGGTGGCTGAGCTGGAAAGCGAAGGCTTCATTGTTACCACCGATTTGGATAAGGTGGAGTGCATCGTCATGGGCTTCGACACAGAACTGACCTTCCAGAAGCTCCACGACGTGAGCTACCTGCTGCTGACCCGGCCGGAGCTGCCCTACATCGCCACCAACCCCGACCTGGTCTGCCCCACGGAGTTTGGCAGCGTGCCGGACTGCGGCAGTGTGTGCATCGGCATCAAGAACGCCACCGGCAAAGAGCCCCTGGTCATCGGCAAGCCCAGTCCCCTGATGCCCCAGTTGGCTATGGAAAAGCTGGGCTATAAGCCTGAGGAAACCGCCGTGGTGGGCGACCGGATCTATACCGATGTAAAGTCCGGCATCAACGCCGGCTGCACCGGCATTCTGGTTCTGTCCGGTGAATCCACCCTGCAGACCCTGGCAGAATCCGATGTGAAGCCTCACCTGGTGCTGGAAAGCGCCGGGGAAATTCTGGCGGAACTGCGGAATATGTAACCAACCCTACAATGGGGGCGCGTTTTGCAACGCGCCCCCATTTCAAATTCATGTCATTGCGAGCCCCAAGTATGGCTGCCCCTTGGCTCCCTCTGATGAGGGAGCTGTCACAGGATGGTTTTCAAACCCTCCTGTGACTGAGGGAGTTCATTCCAACCCCTTTTGTGACCAAATTTATTCGACAAAAAGTGGTTGCTTTTTCCATAGAGCTTTGCTATAATACCCTCACCGACGCAGGGTTCGTATATCGGTAATACAACGGCTTCCCAAGCCGTGAAGGCGGGTTCGATTCCCGTACCCTGCTCCATAAACAAGAACGCCCCTTCTGGGGCGTTCTTGTTTATCTATGCTTGGAAAGGGAATCGAACCGTTTAAATGCAGCAGTCCGGTGGACTGCTGCTTGCCGCCGGTCTCGACGGCGGCAACACCTTAATTTTCGTCCATTCCCGGACGAAAATGCAAATCGATTCCCGTACCCTGCTCCATAAACAAGAACGCCCCTTCTGGGGCGTTCTTGTTTATCTATGCTTGAAAAGCGAATCGTACTCTCTACATTCCCGGTTGAAATCTCCCGAAAATCGTGATATTCTATGATCAAAGACAGTACATACCCAGGAGGACACTCCCAAATGACGGACATTTTATTTATCAATACCGCCCTGAAGCTGGAGCTGAAGCAGGAGACCAACGGCACGCTGCTGCTGGCTACCAAGCTTCTGGAAGCCGGCTTTCAGGTGCAGATCCTGCGTTTTGCGGAAATAAGCGCCAAGACCAGCAACTACCGGAATTTCATAGAAGAAATCACCGGGAAAATCCTGGCCATGGCTCCCCGGTGCGTGTCTTTCTATACCCTTTGGCCCTACTATCACATTCAGCTCCGAATTGCCGCCGAGGTGAAAAAGCAGAACCCTGCCATTATCACCGTCATGGGCGGCCCTCAGGCCTCCGCCACCGCGGAGGATACTCTGCAGGCCATGCCTTTCGTGGATTATGTCTGCGCCGGCGAGGGTGAAAATACCGTCGTGCCTTTCTTCGATGCCATTTTTCGGCAGGAAAACCCCGATCTTTCCCAAATTCCCGGACTGTATTACCGGGAAAACGGTAAGGTAACCACCGGCGGTCTGCCCATCCCCCGCTGCGATCTGGACACGTTGCCCTACTGGGACGACCGGCTGCTGCCCGTATTCGACGAAACCCCTGCGCAGCGGCAGTCCAAGCGCTATTCCATGCCCATCGATGTGGGTCGTGGCTGTCCCTTCCGTTGTACTTTCTGCTGCACCAGCCGATTCTGGAACCGGATGTACCGGCTGAAATCCCCGGAACGGATCGTGGAGGAGATTCAGTATTATCAGGAGAAATTCGGCATCCGCCACTTCATGTTCTCCCACGATGCCTTCACCGTCAATAATAAGCTGGTGGAAAAGGTCTGCGATTACATTCTGGAAAAGAAGCTGGATATCACCTGGAAGTGCACCTCCCGAATCGACTGCGTTTCCGAGGAGCTGTTGCTGAAAATGAAGCAGGCCGGTATGCGCCAGATCGAATTTGGCGTAGAAACGGGCTCTGAGCGGATGCAGAAAGAAGTCAAAAAGAATCTGGATCTTTCCAAGGTTCGCAGCATTGCTTCCTTCCTGCTGAAAAACGGCATTGAGGTGGGTTTGTTCTTCATGTACGGCTTCCCGGAGGAAACCGAGGAGGATCTAAACCAAACCCTGCAGCTTCTGTTTGACGTGTCTGACATGGGCGTGCAGTACCTGAGCATGGCCTACTGCCGCTTCAACCCCACAACGCCCATGACAGAGCAATATTTTGACCAGCTGGTGCTGGATCCTGAAGTAAAGGGCTTGTTCCGTGGCATGGCAGGCTACGAAGAGGAGCTGCCTATGATCCGGGAGAATAAGTCTATTTTCCCCTTCTACTACCACCTGCACACCCCGGTGCGGGATGAATATCACTTTGCCTACCAGCTGATGCTTGTGTACCATGCATATCCCAAATTCGCCCGGTATCTGCGGCAGCTGTATCATGGGGACAACCTGAAATTCTACCGGGATTTTGTCCGGTGCAACCGGCATATTCTGGAGCAGGATATGGCCCACATCATGGATAAGGTCAATAACCACCCTCTGGAAATGCTGCACAATATTCTGGACAGCTTTGACCTGCCCTACATTTCCAAGATCAAGGAGCTTCTGCGGTTTGAAGACGATACCTACCGGGTCTACCGTTCCGACGAGGATATTTCCCTCCGGGAAACCTATGGCTTCAGCTATGTAGACTTCAAACTGAAGCTGCCCATCGAGCAGTATTCCAACGGCAAGACCGAGATTCTCCTGGAAAGAATCAACGGCAAAAAGAGCCTGAAGCTCCTGAATATGGAGTAACATAAATCGCCGGCACTTTTCGTGCCGGCGATCTTCATTATCCAATTATCTGTCATTGCGAGCCCGTAGGGGAGGCGTTTCGCCTCCCGTGGGGTGGGGAACCCGCCCCCTACTTATAACCCAAACAGCCGCTGGGCGGTTTTGTGGGCGATCTGTTCAAACTGCTCTGCCGTCAGATCCAGCGACAGAAAACGCTGCACTTCCTCCACCGGATCCCACAGGGGATAATCCGTGCCGTAGGCCAGGCGCTCGGCGCCGTAGAGATTGATGTAATGCTCCGCAACACCGGATCCCATAAACATCAGCGAGCTGGAAATATCCATCACGCAGTCCGTATCCTTCAGCTCTGTGCAGGCGGTTTCGTACATGGAATAGCCGCCAAAGTGGGCAGCGATGGCCTCCAGGCCGGGAAACAGCTCCAGAATTTTCCGCAGCAGCGCCGGATGGGAATATCCGTAGCGCTGATCGCCCATGTGCAGCAGCACCGGAATCTTGCCCCGGATGGATTCGTACATGGGAAACAGCCGGGGATCATCGATGGCAAAACGGGAGCAATCGGGATGAAGCTTGATACCCTTCATGCCCAGGGAAAGCAGCCGCTCCGTTTCCCCGGCGATATCCTCCATGCCGGCGTGAACCGTGCCAAAGGGGATGAAGCTGGGGTTTTCTTCCGCCTGATGATGAATGAAATTGTTGATCTTTTGCACCCGATCAGGGGTGATGGCCACAGGCAAAACCACCTGCCTGCTGATGCCGGCCTTTTGGCAGCGCTCCAGGAGCATGGAAACCGTTCCGTCCATGTGGCCTGTGTGGATCTGGTAAAAATCCCGGATGCTGTCTGTGGCTTTCTGCGCCACCTCCGGGGGGTAAATATGGGTGTGGATGTCGATGATTTTCATGGTATCGCCTCGGGTGAAAATTTTCTGTTATTATAGCAGTCACTGAAGAAAAAGTAAACTGTGTTGTTTTTTTGTTCATCCTGTGTTACACTATAAAAAATAAAAAACGACAGGATGTGACAGCATGAAAATCAAAACCCTAGCCCTGCCCTATGACCAGGTGCTGAAGGCACCCCGGCTCCAGCATAAAAAGCCCTTGAAGCCCAGCCGTTTTCTTGCCGCCGTTGTGCGAATTCTTTCTGCGCCCACCCTGCGAAAGATCCAATTTTCCTACACCACCGAGCGGATGGAACTGGTGGGCAAAAAGCAACCCTGCCTGATCCTGATGAACCACTCCAGCTTCACGGATATGAAGCTGGCCTACGGCATTTTCTATCCCCGGCGATTCGGCATCGTCACTTCTGTGGATGCCATGTCCGGCATTCTGGGAAAGCTCATGCGCTTCCTGGGCTGCACGCCCACCCACAAATATGTAGCAGATATGAACCTGATCCAGGACCTGGAATACATGCTCAAGAAGAACAAGACCAGCGTGCTGATGTACCCCGAAGCAGGCTATTCCTTTGATGGCCGCACCACCGCCCTGCCCCGGAAGCTGGGCGTGCTGATGAAGCGGCTGGGTGTGCCGGTGGTAACGGTCATCACCCAGGGCGCCTTTGCCCGGGATCCCCTTTACAACATGCTCCAGATCCGGGATGTGAAGGTCAGCGCCCATGTCAAGTGCCTGGCCACCGCCCAGGAGATCAAGGAAAAGACCGTGGCGGAGCTGGACGCTTTGCTGGACGAAGCCTTTTCTTTCGACAATTTCGCCTGGCAGCGGGACAATAAGGTGTCCATCGATGTACCCTTCCGGGCAGACGGCCTGCACCGGATTCTGTACAAGTGCCCTCACTGCGGTGTAGAAGACCAAATGGAGGGTCAGGGCATCCACCTGACCTGCCATGCCTGCGGCAAGCAGTGGGAGATGGACGAATACGGCCAGTTAGCCGCCACCTCCGGAGAAACGGAGTACCCCCACATCCCGGACTGGTACACCTGGCAGCGGGGATGTGTCCGCAAGGAACTGGAGGAGGACACCTACCATCTGGACGCAGAGGTGGAGATCGCGGTGCAGGTCAACCTGGATTGCGTGTACATGATCGGCTCCGGCCGGCTGGTCCATGACCAAAACGGCTTCCACCTGACCAGCGCCGACGGCAAACTGGACTACCGGCAGAACGCTGTGGCATCCCATACCTTGTACTCGGACTACTACTGGTACGAGATCGGCGATGTCATCGGCATCGGCAACAATGAATTTTCCTATTTCTGCTTCCCCAAGGCCGATGTATCGGTAACCAAAGCCCGCCTGGCCACCGAAGAGCTTTACAAAATGAAAAAGGCTCGCAAAAGAGTGCCTGTAACAACGGAATAATCATAACGGGTGTCCCTACGCCTTCTTATGATAGCGGATGTGGGGGCGAGCATTGCTCGTCCGCAAAAAGCCTTCTCCTTGAGGAGAAGGTGGCCGAGCCAAGCGAGGTCGGATGTGGTGGCGTCGCGAAGCGACAATTCATACTGCACGGTTACTCCGAAACCTACACCACATCAGTCACCTGCGGTGACAGCTTCTCCTCAATGAGAAGCCTTTTCTCCAATTCTTGTCGTCCCAAGCACACCCTCGCTCAGAATAACAGCGCAAAAGCCCTCCCAGACGGGAGGGCTTCTCTTTACACTTTCAGGATCATTTTCGCGAAGAGGAAGTAAACCAGCAGGGACAGCGCATCCACAATGGTGGAAATAAAGGGGCTTGCCATCACTGCTGGATCCAGCTTAATCGCCTTGGCGCCAATGGGCAGCAGACAGCCCACCACCTTCGCCGCCACCACCGTGACGCACAGCGCCAGGCACACAACCAGATCCACCGTCAGGGTAATATCCGTGTTGCCAAACAGCAGCCGATCCACCAGCCAGATCTTGGCAAAGCACACCGCCGCCAGGGCAATACCGCAAAGCAGCGCGGTACGCAGCTCTTTCCACAGCACCCTGCCTACATCCGAGAATTTCAGCTCATCCAGGCTCAGGGCGCGGATCACCGTGACCGAGGACTGGGAGCCGGAGTTACCGCCGGTACCCATGAGCATGGGGATAAAGGCCGTCAGCGCCACCTGGGCTGCCAAAGCACCCTCAAAGGCTGTGATAATCAGTCCCGTAAAGGTGGCTGACACCATCAGCAGCATCAGCCAGGGAATGCGGTTCTTGAACAGATCAAAGGCGCCGCTTTTCAGATAGGATTTTTCCGAGGGGGTAATACCGCCCATCAGCTCCATATCCTCGGTGGCTTCTTCTTCCATCACATCCATGGCGTCGTCAAAGGTGACGATACCCACCATCCGGTTTTCGCCGTCCACCACCGGCAGCGCCAGGAAATTATAGTGGCTGAACATCCGTGCCACTTCCTCCTGATCGGTGTGGGTGTTGACGGAGATCAGATTGGTTGACATAATATCTTCGATTAAGGTTTCATCATTTTCTGCCAGCAGCAGTTCCTTAACCGTGACGATACCGATCAGCACCCTGTGCCTGGTGACATAGCAGGTGTAGATCGTCTCCTTATCCACACCCTGCCGGCGGATCCGCAGAATGGCTTCCTCCACCGTCATGTTGGGTCGCAGGGACACATATTCCGTAGTCATCCAGCTGCCCGCGGAATTTTCGGGATACCGCAGGATCTGGTTGATGGATCGGCGCATTTCCGGGGTTGCCTGCTTTAAAATTCGCTTTACCACATTGGCGGGCATCTCCTCTACCAGGTCTGCCGCGTCATCCACATATAATTCGTCCACGATTTCCTTCAGCTCATTGTCGGAAAAACTGCGGATCAGCAATTCCTGAGCGTCGGTATCCATCTCTACAAAGGTATCCGCCGCCTGCTCCTTGGGCAGCAGCCGAAACAGCAGCGGTATGCTTTTTTCCGGCACCTGGCCAAAAAGCTCAGCAATATCGCTGGGGTTCATCACCATCAAAATATCCCGCAGCGCGGCATATTTTTTCTCGTCGAGCATTTTGACGAGGGCTTTTTCAACGATTTCAAATCGTTCCATCATTGTGTATCTCCTCCTTTTGCAGTGATTGCGGAAGGCTAATACACCTGGTCACATTACGGGCGCGCCATGGCCCGCTGCCTACTTCGACCGGGTATACTGCCGCTTGTGCCGGATTCCATGGTTACGCCTCCTTTTTTCTGAATGCTGCCGTAATCTTACACCCAAGGACTACCAAATGTCAATCATGTGGAAATTTTTCTTCTGCGCCTGGTCATTTTTTGGATGTAAATTGTCGTATTATCCATGCGTTCCCTGGCGAGGCTGGGAATTATTGTGTAAAATGCCAGAAAGTTATCCAATATTTTAGCCATTTTTTCTCTTTCTTAATCGTCAAAAGTGTGATATGTTATATATGGAATTATATTAGTCATAAAATGCCCAAAAGGAAAATCACCATAAGGAGATGTCAATATGTATTTTCAGAAAAAACGCTGTATCGCCATGCTGCTGGCCGGCGGCCAAGGCAGCCGCCTGAAGGTTCTGACCGAGAACACAGCCAAACCCGCTGTCCCCTTCGGCGGCAAGTATCGCATCATCGACTTCCCCCTGAGTAACTGCGTCAACTCCGGCATCGACACTGTGGGTATTCTCACCCAGTATCAGCCCCTGGAGCTGAACGAGTACATCGGCAACGGCCAGCCCTGGGGCTTGAACAAGACCCACAGCTGCGCCCAGGTCCTGCCCCCCTACGAGCGCCACGACAAGAAAAGCGGCTGGTACAAGGGCACTGCCAACGCCATCTACCAAAACATTGACTTCATCGAGCGTTTTGACCCGGAATATGTTGTGGTTCTGGGCGGCGACCATATCTATAAGATGGACTACTCCGCCATGGTGGACTACCATGTGAAGAACGGCGCATCCTGCACCATCGCCGTGCGCAATGTCAGCCTGGAGGAAGCCAGCCGCTTCGGCATTATGAACACCAATCCCGACAATTCCGTGTACGAATTTGAGGAAAAGCCCGCCCAGCCCAAGTCCACCAAGGCCTCCATGGGCATCTACGTCTTCAACTGGAGCACCCTTCGGGAGTTCCTGATCGCCGACGAGGAGGATCCCAATTCCTCCAACGACTTTGGCAAGAACATCATCCCCAATCTGCTGAACGCCGGCCATAAGCTGATGGCCTATGAGTTCGACGGCTATTGGATGGACGTGGGTACCATCCAGTCCCTGTGGGAAGCCAATATGGATGTTCTGGGCAAGGAGCCCGTTTTCGACCTCCGTGGCACAAAGAACGCCACCATCTACGCCCGTAACAACGCCCTGCCCTCTTCCTACATCGACAAGGACGCCAATGTTGTTAACTGCTTCATCGCGGAAGGCAGCGAGGTCTATGGTTCTGTCCGCCACAGCATCATCTCCATCGGCTGCACCGTAGGCGAAAACGCCGTTGTGGAAGACAGCGTGGTAATGCCCGGCGTGGTCATCGAGCCCGGCGCCATCGTCCGCCACGCCATTCTGGGCGAAAACAGCCGCGTAGGCCGCAATGCCGTGGTCGGCGGTGCATTCAAGCCCAAGGACAAGAAAAAGATCAGCGTCACCTCCAAGGGTGCCGTTGTGGAAGCCAACACCGTGCTGCTGCCCGGTGATATGCTGTAAGGAGGGTATGGAACATGAAAGTAATGGGTATTATTTTCGCGAATGACGGCGCGCTGGACGCCTTGACCAACAACCGTACCACCGCCAGCGTTCCCTTTGGCGGCCGCTACCGCCAGGTGGACTTTGCTCTGTCCAACCTCACCGCCGCCGGCGTGCGGCACATCGGCATCATCTCCCGGCACCACTATCAGTCCCTGATCAACCACATCGGTGCCGGTGAAGAATGGGGTCTGGAGCTGGAAGAGGGCGGTCTGGAATTCTTGACTCCCTACGCCATGTCCGCTACCGACAGCTATCGCGGCAAGCTGGAATCTCTCTACTCCGCCATGAACTTCCTGACCTATGGCGATGAGGACGAGTATGTCATCATGACCGGCTCCACCATCCTGTGCAATATCGATATGAAGGATGTCCTGGCATCCCATATCGCCAGCGGCAAGGATATCACCGTAGTCACCAAGACCGGCATCGCCAATGGCGAGAAGAAGCTGGATCTGGCGCTGAAGCTGGACAAGAAGGGCGATGTTGCGGATATCGCTGTGGACTACGCCGCTTCCGCCGATTACCTGGCCTCCATGGACATTTTCGTGCTGTCCAAAAAGTGGCTGGCCAACCAGGTTCGGGAGCATATCGCCCGGAATCTGTTCCACATGGACCGCGATCTGGTTCTGGGTCTGTGGCAGAAGGGCGAAGTGAGCATCAATGTCTATCAGTTCCCCGGCGTTGTGCTGTACAACGAGTCCGTTTCCGAGTACTTCAACAACACCCTGGCTCTCATCGATTCCAAGACCCGCCGGGATGTATTTGGCTACAATCACCCCGTCTTCACCCGTGTCCGTGACCGGGTTCCCACCTACTATGGCGAAACCAGCGAGGTGGAGGACATCGTCCTGGCCGACGGCTGCATGATCGAGGGCAACGTGAAAAACTCTGTCCTGTTCCGGAATGTCACCGTATGCGCCGGCGCTCAGGTGGAGGACTGCGTGGTTATGAACGACGCCGTCATCGGCGAAGGTGCGAAGCTGAAGTATGTTATTCTGGACAAGGATGTTACTGTGCATCCCGGTGCCGAGCTTTACGGCGCGCCCAACCATCCCGTTATCATCAAAAGAGGAGAATCTGTATGAAAATAGCCATCCTGGCTTCCGAGGGCGCGCCCTATGCCAAATCCGGCGGTCTGGGCGATGTGATGGAAGCTCTCCCCGCTGCCCTTGCCCGGATTCCCGGCAATGAGGTGGTGCTCATTCTCCCCTACTATAAGAAAATCAAGGACAACCCCGCCTACGAAACCGAGCTTATGGCCCAGTACGAGGTTCAGCTTGGCTGGCGGCGGCAGTATGCAGGTCTGATGGCGCTCAAGGGCCGCACCGACGGCGTAAAGGTCTACTTCCTGGACAACGACTACTACTTCGGTCATCGCGGCGGTGCCCTCTACGGCAACATGGACGACAGCGAGCGTTACGCTTTCTTCTCCAAGGCCTGCCTGGAGGGTCTGGGTCACCTGGATTTCATCCCCGATGTGATCCAGTGCAACGACTGGCAAACCGCCATGGTTCCCACCTACCTGCGGGCTATGTACCGCAGCCGCTTCCCGGAAACCAAGTGCATGTACACCATCCACAACATCGAATATCAGGGCTGGGCAAACGCCAGCTTCTTCGATGATGTGCTGGGTCTGCCCTGGGAGTACCGTGGCTGCATGGACATGAACAACTCCGTGAACATGATGAAGGGTGCCATCGAGACCGCCGACCTGGTCACCACCGTTTCCGAGA
>SVLD01000033.1 GCA_015068125.1 Oscillospiraceae bacterium | reverse complement strand
GTTTACGGGTCGCAAGTAAAACAATGCAGTTGGCGGGCTGTTATTATGCGTTTACGTATTACGCAAGAAACATAGGGCTATGCCCGCATATGAAGAACCCCCGGTTTTACCGGGGGGTTCCTTTTCTCAGTATTTTCTCCTCAGGATAAAATAGCTGATCCAGTACAGCGTTATGATGAGGCAGACAGCACCACTGGCAGCCAGGCTTAACAGCTCCTGCCCGGCGATCCGCAGGGCGATACAGGCAACCGCGCCAATGATGACGAACAGATACCCTGCCCAGCCCCAGGCCTTTGCGGCCAGATAGCGGTTGCGCTCGTCCTTGGCTTCCACATCCATTTTCTCCCGGTATTCTTCGTTGCTGGCGTACTTGCCCCAACGAAGCAGCTGGAGAACACCTACGGAAACAAACCCGGCACCAAGACCGCTCCAAAATTCATCTATTTCCGTTACAAAACCGGCTACGATCAATCCGATTCCCAAAAGAATCCAGACGATGCTTACCAATGCTCTGCGATTGTTTTTCATGCTTGTTCAGCCTCCTCAAAAATAAAGATGTCTTCAATGGTCATCCCAAAGTAAACGGCGATGTTGTGGGCCAGGAGAATGGAGGGATTGTACCGCCCACGCTCCAGAGAACTGATGGTCTGCCGGGAAACGCCCAGGCCCTTCGCAAGCTCCTCTTGCAATATGCCCCGTTCTTTGCGGATCTGTTCAATTCGGTTTTTCATAGCTGCCTCCTTGTGTAAAGTTTGCTTTACATCAACATACTAGCACAGAAATAAACGAATGTCAAGTGCGCTTTACATTCTTTGTAACTTAAGAATATCTTAGGATTTGGAATATTGCCCTGCGTTCAAAAATTTGTTATAATTTGTTCATAAATCTCGGAAAGAGGTGGATATATGGAACTTTGGTCCAAAGAACATGCCCAGACCCTGCTGCCGGCTATCGGCGTTATGCTGGTTGTTGCGGTGATCCTTCGGCTGACCATCGGCAAGAAGAGCCTGAAGGTTCGCATGATTCCGTTCCAGATCCTGGCGGTGATTTTGTTTGCGCTGGAGATAGGCAAGCAGATTGTATCCTACCAAAAGGGGTATGACCTGTATCATCTGCCGTTCCATTTTTGCTCCCTGTTCATCTTCATGCTGCCGCTGATGGCGTTTTACAGAGGCAAGCACCAGCAAACCGTTTTCCAAATCACCATGGCTATTTGCGGCGCTACCACGCTGCTGACCGTGGTCTATCCCTGCCTGATTTACAGCGCGGATAATATCAAGGAGTTTTTTACAGTTTACCTTTCTATGCACACTGTGGCGTTCCACAATATTGTGATCTTTGAATTTATACTGATCGTGGCCCTGGGATTGGTGGAGCCGGCACATAAAGGCGGCATCAAGTCGGTGGCCATCTTTACAGTGTGCTTCTGCGTGGTATCTGCCTCCCTGGCGCATATTCTGAAAACCAACTTCAATAATTTCTATGTCTGCAACATTGCTCCCTTGGAAACGGTGCGCCTTGCAGTGCAGAATGCCGTTGGTACGGTGGTGGCGCAGCTGATGTATGTGCTGATCGTTACGGTGCTGGATATTCTTGTTGTCCAGTTTGCCTACTGGCTTGGCAAGCGCTTACTGAAGCTGTTGAAAAGAGAAGAAGAACCGCAGCTTCTAAGTTGATTTTATTCGCATAATATGAAAATCCTGCCCCTGGGCAGGATTTTCTTGCCCTTGTGGTACTTTGTTCCAACAGTCTGCAAGTCTTGACGAATGGCTTTGGGGCAGGTATAATAAAAGCAACTTTGAGCCTACATGTTATAAGGAGATAAGGATATGCGCGGAATTCCTTCTTTGATTACGGATATTCGAAAGAAAGTCTTTACCGAGGTTGCCAGAATGGCTTACGACGGGGGGGACTATACCAAGGCGGAGGATCTGCCATACATCATCGTGCCCGGCGATCAGCCTCTGCACCGGGAATCGGTGTTCCTGGAACGGGCCATCGCCGGTGAGCGGGTGCGCCTGGCCATGGGCCTGGGCGTCCGGCCTGTCCAGACCAGATCCCTGATGACCGACGGCATGGACGCCGCGGCGGTGGCAGAGGCTTACTATGAACCGCCCCTGGTCAATATCATTCCCTATGCCTGCCATGCCTGCCCCACCAATCAGTACCGGGTGACGGAAAGCTGTCAGAATTGCCTGGCGGCATCCTGCCAGAAGGTCTGTCCCAAGGATGCCATTTCCTTTGTCAACGGCAAAAGCTGCATTGACCCGGATAAGTGCATCAAGTGCGGTAAGTGCGCCAAGGCTTGCCCCTACCATGCCATTATCCACCTGGAGCGCCCCTGTGCCGCTGCCTGCGGCATGGATGCCATCGTGTCTGATGCGCACGGCCGGGCGGTCATCAATCAGGACAAATGCGTGGCCTGCGGCCAGTGCCTGGTGAGCTGCCCCTTTGGCGCCATTGTGGATAAGGGACAGATTTTCCAGGTGATCCAGTCCATTTTGAAAGAAGATAAGGTCATCGCCATTGTGGCGCCGGCCTTTATCGGCCAGTTTGGCAAGCATTCCACCCCCGGCAAGTTCATCGCCGCTATGAAGCAGCTGGGCTTCCACAGAGTGGTGGAGGTGGCGGTGGGCGCGGATATGTGTACCATCGAGGAAGCCAAGGACTTTTTGGAGAAGGTTCCTTCCCAGCAGAAGTATATGGCCACATCCTGCTGCCCGGCATGGCATTCCATGATCTATAAACTCTTCCCGGGCGAAGCGGGGAATATCTCCATGACACTGACCCCTATGGTCTTTACCGCCCGGCTGATGAAGCAGAAATACCCGGGCTGTAAGGTGGTGTTCGTTGGTCCCTGCGCCGCCAAGAAGCTGGAGGCTATCCGGGCGGATATCCGCTCCGATGTGGATTTCGTGCTGACCTTTGAGGAACTGCAGGGTATGTTCGAGGCCAAGGAGATCAACTTCGAGACCATTGCGCCTATGTTCGACCTGAACGAGGGCACGGCGGCCGGCCGTGGCTTTGCGGTGTCCGGCGGCGTTGCCGGCGCAGTGACAGAAGTGATCCGCCAGACTAACCCGGATATGGAGGTCAAAACTGCCCGGGCGGAGGGCCTGCGGGAATGCCGCAAGCTCATGACTCTGGCCAAGGCAGGGAAGTACAACGGCTACCTGCTGGAGGGCATGGCTTGCCCCGGCGGCTGTGTTGCCGGGGCGGGTACATTGTTGCCGGTGGAACTGGCTGCTAATGTGGTGGGCCGCTACCAAAAGGAAGCCCAGACGGAGAGCCCCCTGGAAAGCCCCTACCGGGACAAAGCAGAGCATTTGGATTAAGGTATATCCCGGAGGCAACAGCTTGTTGGCCTCCGGGGTTGCATTTTTGGTCCCGGGGTGGTATAATTTCTGCATCTGAACACGAAGAGGCAAATCATGGAATGGAATGACATTTACGACGAAAACCGCAATTTGACCGGCCGAGTCCACCGCCGGGGCACTGCGTGGAAGCCGGGGGAATACGGTTTGGTGGTCTGTGTGTGGGTGTATGACGGGGAGGGCAATCTCCTGCTGACCCGCCGGGCCAAGGGCAAAAGCTTCGCCGGCACCTGGGAAAATTCCGGCGGTGCGGCAAAGGCAGGGGAGACCAGCCGCCAGGCCATCGCCCGGGAGCTTTTTGAAGAAACGGGAATTCAGGCAGACCCGGAGGAATTTGAACTCATGGACACCGATCGGGATGCCCACACCCACTACGATTTTTACTGCCTGAAGCGGCAGGTACCCCTGACCAAGATCGTCCTGCTGCCCGGAGAAACCGACGGCGTGCAGTGGGCCAGCTTTGATCAGATTCACGAATTGGTCCGCACCCGGCAGATCTGCCGCATTATTGCAAGCCAGTTTTTGCGCCAGGAGGCAGACCTGCGGAAACGGCAAACTGCACAAGATTCCCGGTGAATTTTTGGAGGAGTTTCCCGTAAGTTTTTCTTGCCAAAAATATCCGCATTGGGATATAATGAAAAAAAGCGTTTTGGAGCATCCGGCGAAACGCTGCCGCCGGAGCATAAAACGCTTTTCTTTTTTGATAAGCAGCAAGGAGGAAAAATATGATCAACATCACCAATCTGCCTATTCAGCATGGCAAGGTGCCCCTGCGGGTGGCTCATGGCCATTTTGCCACCAATCACTCCCATATCAATTATTATATTGATATTACATACCAGAAGACCCGCCTGTCCGAGGCTAAGGACAGTGCCCGGGAGCTGGTTTCCCATTTTATCAACAATACCCCGGTGGACACCATCCTGTGCCTGGACGGCACGGCAGTGCTGGGCACCTGCGTGGCTGAGGAGCTGACCAAAACCGGCTTCCGCACCATCAACCAGCACCAGACCATCTATGTGGTGGAGCCGGAATTCAATGCCAATTCCCAGATGATCTTCCGTGACAATATCCAGCCCATGCTGCGCAATAAGCATGTGCTGATCCTCATGGCATCGGTGACCACCGGCTTTACCGCCAAGCGTGCCATTGAGGCCATCGGCTACTACGGCGGCAAGGTCGCCGGTGTTGCGGCCATCTACCGCGCGGTGGATGAGGTAGAGGGACACCCGGTTCGCTCGGTGTACAGTCTGGACGATCTGCCGGATTACGCCAGCTATGATTACCGCCAGTGCCCCTACTGCAAGCAGGGAAGAAAGCTGGATGCCCTGGTCAACAGCTTCGGCTATTCGGCGCTGTAAAGTCAATAAAAATCCTCCCGGAGTCTCCGGGAGGATTTTTTGTGTAGAAAACAAAAAATCCGAAGCAAAAAGCTTCGGAAAACAGAAAAAAGCGATTGACATTTGCATGGAAATGGTGTACAATGAAATTCATATTGGATATTATGCCCTTCTACGCCATCATCCATTCATAAGGTCATAATATCACACAGTCCGGCGGCTGTCAAGTGGGAAATCCACAATAATGGCAACTTGCCCGGGCGTATCAAAAATTCGTGGAAAAACACATTTCGAAAGAAAGGCGTGATGATTGTATGGCAACGTCAATGGTCAAGGACGTTCAGTTCGGCAAGACCATGCGTAAGTCCTACGCAAAGTACAATGAGATCCTGGAGATCCCCAACATGCTGCGCATCCAGAAGGATTCCTATGAGTGGTTCCTGAAGGAAGGCCTGCGTGAGGTTTTCAAGGATGTCGGCGTAATCACTGACTTCTCCGGTAAGCTGGAGCTGAGCTTCCTGGATTACTCCATGGATGAGAAGCCCAAGTATACCATCGAGGAGTGCAAGGAGCGGGATGCTACCTACGCAAAGCCCATCAAGGTGCGGGTGCGTCTGCGCAACACCGAGACCGACGAGATCAAGGAGCAGGAGATCTTCATGGGAGATTTCCCCATTATGACCAATGGCGGCACTTTTGTTATCAACGGTGCTGAGCGTGTCATCGTCTCCCAGATCGTCCGTAGCCCCGGTATGTACTATACCCATGATGTGGACAAGGCCGACCAGCATACCTATACCGCTACGGTCATTCCTTACCGCGGCGCATGGCTGGAGTACGAAACCGACAACTCCGATGTATTCTGGGTTCGTATTGACAAGAACCGCAAGCTGCCCATTACCTGCCTGATCCGCGCTCTGGGTGTGGAGGCCGATGAGCAGATCAAAGAGCTGTTCGGTGACGATGCCAGAATTCTGGCTACCCTGGAAAAGGATCCCTGCAAGACTCGGGAAGAGTCCCTGCTGGAGATCTACCGCCGGCTGCGTCCCGGTGAGCCCCCCACGGTGGAGACTGCCATTGCCCACCTGGAAGGCCTGCTGTTCGACGCGCACCGCTATGATGTGAGCAAGGTCGGCCGCTATAAGTTCAATAAGAAGGTGGATCTCTGGAACCGGATCGCCGGCCAGGAGGCTGCCGAGCCTGTTGCTGATCCCATGACCGGTGAAATCCTGGTCATGCCCGGCGAGATCATCAGCCGGGATATGGCACATGCTATCAGCGATAAGGGCGTCAATGTTGTCACCATCAAGGTGGGCGATAAGAATGTCCGGGTGCTGTCCAACAACACCGTTCCCATGGCAAACTTCGTGGACTTCGATCCCGCGGAGTACGGCATCCGGGAGAAGGTTAACTTCACCGTGCTGAAGGAAATGCTGCAGACCGTTCCTGCCGATGGCTGGAAGGATGCCATTGCCGAGCGCTATGACGACCTGATCCCTAACCACATCACCGTTGAGGATATCATGGCCTCCATCAACTACCTCAACTGCGTGGCTATGGGCGTTGGCACCCCCGATGATATCGACCACCTGGGCAACCGCCGTCTGCGCTGCGTGGGCGAGCTGCTGCAGAACCAGTTCCGCATCGGCTTCAGCCGCCTGGATCGCGTGATCCGGGAGCGCATGACCGTTCAGGATCTGGATGCTGTCACCCCCCAGAGCCTGATCAACATCCGTCCCGTGACTGCTGTCATCAAGGAATTCTTCGGCTCCAGCCCCCTGAGCCAGTTCATGGACCAGAATAACCCTCTGGCTGAGCTGACGCACAAGCGCCGTCTGTCCGCACTGGGCCCCGGCGGTCTGAGCCGTGAGCGCGCATCCTTCGATGTCCGTGATATTCACTACACTCACTATGGCCGTATGTGCCCCATCGAGACTCCCGAAGGTCCCAACATCGGTCTGATCAACTATCTGGCTACCTTTGCCAAGATCAATGAGTATGGCTTCGTGGAAGCTCCCTACCGCAAGGTGGACAAGGCTACCGGCCTGGTCACCGAGACCGTGGAGTATATGACCGCTGATGTGGAAGACGATTTCTACATCGGTCAGGCCAACGAGCCTGTGGACGAGAACGGCTGCCTGGTAAATACCCGTATTACCTGCCGTCACCGCAACGAAATTATTGAAGTGGACCGGGAAATGATCGACTACATCGACGTTTCTCCCAGAATGATGATCTCCATCGCCACTTCTTTCATTCCCTTCCTGCAGAACGACGACGCAAACCGCGCACTGATGGGCGCGAACATGCAGCGTCAGGCCGTGCCTCTGCTGACCACTGAGCCTCCCGTCGTTGCCACCGGCATCGAGCATAAGGCCGCTGTGGACTCCGAGGTCTGCCTGAAGGCCAAGAAGCCCGGTACTGTTACCGCTGTTTCTGCTACCGAGATCTCTCTGCGTTATGACGATGGCGAGACCGAAATTTGCCATCTGACCAAGTTTGCCCGCAGCAATGCCGGCACCTGCATCAACCAGCGTCCCATCGTGGAAGTTGGCGAGCATGTGGAGACAGAGCAGATCATTGCCGACGGTCCTTCCTGCTCCGGCGGCGAAATCGCTCTGGGTAAGAACGTGCTCATCGGCTTCGTTACCTGGGAAGGCTACAACTACGAGGACGCCATTCTGCTCAACGAGCGTCTGGTCAAGGAAGACGTCTTTACCTCCATCCACATCGAGGAGCACGAGACCGAAGCCCGGGATACCAAGCTGGGACCTGAGGAAATCACCCGTGATATCCCCAATGTTGGCGAAGATACCCTGAAGGATCTGGACGAGGACGGCATCATCCGCATCGGCGCTGAGGTCCATTCCGGCGATTACCTGGTTGGCAAGGTCACCCCCAAAGGCGAGACCGAGCTGACCCCCGAGGAGCGCCTGCTGCGGGCCATCTTCGGCGAAAAGGCAAGAGAAGTCCGTGATACCTCTCTGAAGGTACCCCACGGTGAAAGCGGCATCGTTGTGGATGTCAAGGTCTTCACCAAGGAAAACTCCGACGAGCTGGCTCCCGGCGTTACCAAGTCCGTCCGTGTTTACATCGCCCAGAAGAGAAAGATCTCCGTCGGCGATAAGATGGCCGGCCGTCACGGTAACAAGGGCGTTGTTTCCCGGGTCCTGCCTGAGGAAGATATGCCCTTCCTGCCCGACGGCACCCCCCTGGATGTGGTGCTGAACCCCCTGGGCGTGCCTTCCCGTATGAACATCGGTCAGGTTCTGGAGGTCCACCTGGGCTACGCCGCTAAGGCGCTGGGCTGGAAGGTCGCTACCCCCGTGTTCGACGGCGCCAACGAGAAGGATATCCGTGAGACTCTGAAGCTGGCGGGCCTCCGTGAGGATGGCAAGACCGTTCTGTACGACGGCCGTACCGGCGAACCCTTCGATAACCTGGTTACCGTTGGTTACCCCTACTACCTGAAGCTGCACCACCTGGTCGACGATAAGATCCATGCCCGTTCCACCGGTCCTTACGCACTGGTTACCCAGCAGCCCCTGGGCGGTAAGGCTCAGTTCGGCGGTCAGCGTTTCGGCGAAATGGAAGTCTGGGCTCTGGAAGCCTACGGTGCCGCATATACCCTGCAGGAGATCCTCACCGTCAAGTCCGACGACGTTACCGGTCGTGTCAAGACCTACGAGGCTATCGTTAAGGGTGCCAATATTCCCAAGCCCGGCGTTCCCGAATCCTTCAAGGTTCTGGTTAAGGAACTGCAGGCTCTGTGTCTGGATGTCCGTGTTCTGGATGAGATGGGCAACGAGATCGAGCTGAAGGACGAGGAAGAAGAGGAAGAGATCGGCTACACCATGCCTCACAACAGTGAGCTGGTGGTAGGTAGCACCGATGAAGTGCTGGAAGCCGGCTTCGTCATCGATGAGGACAGCCCGGAAGATATTATGGATGTGTTCGGCAGCGATGAAGACGATGCCGACGCATATGAAGATTAAGGAGGTGCAGTATGGCAGATGCTACTTTTGATGCCATTAAGATTGGCATTGCATCGCCGGAGATGATCCGGCAGTGGTCCTTCGGCGAAGTTAAGAAGCCGGAGACTATCAACTACCGCACCCTGAAGCCCGAACGGGACGGCCTGTACTGCGAAAAGATCTTCGGACCCCAGAAGGACTGGGAATGCCATTGCGGCAAGTACAAGAAGATCAAGTACAAGGGCAAGATCTGTGACCGCTGCGGCGTTGAGGTTACCCGCGCCAAGGTGCGCCGTGAGCGCATGGGTCACATTGAGCTGGCCGCACCCTGCAGCCATATCTGGTACTTCAAGGGTATTCCTTCCCGCATGGGTCTGATCCTGGATATCAGCCCCAAGATCCTGGAGAAGGTTCTGTATTTCGCTGCATATATCGTCACCGATCCCGGCGACGCACCTCTGGCTCTGAACCAGGTGCTCACCGAGAAGGAATATCGGGATATGCGCGAAAAGTATGAGGACGATTTCAAGGCCGGCATGGGCGCCGAGGCTGTCAAGGAGCTGCTGGAGCAGATCGACCTGGATGCTTTGTCCCATCAGCTCCGGGAGGAGCTGAAGACAGCTTCCTCCCAGAAGAAGCTGCGCCTGGTCAAGCGTCTGGAGGTCGTTGAGGCTTTCCGGGAATCCGGCAACAAGCCCAGCTGGATGATTATGGACGTGCTGCCTGTCATCCCTCCGGATATCCGTCCCATGATCCAGTTGGACGGCGGCCGTTTCGCTACCTCCGACCTGAATGACCTGTACCGCCGCGTTATCAACCGCAATAACCGTCTGAAGAGACTGATCCAGCTCAACGCTCCCGATATCATCGTTCGCAACGAGAAGCGTATGCTGCAGGAGGCTGTGGACGCCCTGATCGACAACGGCCGCCGTGGCCGTGCCGTAACCGGCGCCAACAACCGCGCGCTGAAGTCCCTGTCCGATATGCTCAAGGGTAAGCAGGGCCGTTTCCGTCAGAACCTGCTGGGTAAGCGTGTTGACTACTCCGGCCGTAGCGTTATCGTTGTCGGC
>SVLD01000010.1 GCA_015068125.1 Oscillospiraceae bacterium | reverse complement strand
CCTTCGGGGCACCTCCCTCGAGGGAGGTGCCCCGAAGGGGCGGAGGGAGAGAAACTGCTGGTATCCCTTGAGTTCTCTCCCCCAGTCATGCCATTCGGCATGACAGCCCCCTCGTCAGAGGGGGCCGTGACCTCTGTCACAACAGAGCGATAAACTGAAATTTGCACAGCAAAAAGGAGCGGCATATGCCGCTCCTTACTTATTCCTCAATAAAAACTACAACACTCTCTGCTTGGCAATCCAATATTTTGCACAGCCTTTCTACCGTGTATAAAGTAATGGATTTATTATGCTTTAAGTTATGGATCGTTCTGGGGTTAATGCCATATTGATTGATCAGTGTATATGTCGTGATTCCTTTTTCTTCCATAGTTTTCCACAATGGCGAATAGCTGATCAAAGTATACACTTCCTTTAATCTCTAAACTCAAATAAATCTTTCGGATTGATTCCCAAGACCTCACTGAGCTTAAAAATCACATCCATTGACACGCCTACATTACCTAACTCAATTGCGCTGATGTGACTCCGGTCTACATCGACCAGTTCTGCCAACTGCAGTTGGGTCAGCTTCTTTTTCTTGCGGTAATATACAACATTTAAACCGAATTTTTCATACTTATCTTTGTATTCCTTTTTCACACTGCTCACCTCTAGCTTATATTTTATGTCGAAGTGCAGTGTATATAAACCTTGTGTAAATAGCATAACGCTATTGACACAAGTCATTTTCATTCTTATAATAACATTATATCGTATTAAGAGAAAGGTAGCTGTTATTATGACCGATATGGAGCGTCTTGCAAAACTGTACGAAATCGCAGAGAAGGATCCAATTTACCTAATGTGGAAGCATGATTTTGAAGCCAATCGAGAAGATTTTTGCAAATTTGCCAACGGACGTAAAAACAGTATCCGTAATTTTCTCTATGCTTACGCCGATGCAGGCAGAATGATGCTGCAACGATTGTCATTACTTGCTTGTATGCACATGGAATTTCCGGAAGAAAAAGATCAGGGAGCGCTCTAACGCTCCCTGAATTTTTTAATTAAACCTTGGGTCGGATAGCCTTGTGGTAGTAGGCGTAGGTGCAGGAAGGATCGCTTCCCAGAACCTTTGCCTCGGTGACCTCAGCGACGAAGAGCATATGGCTTCCGATGTCCTGCTTGTGGAGCACCTTACAGCTGAACATAGCGTTGGTGTTCTCCGTCAGGTACAGCAGGCCGTTGGCACTGCGCGCCGTCTTATAGGCTCCCGCAAACTTATCCACATCTCTGCCGGACTGCATACCGAAATGGCGGATGGTCTCAAAAGGAACACTCTCCGTCAGCACGCTGACATTGAATACACCGCTCTTTTCGATAATTTCCCGGGTCAGATTACCCATCTGAACGCTGATGCACAGCTTCATGGGGTCATTGGCCACCTGGAAACAGGTGTTGGCGATACAGCCGTTGTCATGATCATCCGCGCTTGTCAGCACAAACAGGCCGTAGCTCAGTTTGTGGGTGGCAAGCGCATCGATCGCAGGTTTCTCCTGCTCAGCGAAAGTAGCGCTCCAGCAGGCCCTTCAGAGCCTTGCCATGGCGGGCCTCGTCACGAGCCATCTCGTGGACGGTGTCGTGGATGGCGTCCAGACCGTTCTTCTTGGCGCAGGATGCCAGATCGAACTTACCCTGGGTTGCGCCGAACTCGCAGTCAACGCGCCATGCCAGGTTCTCCTTGGTGGAGGCCTTCATGTTGGGCTCCAGGGTGCTGCCCAGCAGCTCAGCAAACTTTGCCGCATGCTCTGCCTCTTCGTAAGCGGCCTTCTCCCAGTACAGGCCGATCTCGGGGTAGCCCTCGCGGTGGGCGATGCGGGCCATACACAGATACATACCGACCTCGCTGCACTCGCCCTGGAAGTTAGCCATCAGCTGCTCCAGGATATATGCCTTGTCCTCGTCGGAGATGTCGGGGTTGTTCTTCACGGTCTTCTCGTAGATGCCGAACTCGTGCTCAGCAGCCAGCTTACCCTCTTCCAGAACCTTGAACTTGGAGCCGGGAACCTTGCAGATGGGGCAGACAAAGCCTTCGGGCATGACTTCTGCTTCGTGAACGTAACCGCAAACGGGGCAAACAAACTTCTTCATAATATAATCCTCCAAAATTTAATTTTTTATTTTTGATTTAAATTAAGCTTCTTCTTCAAACTGATCGGCGCCGACGCCGCACAGGGGGCACTCGTAATCCTCGGGGAGCTCTTCGCCCTCGTAGACGTAACCGCAGACGTTGCATACAAACTTTTTCATATTGCTTCCTCCAAATTTTGATTTTTACATTCGCTGCACAGACCTGTGAAGGTCAGCTGACAGCTTTGCACATTGGCACCGCTGATATTCGCGGCGGCTTGGGTTAGCGCTGTGGGTAATTCCATCTGCTGCAGGTCCAGCACACAGCCGCAGCCGTTGCAGATGAAGTGAACATGGGGGTCTGTATTCCCATCAAACCGCTCCACACCTTTTACTGTACCGAGGCTGACGATGAGCCCCTGATCCTTAAAAAGAGAGAGGTTGCGGTACACGGTACCCAGCGACAGGTCGGAGATATCCGGCTTTAACCGGGCATAGACCCAATCGGCAGAAGGGTGTACCGTGGTTTCCTTGACGCAGTTCAAAATCGCGTCGCGCTTTCGAAAGCGTTTGGTTTTTGTTTCCATTTCGGCCCTCCTGTCAGTAGTTAAATAAGAATTGTTCTTATTTACAAACTGAGTATAACACAGGAGTTTTAATTTGTCAATAGGAATTATTCGCATTTAGAAAAATTTTTTCAGAGCGGATTTTTCATAGAGAACACCTCGTAAACATTTTATAACCCTGCAGCCGTTGACAGCGCAAAACCGAATTGCTATAATTTAAGAAGAATACTGCAAAATGTGCTGTTTTGAAGTATTGACTATGGAATAAAGGAAGGTAGTAATATGTTAATCAGATGTGGCGAATGTGGCAGACAGGTATCCGATACTGCCTTTACATGCCCGGGCTGCGGCAGAGATGTTCGCTATTTCGGCGGAAGCTGCTCAGATTGCAAGTATCGCTATGGCAGATCCGGATACCCCGGCTATGAGGATAGTGATTGCTATCTGGGCCCCAAGGGATATCCCTGCCTTGGCTTTGAGTATGACGAATACGCCGAGCTGGTAAGAGCCCACGGTTGATTTCCATAATGGCTACGGAACGCGCAGGCAGTTGCCTGTGCGTTCTTTTCCTGTAAAGCGCCGGGTTGAAGCAAATCACCAAAGGGAAATATACCCCTAATGGCCGGAATTTATGAAAAATTCAAAAATAGGGGCAGACAAGCGATCAAAAATGTGCTATACTATTACAAGGTATAGCCCTTTTTACTTTTTCTATAAAGGAGGTCCTTCCTTTGAAATATTGGCGCGGATATCTGACCGCGGCGATTTTGGCTGCGGTGACATGGGCGCTGTCGGAGTTCTGTAAGACCCACACCGTCCTTGTGGATATGATCTATCCTTATTTTTCCCGTCTGATCCAAACCACCCTTGCCGATTGGAGTGGCAGCGTCAGCTTCTGCCTGTGGCAGGTGCTGGTGGTGCTGCTGGGCGTCATCGTCATCGCCTCCGTAGTGCTGATGATCATCTTTAAGTGGAACTTCTTCCAGTGGCTGGGCTGGGTGCTGGCCGGCGGTACGCTGCTTTTCACCCTGCATACCGGCATGTACGGCCTGAATAACTACGCAGGCCCTCTGGCAGACGACATTCGCCTGAGCGTTGCCGACGGAAGTTACAGCGTCACGGAGCTTTCCAATGCTACCACCTATTTCCGTGACAAAGCCAACGAGCTTTCCCTGCAGATCCCCCGCGACAGCGACGGTAAGCCCGATTATCCCACCTTCCGGGAAATGGCCGAGGCCGCCGGCGAAGGCTACCAAACACTGACTTATGAATATTCCTTCCCCGTTTTTGCCGGCTCCACCGTTCCGGTGAAGGAGCTGGGCTGGGCAGATATGTACACCTCTATGGGTATTGCCGGCATTACCATGCCCATAACCGGCGAGGCCGCTGTCAACCCCAACATTCCCGTGGTCAGCATCCCCTTTACCATGTGCCACGAAATGGCACACCGGATGTGCATCAGCATGGAACGGGATGCCAATCTGGCAGCATTCCTGTCCTGCCGTGTCCATTCCGACCCCGTGTTCCAGTATTCCGGATATTTCATGGCTTTCCGCTACTGCTATAATGCTCTGATCAGCGTCGGTACCACCGCCGCGGATAATGCCGCAAGCAATATTTATGCCGGCATCAACGACACGCTGATGTCCGACCTGAATGACTACAAGGCATTCTACGCAGCCAACATGGACGATAATGCCTCGGATCTGGCCAATTCCGTGAACGATACCTATATTAAGGTAAGCGGCGACGAGAGCGGCACCAAATCCTACAGCGAGGTCTGTGACCTGCTGGTGAGCTGGCATATTCAAGAGATCTACCTGCCCGAGCATCAAGAAGAAGAGGAGCAATTCGATCCTCTGGACAAAAATCAGGTGGATCTGGGTGGCTGATATGGAAAAAATGCGCAAAAGTCTGTGTGAAGGTCTGCCGGAGCTTGGTATTTCCCTGACCGATGAACAGATCGATACGCTTTGTGCCTTCGGACAGGCGGTGATCAAGCAGAATGAGGTTATGAACCTCACCGCCATCACCGAGCCGGAGCTGGTGGCCAAATTGCACCTTCTGGACAGCCTGAGCGTTCTCGCCGCAGCAGATCTGAAGAGTAAAACCGTAATCGACGTGGGCTGTGGCGCCGGATTTCCCGGTGTGCCCATCGCCATTGCATCAAAGGATGCCCGTGTGACATTGCTGGACAGCCTCGGTAAGCGGGTCAAGTGGCTGGAAGAGATCCTGCCCACGCTGGGAATCACCGCTGCCTGCGTCACCGCACGAGCTGAAGAGGCTGTCCCTAAGTATCGGGAGCAGTTCGATTATGCCACATCCCGGGCTGTTGCCCGGCTGAATATCCTGCTGGAGCTCACCGCACCCTTTGTTAAGGTCGGCGGCGCCGTGCTGGCGATGAAGGGCTCCGCCGCCAGAGAAGAGCTGGAGGAAGCCAAAGGCGCCGTGAAGAAGCTGGGTCTGAAACTGGAAACGATCCGGGATTTTTCCATTGACGGCGCACAGCATTCCGTCATCGTGCTGCGAAAAGTATCTCACACACCGCCGCAGTACCCCCGGCGCTACGCGAAAATGAAACAATCTCCGCTGTAAGCAAGACTGCACCCATTTGGGTGCGGTCTTTTTTTATAGTACGGGAATTAAATTTCAGTTTAGCGGGCAGTTCATAACCTTCCCCCTGGGGGGAAGGTGGCGCGCAGCGCCGGATGAGGGGTATCTCCGCCGCCCCCTCATCAGTCAAAAATCGGTTGCGAAGAGCCGATTTTTGCCAGCTTCTCCCCAGGGAGAAGCTTTTGCGCCTTACAGGCGCTGTTGCATCTATGATGCAACAAATCCCTTCGCAACAGCCCGATAAATCCCAATTTTCCGCCTGTTTTTTTATTCTTATTTTATATTGTATATCGGCAAAAAAACCTTGTTTTTTACATAGAAATGTGATAAAATTTAGGGTGAGAAAATATGCGCATTTTTGCCGGTTTTTGTCTGCAATACCGGAAAAATCAGTAACGAAAGGAGCCTATTATGTCCGCTGCTTCCTATGCATGGGCGAAGGTCATCAACTACCTTGAGGAGCATCTGACCTCTACCGTGGTTTCGTCCTGTTTTGAAGATACCGAGGTCATCGAAATGACCGAGGAAAAGCTGGTTTTATTCACCCCAAATGAGTTCCATGTGAGCATGATCCAGCGCCGTTACGCCGCCTACGTGGAGGACGCTCTGAAGGAGCTGTTCAATTCCGACGCAAAGGTGGAGGTTTTGGGTGAGAAGGAGCTGGAGGACTATCAGAACAAGGATAAAGTCCCCACTTCCATCGACTTTAACCCCCAGTTTTCCTTTGACAATTTTATCGTGGGCAGCTCCAACCGGATCGCCCACGGCGCCGCAGTGGCAGTCACCAACCACCCCGGCGAGGTCTATAACCCCCTGTTTATCTACGGCCCTCCCGGTGTGGGTAAGACCCACCTGCTGTACGCCATCGCCAACGGTCTGCGCCAGCGCAAGCCGGATGCCAACGTGGTATACATCAAAGGCGACCAGTTCACCAACGAGCTGATCACCGCCATCCAAACCGGTAAGAACATCGAGTTCCGCAATAAGTACCGGGAAGCGGATCTGTTCCTGGTGGACGATATCCAGTTCATCGCCGGCAAGGAAGCCACCCAGGAGGAATTTTTCCATACCTTCAATAAGCTCTATGAGGATCACAAGCAGATCGTGCTGACCTCCGACCGGAAGCCCGACGATATGCTGACCCTGGAAGACCGGCTCAGAAGCCGTTTTCTGTGGGGCCTGACAGTGGACATCCAGCCCCCGGATTATGAGACCCGTATGGCCATCATCCGCAAGCGGGCCAAGGGTCTGGATCTGAATCTGGACGATGACGTTTGCAACTACATCGCCATCAATATCACCAATAACATCCGTCAGCTGGAGGGTACGGTGAAGAAGATCCTGGCTTACCAGGAGCTGAACAATATGCCCCTGGATCTCGCCAATATTTCCCGGGCCATTGACGATATGTTCAAGGTGGAAGGCAACGCTCTGCCCACACCCAGCCTGATCATCAGTCAGGTTTGCAAGTTCTACTCCGTGGACGAGATCGCACTGCGGGGCTCCAATAAGAGCAAGGGTATCGCAGAGCCCCGGCAGGTGGCGATGTATCTGGTGCGGAAGCTGACAAATCTGAGCCTGCCGGAAATCGGCCAGGAATTTGCCCGTGACCACTCCACCGTTCACTATGCCATCACTAAGGTGGAAAGCGAGCTGAAAAAGAGCAACGTGACCCTGCAGAATAACATCCGGGACATTACGGCAAACATCAACAGTCTGCTTTAAATTATCCACAGGGGATTGTGGAATGTGGAATGATAAGCTGTGGAATAAACGGCGTAAAAAGTTATCCAAAAGTGCCTGTGGAAAAGTTATCAATTTTCCAATTTAGCCTGTGGATAAAAAGTCGTTGGGGCTGTAAGAGAAAAACCACTTATCCACACAATTTTCCCCTACTGATACGATTACTGCCTTAATTATCTATAAATATATATATCTATATTATTTTGACAGAAAGGAAAATGTATATGCGTTTTACCTGTGAAAAAAGTATGCTGGTTCAGGGTCTGAATATCGCCAGCCGGACCGTTGCCCAGAAGAGTAGCCTGTCTATTTTGGAAGGCATCCTGTGCAAAGCAGAAAATGAACTGAATCTGACCGGTTACAACATGGAAACCGCCATTTCCTACTCCATCGAAGCAGAGATCACCGAGACCGGTACCTGCATCCTGCCCGCAAGACTCTTTGGCGACATTATCCGCCGCCTGCCGGAAGGCCCTGTCACCGTGGTGGTGGATGAGAGCTTCAAGGTTTCCATCCGCAGCGGTTACGCTTCCTTTACCATCAGCGCCGAAAGCGCCGAGGATTATCCGGAGCTGCCTGAGGTGGACAACGGACGCTGCGTCCATATCCCCCAGACCGCGCTGAAGGAAATGATCTCCGGTACCATCTTCGCCGTTTCTGAAAATCAGGGTCGTCCTATCCACACCGGCGTGAAGTTTGAGGTGGAGGATGATACCGTTTCCGCCATTGCTGTGGACGGCTTCCGTCTGGCACGGCGCACCTGGCACACGGAAAGCCCCATCGGCAGAAGCATGAGCTTTGTTGTGCCTGCTCAGGCGCTGAAGGAAGTTGAGAAGATCCTTACCGATTCTGATGAAGAGGCCGCTTTCACTCTGGGATCCAAGCACATCCTGTATCAGGTCGGCGGCGCGACCCTGATCTGCCGCCTGCTGGAGGGTGACTTCCTGGATTGGCGGAAGGTGGTTCCCACCAACTGCCCTGTGAAGCTGGTGGCCCATGTGTCGGATCTGGCATCCTCTATTGAGCGTGTGGGTCTGATCGTTTCTGAGAAGTATAAGAGCCCTGTGCGCTGCGTGTTCGGCGATCAGGTGCTGCAGCTGCGCACCAGCACCACCATCGGTGCTGCGGAAGACCGCTGCGCCATCGCCGGCGATGGCAAGGATCTGGAGATCGGCTTCAATGTCCGGTATCTTGCGGATGCCCTGCGGGTCATTCCTTCTGAGGAAGTGGTGCTGGAGCTGACCAATGGTTTGAGCCCCATTGTGCTGACCCCGGCAGAGGATAAGTACGACTATTCCTACATGGTGCTGCCCGTGCGCATCAAGAACGGTTAATAAACGGAGAACCATATGAAAGTAACAGTAAAACGCAAGGATAATTCCATTCCGGTGGTCATCGGCACGGAATTTATCAAGCTGGAATCCGCCATGAAGCTGGCCAACATCCTGCCCACCGGCGGCGCTGCCAAGGCGGAGATCCAGGAGGGCTTCGTAGCCGTCAACGGAGAAATTTGCACCATGCGTGGCAAAAAGCTCTACCCCGGCGACAAGTTTACCTACGAAGGCCAGACCTATTTGATCACGATCCATGCGACTTTGTAAGATCGAACTCCGGGATTTCCGGAATTATGTAAACTTAAATCTGGATTTTGATCCCGGTGTGAATCTGATCGTCGGCGACAATGCCCAGGGAAAGACCAATCTTCTGGAAGCCATTGCCTACCTCGGCTCCGGAAAGAGCTTCCGTGCCCAAAAAACTGCGGAAATGGTGCGTTTCGGCGGCGAATTTGCGGAATTGCAGGGAAGTGTCTATTCCCAGGAGCGGCAGCAACAGCTGCGCTGGCTGCTGTTCCCCGGGGCCAGACCCCGGCAGCTCTTCAAAAACGGTGCCAAGCAGAAGACCGCGGCGGATATACATGGTATTATTTCAACTGTTTTATTCTGCCCCGAGGATCTGATGGTCTTAAAAACCGGCTCTGCCCCCCGGCGTCGGTTGGGTGACCAGGCACTTTGTCAGCTGCGGCCGAATTACGACGCAGCGTTGGCGGAGTACAACCGGATTCTGGAGCAGAAAAACCGGATTTTAAAGGATCGCCATGAAAACCCCGCTCTGTTGGAGATCCTGCCGGAGTACAATGCCAGATTGTGCCAGGTGGGTGCGCTGTTGATCAGCTACCGCGCCCGGTTCTATGAGAGCCTTGGCAAGGCGGCCGGTGAATATCACGGTCAGTTTTCCGGTGGCGCTGAGGATTTTCAGCTGGAATACAAGACGGTTTCCACGGTGAAAGATCCCTTTGCCCCGATTTCCGAGCTGAATCAAGCACTTTTGGAGCATTTGGACAACCACTACCGGGCAGAGCTGGAATCTTCCCAGTGCCTGACTGGCCCCCATAAGGATGATTTTTCTGTTTCCCTCTCCGGCATCGACCTGAAGGCTTATGGCTCGCAGGGTCAGACTCGTACCGCTGCCATCAGCTTAAAGCTGGCCCAGCGGGAGCTGATGCGCCGGGAATCCGGCGAAGAGCCGGTGCTGCTTCTTGATGATGTGCTTTCCGAGCTGGACCCCGGGCGGCAGGATTTTGTGCTGAACAAGATCGTGTCCGGACAGGTGTTCATCACCTGCTGCGAGCCCGGAAGGTTTACCAAACTGGGAAAGACCATCGAGATCGAAAAGGGAAATGTAAAATAATGACTGCAATTATCTAGGACAGGAGTAAAATTTATGTCTGAAGAAACGAAAGTAACACAAGAATACGGTGGATCCCAGATCCAGGTTCTGGAAGGTCTGGAGGCCGTCCGCAAGCGCCCGGGTATGTACATCGGCTCCACCTCCAGCAGCGGTCTGCACCACCTGGTCTACGAGATCGTGGACAACTCCATTGACGAGGCGTTGGCGGGCTACTGTAAGCACATCAGTGTCACCATCAACCCCGGTAATTCCATCACCGTCACTGATGACGGCCGTGGCATCCCCGTGGATATCCAGCCCCAGACCGGCAAGCCCGCTCTGGAGGTCGTGTTCACTGTGCTCCACGCCGGCGGTAAGTTCGGCGGTGGCGGCTATAAGGTCTCCGGCGGTCTGCACGGCGTGGGCGCGTCTGTTGTGAATGCCCTGTCCGAGTGGCTGAAGGTTCGTGTCTACAAAAACGGCAACATCTATGAAATGAAATTCGCCCGGGGTAACATCACCCAGGAGATGACTATCGTCGGCAAAACCGACAAGAACGGCACGGAGGTTACCTTCCAGCCCGACCCGGAGATGTTCGACACTCTGGAATACGACTACGAGATCCTGCACACCCGTATGCGGGAGAAGGCCTTCCTTACCGCCGGTCTGCACATTTCCATCGCCGACAAGCGTGTCGAGGAGGAAGTGTCCGACAAGATGTGCTACGAGGGCGGTATCCGGGAGTTTGCCACCTGGTGCAACCGGAACAAGACCCCGCTCCACAGCGATGTGATCTACATGAGCGGCAGTAAGGGCGATGCCTCTGCCGAGATCGCCATCCAGTACAACGACGGCTACAACGAATTTATCCTCAGCTTTGCCAACGAGGTCAACACCCCCGAGGGCGGTATGCATGAGACCGGCTTCAAGACTGCGCTGACCAGAGTTCTGAACAACTACGGCATTAAGAATGGCCAGATCAAGGGCGATGACAAGGTCTCCGGCGAGGATTGCCGGGAAGGTATCACTGCCATCATCTCCGTGAAGCTGACGGATGCTCAGTTCGAGGGTCAGACCAAGGCAAAGCTGGGTAATGCCTATATCCGTACCTTGGTGGATCAGATCGTCAATGACCAATTGGCTACCTACTTTGAGGAGCATCCTGCCACTGCCAAGCTGATTTTGGAAAAGGCTATGATGGCAAACCGGGCCCGTGAAGCCGCCCGGAAGGCAAGAGAATCCATCCGCCGCAAGACCGGTCTGGAATCCGGTCAGATGCCGGACAAGCTGCAGGACTGCAACGAGCGGGACCCCAGCCTCTGCGAAATTTACATCGTCGAGGGTGACTCCGCTGCAGGCTCTGCCATCCAGGGCAGAGATTCCCGGTTCCAGGCGATCCTGGCCATGTGGGGTAAGATGCTCAACGTGGAAAAGGCCAGAGCTGACAAGATCTACGGCAACGACAAGCTGTATCCGCTGATCGTGGCGCTGGGCGCCGGCATCGGCGAGGAATTTGATATTGAAAAGCTGCGCTACCACAAGGTCATCATCATGTCCGATGCGGACGTGGACGGCGCCCATATCCGTACCCTGCTTTTGACCTTCTTCTTCCGCTATATGCGCCCGCTCATCGAAAACGGCTACGTTTACTCCGCTGTGCCGCCGCTGTATAAGCTGAAAAAGGGTAAGCAGGAGCGTGTTGCCTACTCTGATGAGCAGCGCGACGAGGTTTCCGCCGAGATGCGTGGCGAGGGCGGCGCGAAGGTGGATATTTCCCGGTTCAAGGGCCTTGGTGAGATGGATCCCCACGAGCTGTGGGAGACCACCATGGATCCTGAAAAGCGGACGCTGCGCCGGATCACGCTGGATGATGCCCGCCGGGCTGACGAGATCTTCACCGTACTCATGGGCGAGCAGGTGGAACCCCGTAAGGAATGGATCGAGCGTAACGCAAAATACGCTGTGAATATCGATATTTAATAAAGCCCCCCTTGCCTAAAGGGGGGTGGCTGCGAAGCAGCCGGGGGGATTTTTGTGGACCGGAAGCATAATACAAAATTAACGGATAATGCAAAAAAGCTCCGAAAAAACATGACAAAAGAAGAAAGACACCTTTGGTATGATTTCTTAAGATGTTATCCCGTTAGATTTTTACGGCAAAAAGTAATAGATCAGTATATTGTTGATTTTTATTGTCATGATGCAAGATTGATTATCGAATTAGATGGATCACAGCATTATGAAACCGAAATGCAAAGGAAAGATCAAATAAGAACAGACTTTATTGAAAAACGTAATTTACTGGTTATCAGAATCCCTAATAATGCAATTACTCAAAATTTCCGTGGAGTATGTGAGTATATTGATCAAATAGTTAATTCCAGATTACAAGGTAGTATCCCCCAGTCACCGCCATACGGCGGCGACAGCCCCCTTTAGGCAAGGGGGCCTTGGGAATAACTTCCAGGAGGTATTATTTAATGGCACACAATCGTAGCTACAAACCGGAGGATATTCAGTTTCCGGATCAGGTAATCACCGAAAGTTACCTGGTTGACGAAATGGAAAAATCCTATATTGAATATGCCATGTCCGTCATCGTTGGCCGCGCCCTGCCGGACGTGCGTGACGGCTTGAAGCCTGTCCACCGCCGGATCCTGTACACTATGTACGAAAGCGGTCTGACTTCCGACAAGCCCTTCAAAAAGTCTGCCACCTGCGTCGGTGACGTACTGGGTAAGTATCATCCCCATGGCGACGCGTCCGTTTACGACGCTATGGTGCGTCTGGCACAGAATTTCTCCATGCGCTATATGCTGGTGGATGGCCACGGCAACTTCGGTTCTGTGGACGGCGACCCCCCGGCAGCTTACCGTTATACCGAGGCGCGCCTCAGTAAAATGTCCAACGAAATGCTGCGGGACATCGACAAGGACACCGTTAACTGGGATCCCAACTTCGACGAAAGCCGGAAAGAACCCAGAGTTCTGCCCAGCCGGTTCCCCAATCTGCTGGTCAACGGCTCCAGTGGTATCGCTGTCGGCATGGCCACCAATATTCCGCCTCACAATCTGACAGAAGTCATCAACGCCTGCGTGGCGGTTCTGGACGATCCCGAATGCACCATGGTGGATCTGATGGAGCACGTTACCGGCCCGGATTTCCCCACCGGCGGTATTATTATGGGCAGATCCGGCATTCGTGCCGCTTATGCCACCGGCCGCGGCAAGGTGGTGGTCCGTGCAAGAACCAATTTTGAGGAATTTGCCAAGGATCGCACCCGGATCATTGTTACGGAGCTTCCGTATCAGGTCAACAAGCGGCAGATGATCAAAAATATTGCCGAGCAGGTGAAGGATAAGCGTCTGGAGGGTATTTCCGACCTTCGTGACGAAACCGACCGTAACGGTATGCGTATCGTCATTGAGCTGAAGAAGGATGCCAATCCCCAGGTGGTGCTGAACACCCTGTTTAAGCAGACGGCCCTCCAGTCTAGTTTTGGTATCATCATGCTGGCACTGGTGGATGATCAGAAGCAGCCGAAGATCCTGTCCCTGCGGCAGATCATCGACGAGTATCTGCGCCATCAGGAGGAAGTGCTGACCCGCAGAACGGAGTACGATCTGCGTAAGGCCCGTGAGCGCGCCCATCTGTTGGAGGGTCTGCTCATTGCTCAGGATAATATCGACGAAGTTATCCGCATTATCCGCACCGCTTATGACGATGCCAAGCAGCGACTCATGGAGCGGTTCGGTTTGGATGATGTGCAGGCACAGGCGATTCTGGATATGCGTCTGAAGGCTCTGCAGGGTCTGGATAGAGAAAAGCTGCAGAATGAATTTAACGAGCTGCAGGAAAAAATCGCTTACTATCTGGAGCTGCTGGCGGATCCTGCCAAGCTCCGTGTCGTGCTTAGAGATGAGCTCATCGAGATCCGTGACAAGTTTGGCGACGGCCGTAAGACCGAAATTCAGGACATCGAGGATGAGATCGATATCGAAGACCTCATCGAAGAGGAAACCTGCGCCTTTACATTGTCCAAGGAAGGCTACGTCAAGCGGATGCCCGTGGATATCTATCGGACCCAGGGGCGTGGCGGCAGAGGTGTCAACGCGCAGAATTTGAAGGAAGAAGACTATGTCAAGAGTCTGAACATCGCTTCCACCCATGACCATATGCTCTTCTTTACCGACAAGGGTCGTGTCCACCATCGCAAGGGCTATCAGATTCCCGAGGCAGGCCGTACCGCAAGAGGTACTGCCATCGTCAATATTCTGCCTTTGGATCCCGGCGAAAGCGTTACCGCCATGGTCATCACCAGAGAATTCGACGAAAACGAGTTCCTGCTGATGTGCACCAAGCACGGCACCGTCAAGCGGATCCCCTTCATTGCGCTGAAGACCAACCGCAAGGGCGGTATCCGGGCGCTGACGCTGGACGAAAATGACCATCTGATCAACGTCATCCGCACCACCGGCAACGACAATATCATTCTGGCTACCCGCAACGGTATGGCAATCTGCTTCAACGAAAACGACGTCCGTCCCATGGGCCGTGACGCCGCCGGCGTGAAGGGTATCACCCTGACCGGCGATGACTATGTCATCGGCGCGGAGAAAGTGGAAGAGGGCAAGACCCTGCTCACCGTCACCGTCAACGGCTTTGGTAAGCGTACGGAGCTGGCGGAATACCTGCGCACCGGCCCGGATGGGGAGAAAATCCCTCAGAATCGCGGCGGCAAGGGTCTGAAGAACTACAACATCACCCCCAAGACCGGTGCCATCGCCGGCTGCCGTGTGGTTGGTGAAAGCGACGATGTGATGCTCATCGAGAACAGCGGTGTCATCATCCGGATTCCTGTCAATACCATCAATGTTTACAAGCGCGATGTGCAGGGTGTTATCGTTATGCGCATCGACGAGGGTAACGAGCTGGTATCCATGGAGCGGGTGGAAAATCTGGAGACAGAAGAATGAAGACCGTAACGCTGTATACCGACGGCGCCTGCTCCGGCAATCCCGGCCCCGGGGGTTGGGGTGCGATTTTGGAGTATAACGGTGTGGAAAAGGAGCTTTCCGGCGGCGAAGACAGCACCACCAACAACCGGATGGAACTGACAGCGGTGATCGAGGGGTTAAAAGCCCTGAAAGAGCCATGTATCGTGGAGCTGTATTCGGACTCGAAATATGTCATTGATGCGCTGGAAAAGGGTTGGGCCTGGGGCTGGCGGAAAAACGGCTGGAAAAAGGCTGACAAAAAGCCTGCCTTAAACCCGGATCTCTGGGAAATTCTTTTGAATTTGACCATGAAGCACGAGCTGCACTACCACTGGGTCAAGGGACACGCTGAAAACCCCAAGAATAACCGCTGCGATGAGCTGGCTGTAAGCCAGTGGAAGCGCATCAAGGGGGAGTGAGGATGTACCTTCCTATCGGTAACGATATGTCCGTGCGGGATCGGTCGGTGATCGGGATTTTTGATCTGGATAACACCACCATCAATGCCCGGGGCAGGGAATTTCTGGAAAAAGCTGAGCAGGAAGGACAGGTCGTCCCCTGTGACGATCTGCCGAAATCCTATGTCCTGACCACCCAATACGGCATGACCCGGGTGTATCTGACAAGCTACAACACTTCCACACTGGAAAAACGGTTTAAGTGAAAAAAGGCGGCGCGAAAGCGCCGCCTTTTTGCGTGGGTTTTCAAATTTTAGTTTATCGCTCTATTGTGACAGAGGTCACGGCCCCCTCTGACGAGGGGGCTGTCATGCCGAATGGCATGACTGGGGGAGAGAACTCAAGGGATACCAGCAGTTTCTCTCCCTCCGCCCCTTCGGGGCACCTCCCTCATCAGAGGGAGGCTTTCGCTCTAACCAACAACCCGATAAATCCCAATTCATTGTTGGAACAAATCGTCAAGGCTTGCGAACTGATAACCCATTTCTTCCCATTTTGTTAGTAAATCGTCCATAATTGCGGCGTTTGTCTTGGATGTGGAGTGTAAAAGTACGATGGCGCCGTTGTGAATTCGGGGAAGCAGCTTGCTGTAGGCCTGCTCCGCGGTGGGCTGGGAATCATTATTCCAATCCACATAGGCAAGACTCCAAAACACCGTCTTGTAGCCTAAGTCTTTTGCCATCTGCAGGTTGTTTTTCGAGTAATTTCCCTGGGGTGGGCGGTAATATTTCGGCAAATTTTGACCCGTGATTTCGGTAAAAAGTTCCTCTAAACCGTTCAATTCTGATGCAAAGGTTGCACGGTCACGGACAACCTGCATATCCGGATGGTGCATGGTGTGGTTGCCTACAATATGTCCTTCCGACACCATTCGACGCACCAGATCCGGGTTTTTCTCCATATAGTTTCCCACCAAAAAGAAGGCCGCCGGGGCGTTGTGTTTTTTTAGTGCGTCCAAAATTTGGGCGGTGCAGCCGTTTTCATAGCCGGCGTCAAAGGTCAGATAAATTATCTTTTCTTCGGTATTTCCTACGTAAACTGCGTCGTATTTGGCAAGCTCCCCGGCAGAATCCGGCCCTTGGGGGGCGATTCCCTCGGTGCGGTAACTTAAGCCCCAGCTGGCGGTTTGGGCGGCCTGTCCCAGCATGATATAAAGTCCCATTCCCAGCGCCACGATCAGTGCGCCGATGAGAATAAAAAGATCCCGTTTTCGCATAAAGACTCCCCTCCTATGGACAATCTATGCCCAAAAAGAGGGGAGTATGCGCATCAGATTACAGATTTAAGCCGCTTGGCAAGAAAAAAGGCCAGAATCATTTTGACAGCGTCCGGTAACAGGTAGGGGAGACACCAAAAAAAGAAATTCACGGTTGCAAACCGGCTGTACCAAAGCCAGCCGCAGAGGTAACAGAGCAGCAGACCTGTACAGAGGGCAATGAGGTTCGTCAAAAATCGGTTGCCAAACAGGGAAATCACCAGCCAGTACAGCAAATTGGTTAACATAAAACCTAAAAAGAAACCGCCGGAGGGCCCAAGCAGGGTGCCGATGCCACCTTGAAAGCCGGAAAACACCGGGATGCCCACTGCGCCCAGGGTAAGATAGACCAAAACCGTTACACTTCCCCATTTTCCACCCAGCACGAGCAGGGTCAAAAACAGGGCAAAGGTCTGCAGTGTGAAGGAAACGGAGCCGGTAGGGACGCTGATCCATGCGCAAATAGCCATCAGCGCAGCAAACAGGGCGCAAAGCACCATATTCCGTGTCTTCATTTTCTCACCTCCGAATCCTGCATACCATATCATTTTGGTGAAAAAAAGTCAACCTTGAATTGTCGGTGGGATTATGATATCATTTTACCGGAAAGCAGGTGATCCCTTTGAAGAAAAAACCTACCGGCTGTGCTTTGGCGCTGCTGATTTTCTTTTACCCTGTGGGTTTGTGCTATCTGATCTATTGGCTGCTGGGCAAGGATACTGTCCGGGATGGGCATTACCGCAAACGGGCCAATCATATTGCAATTACCGCCGGTGTGCTGATCTTTACGGGCATTTTCTTCGTGATCGCGGCATTGACGGGAAATGTGGAAGTGGAAGACCCCAGCCAGATCCCCTTTAGTATTGCGGTGATGCTGATCGTATGCTGCGGCGGCGGTTTAGCGCTACTGATCCCGTGGTGGAGGTTCCGACAGATCGCCGGTCTTTATGAGCTATACGCGCCTGTGGTGATCCATGATGATGTGGAGGATATCCGGCAGATCGCGGCGGTCACAGGCCGTGAATTTCCCCGCACAAGGCAGGAGCTGGAGCAGTTGATCGCCTTTGGCGCGCTGGACGGACGGTATATCGATTACGAAAACGATGTTCTGATCTGGCCCAACAGACCGGTGGTGCCGCAGCCGAAGATGATCGCGAAGCTGTGCCCCCATTGCAGCGGACAAAATCAGATCCCTGAGGGACAAACCATCCGTTGTGCGTACTGTGATTCTCTGATAGAGTAAGAAAAGCCTCCCAACCGGGAGGCTTTTTATATGGGTGCCCATTTGGAATTTATCGTGCTGTTGCGAAGGGAATTGTTGCATCATAGATGCGATAGCGCCTGTAAGGCGCAAAAGCTTCTCCCTGGGGAGAAGCTGGCAAAAATCGGCTCTTCGCAACCGATTTTTGACTGATGAGGGGCGGCAGAGATACCCCTCATCCGGCGCTGCGCGCCACCTTCCCCCCAGGGGGAAGGTTATGAACAGACCGATAAACTGAAATTTGATACGCAAGCAATAAAAAACCACCCCGATTGCTCAGGGTGGTTTACATAATATTTAAGAATTACTTCTGCAGGTAAGCGTCGATGGCGGCAGCGCCCTTCTTACCGGCGCCCATAGCCAGAATGACGGTAGCTGCGCCGGTAACGGCATCGCCGCCGGCGAACACGCCGTCACGGGTGGTCATCTCGTTCTCGTTGACGATCAGACAGCCCTTGCGGTTGGTCTCCAGACCGGGCGTAGTGGAGCGGATCAGGGGGTTGGGGCTGGTGCCCAAACTCATGATCACGGTGTCCACATCCAGCATGAACTCGGAATCGGGCACTTCGATGGGACGGCGGCGACCGGATGCGTCAGGCTCGCCCAGCTCCATACGAATGCACTTCATGCCGCAGACACGGCCATTCTCGTCGCCCACGATCTCGATGGGGTTACACAGAGTCTTGAACTCAATGCCCTCTTCCTTGGCGTGGTGCTTTTCCTCCAGACGGGCGGGCATTTCGGCCTCGCCACGGCGGTAGACAACGTAAACGTTCTCCGCACCCAGACGCATGGCGCAGCGTGCTGCGTCCATTGCCACGTTACCGCCGCCCACAACGGCAACAGACTTGGACTTAATGATGGGGGTATCGTAGTTTTCGTCGTAAGCCTTCATCAGGTTGGTACGGGTCAGGTACTCATTGGCGGACATGACACCCTTCAGGCTTTCGCCGGGGATGTTCATGAACATGGGCAGGCCGGCGCCGGAGCCCACGAACACAGCCTTATAGCCCATCTCGAACAGCTCGTCGATGGTCAGAACGCGGCCAATGACCATGTTGGTCATGACTACCACACCCTGAGCCTCCAGCTTGGTGATCTCGTTGGCAACGATGGCCTTGGGCAGACGGAACTCGGGGATGCCGTAGACCAGAACGCCGCCGGCGGTATGCAGAGCCTCGAACATGGTAACGGCGTAGCCCTTCTTGGCCAGGTCGGAAGCGGCGGTCATGCCGGCAGGGCCGGAGCCGACCACGGCGACCTTAATGCCGTTGGAGGGAGTCTTTTCGGGCATGGCATTGACATTTTCACGGTACCAGTCAGCAACGAAACGCTCCAGACGGCCAATGGCAACGCTCTCACCCTTGATGCCACGGACGCACTTTGCTTCGCACTGGCTTTCCTGGGGGCAGACGCGGCCGGAAAGGGCGGGCAGAGCGTTGGTGGAGGTGATGATCTCATAGGCGGCCTTGAAGTCGCCTTCCTGAACCTTCTTGATGAACTCGGGGATGCGGACATTGACGGGGCAGCCTTCCACACACTTGGGGTTCTTACAGCCCAGGCAGCGGTTGGCTTCCTCAATGGCCTGCTCGGGGGTGTAGCCCAGAGCGACTTCCTTAAAGTTGCGGGCACGGACCTTGGGATCCTGCTCGGGCATGGGGGTCTTAACAAGAGTCATATTAGCCATTACAGTTCCCTCCTTACTTGATCAGTGCCTTACCCATGGCGTCCATGCGGCAGGCATGCTTCTCGGTGACTTCAGCCTCGCGGCCACGGTAGGTGGAGTTACGGCTCATCAGCTCGGCAAAATCCACCTGATGACCGTCAAACTCGGGGCCGTCCACACAGGCGAACTTCACTTCGCCGCCAACGGTGACGCGGCAGCCACCGCACATGCCGGTGCCGTCCACCATGATGGGGTTCAGGGACACGCTGGTATGTACGCCGAAGGGCTTGGTGGTCAGGGAAACGAACTTCATCATGGGAATGGGGCCGATGGCCAGAACTTCGTCGAACTGCTCGCCGGCCTCCAGCATCTCCTTCAGAGGCTGGGTGACCAGACCATGCTGGCCGTAGGAGCCGTCGTCGGTCATGAGGATCAGGCGGTCAGCAACCGCTGCGAACTCCTCTTCCAGAATGACGATATCCTTGCTGCGGAAACCGACGATAACGGTAACATCCGCACCGGCTTCCTTGAAAGCCTTGGCAGAGGGCAGAGCGATGGCGCAGCCCACGCCGCCGCCAACAACGCAGACCTTCTTCTTGCCTTCCACGGGAGTGGGCTTGCCCAGAGGGCCGACAAAGTCGCGGATGTAATCGCCTTCGTTCAGCTTACCCAGCGCGATGGTGGCAAAGCCGACCTTCTGGAAAATAATGGTAACAGTACCCTTTTCCCGGTCGTAGCCGGCGATGGTCAGGGGAACACGCTCACCTTTCTCGTCGATGCGGAAGATGATGAACTGACCGGCCTTAGCCTTCTTGGCAATAAAGGGGGCTTCGATCTCCATCAGGGTGACGGCAGAGTTCAGCTCCTTCTTGCGTACGATTTTATACATGATCTGATCCGTCCTTTTTCAGTATTTTGATCGTTTTCGGGCAAAATGCCCATACAAGTTCATTATAAATCTATTGTGCGGATTTGTCAAACAGTTATCGATATTATTGTGGGGAATTGCTGAAAATAATTCCGCGTGTAGATGGATATAAAATTGAGATTTGTCGGGCTGTTGGTTAGAGCGAAAGCCTCCCTCGCCTAGAGGGAGGGGGACCGCGCAAGCGGTGGAGGGATACTCGCCCAAAGGGCGATATGCCGCCGGTGGCGGCATAAGAATCCCCCAGCTTCGCTTCGCTCAGCAGCCCCCTTTAGGCAAGGGGGCCTTTCATAACAGAGCGATAAACTGTAATTTGGAAGCGAAAAATGACCGGCTGTTCAGGGAGAACAGCCGGCAATAAGTTTTACTTATTCTTCAGCAGGTCGCGGATCTCGGTGAGCAGGACTTCCTCAGCGGTGGGAGCGGGAGGTGCGGGGGGCTCGGCGGGGGCTTCGGCTTCCTTCTTCTTGTTCAGCTCGGTGAGGGTGTTCATTCCCTTGACGATAAGGAAGACCACCAGAGCCATGATCAGGAAATTGATGACTGCAGAGATGAAGTTACCGTAAGTAAGATAGTGGGGTACGTACTCCTGGCCGATCACTTCGCCGGCCTCGTTCAGCACGTCCTGGTAAACAGGTACGATACGGGGCAGCTCAATCTTCAGCTCGGAGAAATCTGCACCACCCATGAAAATGTTGACCAGAGGCATGATCAGGTCATTGGTCACGCTCTTGGTGATGGTGGTGAAGGCACCGCCGATGATAGTACCAACGGCCAGAGCCATGGCGTTGCCTTTGTTGATAAATGTCTTAAATTCCTCAATCAGGGTAGGTTTTCCGTTTTTCTTGCTCATTTTTATGTTCCTTTCTGTTTTCGCCTTGCGGCTTTATTTCTTTTCAGGGGGCAGCAGGCTTTGGAAGGGTTTTATAAGGATCTTGTCGCCGCCGCCCCACAGGAAGGCATGGGTTTGCAGATTGTCTGCGTTGAGTTCCACCAGCCCGGCTCGGAAATTCCAGGAGAGAATCTCCGGTTGTTCACCGTTCATCGTTGCCAGACAGGTAAGAACTTGCGTATCGTCCTGCTCCCACAGTCGTTGGATACACTGGTTTTCCAAGGGTTCCCGGACAGAAGGATCTATAAAATCCGGGATTTGTACGGTGTACAGGTTTCCTTTTGCGGTTTTCAGAACGACGATTTGACCCTGGGGCCATTCAGGATTCAGGTATGACCGGGCGTGAGATAACAAAAGCTCAAATTCTGCTTCCCAGCGGCTTTCGTCCCAATGGATCATTTCTTTTCGATGATCTCCAGGCCGCCCAGATACTTACGCAGCACTTCGGGCACCACGATGGAGCCGTCGGCACGCTGATTTTGTTCCACCAGAGCGGGGAAAATACGGGACGTTGCCAGACCGGAGCCGTTCAGCGTGTGCAGGAACTCGGGCTTGCCGGTCTCCTCTCGACGGAAACGGATGTTACCGCGGCGAGCCTGATAGTCGCGGGCGTTACTGACGGAGGAAACCTCCTTGTAGCCGTCCATGGAGGGAATCAGGATCTCGATGTCGTAGGTTCTGGCCATGGATGCGGAGCAGTCGCCGGCGGCCAGCTTCACGGTACGGAAGTGGAAGCCAAGACCCTCCACCAGCTTTTCAGCCTTGGTGACCAGCTCATCGAAGGCGGCGTCAGAATCCTCGGGCTTGCAGAACTGGAACATCTCTACCTTATTAAACTGATGGCCGCGAACCATGCCACGCTCGTCGGCACGGTGAGAACCGGCCTCCCGGCGGAAGCAGGGGGTGTAGGCGAACAGCTTCTTGGGCAGATCGGCCTCGCTGAGGATCTCGTCCCGGTAAATGGAAGCCAAAGCGGCCTCAGCGGTGGGCAGCATATAGTGGACCCGATCGTCGGTGGGGTTGGCAATCTTATAGACCTCGTCGGCAAACTTGGGGAACTGACCGGCGGTCTCACCGCACATATACTCCAGCATATGGGGCGGCAGAATAAAATCGTATCCGTCAGCGGTGTGGGTGTCGATGAAGTAGTTCAGCAGAGCCCACTCCAGACGGGCGCCCATGCCGGTGTACATCCAGTTGCCGGCACCGGCCAGCTTGACGCCCCGGGTGTAATCAATGAGACCCAGACCTTCGCACAGGTCAACGTGGTGCTTGGGCTCGAAGTCAAATTCGGGCTTCTTGCCAACGTAGCGCAGGGGCTCGTTATTTTCCTTACCGCCGGGGAGCAGATCGGGATCGGGCAGGTTGGGCAGGCTCAGCATGGCAGTCTTGAACTCTACGCTGAGGGTTTTCAGCTGTTCGGCCTCATCAGCGATGGAAGCATCCAGCGCGATGGACTGCTGCTTGTTGCTCTCGATGGTGGCATCGATATCAGAAGTGTCTTTACCCTGCTTTTCCGCAGCCTTCTTCTGACCGAAAAGTTTGCCGTTTTCCTTGGCCAGCTTATTCTTTTCCGCGGTTTTACCCTCGGTGGAGGTCTTCAGAGCGCGGATCTGAACATCCAGCTCCAGAATGCGGTCGACGATGGCATCGCAATCTACTTCCTTGGCCTTCAGACCGGCCTTGACCGCGTCGGGATTTTCTTTGATCTTACGAATGTCTAACATGATGAAATCTCCTTAGGAAATCAGAAATTCTCGGGCTTTTCGGGGAATACCAGAGCGCAGATGATATAGGCCAGCAGACCGGCGCCTGCAAACAGAGTAATCAGCACCCAAATCAGACGGACGATGGTGGGATCCAGATTCAGATATTCACCGAGACCGGCGCAAACGCCGCAGAGCATCTTGTTTTGCTTGTTCTTATACAGTTTCTTTTCCATAGTAATTATCTCCCTTTTTTATTTCAGTTTCATCAGTGCGGTGAGCAGATTCTGCAGATCCTCCGCACCGTAAAATTCCAGTTCGAAGCGTCCTTTGCGCTTGCCGTTGACGATCTTTACGCCCCGGCCAAGGTGCTTGCTCAAATTCTTTTCGCATTCGCCGATATAGTCCACGGCCAAGGTGACCTTGGGCTCCTTTTTCGGCGCGGCATCCATATTCTTGCAAAGCAGCTCGGCTTGCCGGACGGAAAGTCCCAGAGCCATGATCTTTTGCGCTGCCTCCAGCTGCTTTTTGGAATCCTTGACGGACAGCACCGCCCGGGCGTGTCCCGGGGAAAGCTGACCTTCCCGGACTTTTTCCAACAGCGCCTCCGGTAGATGCAAAAGCCGCAGAGCGTTGGTCACCGCAGGACGGGATTTTCCCACTCGTTGAGCGGTTTCCTCCTGAGTCATGCCGTAGTCGGTCATCAGAGTTTGGTAGCCGAGGGCTTCTTCCACGGGATTTAAGTCCTGCCGCTGCAGGTTTTCGATCAGCGCCAGCTCCATGGCTTTTTTGTCGTCAGCCTCGATGATCACCGCAGGGATCTCGGAAAGACCGGCCATTCGCGCTGCACGCCAGCGGCGCTCGCCGGCGATGATCTGGTAATAACCGCTGTTCAGCTCCCGTACGGTCAGCGGCTGGATCACGCCGTGTTCCCGGATGGACTCGCTGAGCGCAGCCAATTCTTCTTCATCAAAATCCTGCCGGGGCTGGGATCGGTTAGGTTCTACTTTGTGCAGGGGCAGCAGCTGATAGGGACTTTTCTCATGGGTTTCTTCGGAGAAATCCCCTAAAAGCGCACCCAAGCCTTTGCCAAGGCCTTTGTTTGATGCCAAATGAATCACCTCATCACAGTTTATTCTTAATTTCTTCCGCCAGCGCTTTGTACGCATGGCTGCCCCGGCTGTACTTATCGTAGGCAGATACGGGAATGCCGTGGCTGGGGGCCTCCGCAAGGCGGATATTCCGTGGGATCACGGAAGCGAATACCTTGCCGGGGAAATGCTTGCGCACCTCCTGCGCCACCTGGTTGGAAAAATTGGTGCGGCCATCAAACATGGTCAGGATCACACCAAAAATGCTCAAATCCGGATTGACCCGCTTTTTTACCATCCGCAGGGTGGTCATCAGATCGGACAGACCCTCCAGTGCGTAGTATTCGCACTGAACAGGGATCAGGATCTCATCGGCGGCTGCCAAGGCGTTCAGCGTCAGCATCTCCAAAGATGGGGGGCAATCGATGAGAATCACATCATAATCGTCCTTTACGGTGGCCAAGGCGTTTTTCAGCCGGTAATTAGGCTGATCCACGCTGATCAGCTCCACGCCGGCACCGGCCAGATCCGCGGAGGACGGCAGAACATCACCAAATTTGGTTTTTATAACAGCGGTGGCAGCCGGTGTGTCGTTGATGATCACATCGTAGACGCTGTGCTTGATCTTACGTTTTTCAATACCCAGACCGGAGGTGGCATTGGCCTGGGGGTCAAAATCGCACAGCAGGACTTTCAGTCCCAGATCGTGCAGACAGGCGGTCAGATTGACGGCAGAGGTGGTTTTTCCTACGCCGCCCTTTTGATTGACCACCGCAATGGTTTTACCCATAGGTACCTCCTTTTATACGGATGCCGTATGTTTCACGTGAAACATATTCGTTCTGTGGGTGAAGAATGTTTCACGTGAAACATTCTCTGTAGCGTTCAGAAAAGGGGCTGCCAACCGGGGCCGTCCAACAGCCAGAGCATCATCAGTGCTGCGGCAACAAAGGCCAGCAACGTCACGATCAGCGCCAGGGTCAGCCAGCGGACAGCGCTGCGCAGCCGCAGTACCTGCTCTTCCGGCTTTCGCGCTTTCTTTTTGGAGGGTTTCGGTTGGGCAACCGGCAGATTTTGCCGGGTGGGAAGCAGAATGGGCGTGCCGGGTTTTACCGGATAGTCATTCATGACGGCCAGACATTCCGGGCAGAAGACCTGATGATCCTTCAGCTCCCGTCCGCATTTCATGCAATTCACGGCCCATACCTCCCACGATAATATAATATAGTATTGTACAACATATTTCCTGTTCCGTAAAGGGGGAAAACGGAAAAAGTTTTGGCAAACACACTGGGGAAAACTGGGGTTTTACGGACGGATGCGAGGGTGGCGGAGATACCCCTCATCCGGCGCTGCGCGCCACCTTCCCCCGAGGGGAAGGTTATACATAGCCTAATAAACGAAGCTTGCGATTATTTACAAACTGGTCATAAAATGTTTATTGACAATCACGTGACCATATGATATGATCATAGCACCATAAAGAAAGGGGCGAAGTGTATGGAATGGATCATACCCGGTACGGTACGCAGCATTCAAAAATCCGACGCAACACATATTGAAGAGATTTTCCAATCTATGTTTTTGACGGGGGATCTTGCCCTGCGGCAGGTGGCCGAGCTGACAGGCTTGGAGCCCTATGCCATTCAGAACTGGGTCAAGCGAGGCTTTTTGACACCACCCCAAAAGAAGCGCTACAACGTAAACCAGCTTTGCCGCATTCTGAACATCAATATGCTCAAGAGCGTCATGCCGCTGGAAACGGTCTGCAGCCTGCTTTCTTACATCAACGGCCATCTGGACGACACCAGCGACGACATGATCCGGGATGTGGATCTGTATTTCATCTTCGTTCGGCTGGTTTCCGGTGTGGGCAAGGTTGGCCGGCCGGAAAATATGGATCCCTGGCTTACGGAGGCACTGGCGGATTACCGGGAGCCTGTCCCCGGCGCAAAGGAGCGGGTCAAAAAGGTACTGCATATCATGCTCACGGCCTGGGCCGCTGCCCAGCTGCGGCAATATGCTGAAAATATGGTAAATGAATTAAATCAGTAAAGGAGAAAACGAAATGGCAACCTATCATTTTGGTGCCGGCGGCAACAAACAGAATCCGCCGGATGTGAAGAAGATCACGAATACGATACTGGTGGCTGCGGTGCTGGTATTTGCGCTGGTGCTGGTGCTGACCTGCTTCTACACCGTGGACGACAAGGAGCAGGCGGTGGTCACCACCTTCGGCAAGGTTACGGACGTCACCGATGCCGGTGTCCACTTTAAGCTGCCCTTTGGCATCCAGCAGGTGAAGAAGGTCGAAGTCAACGTCTACCAGAAGATCGAGCTGGGCTATCGCACCGAAGGTGACGGTTATGTGGTAAGCTCCAACGAAAGCACTATGATCACCGGCGACTACAATATTGTAAATGTGGACTTTTTCGTGGAATACAAGGTCTCTGACCCTGTGAAGTATCTGTACGCATCCAACGACGCGGAGCTGATCCTGCGCAATCTGATCCAGAGTCAGGTTCGTAACGTGGTGGGCTCTTCCTCCGTGGACAGCGTACTGACCGACGGCAAGGAAAACATCCAGATGCAGGTCAAAGATCTGGTGACCAAGATCCTGGCGGAGTACGACATCGGCCTGTCCCTGATCGATGTGCGTATTCAGGATTCCGAACCGCCTACGAAGGAAGTTATTGAGGCTTTCAAGGCGGTGGAGACCGCCAAACAGCAGGCGGAGGCTGTGATCAACGATGCCAAGGCATACGAAAATGCCCAGCTGCCCCAGGCAGAGGCCCAGGCGGATCAGCTGATCCAGAATGCGGAGTATCTGAAGGTCAAGCGTATCAACGAGGCCAAGGAAGCGGTGGCGCTGTTCAACGCCATGTATGAGCAGTACGCCTTAAATCCCCAGATCACCCGTTCCCGTATGTATTATGAGGCGATTTCTGAAGTTCTGCCCGGTGTGAAGCTGTATATCAACACCGGCTCCGGCGAGAATATGCAGGTACTGCTGCCGCTGGAGAGCCTTGTGGAAAACAAGGGAGGTAACGAAAATGAATAAAAAATGGATCGTTGCCGCTGTTATTGCGGTGCTGCTGATCGTGGTATTGGCAAGCTCTGTTTACACTGTGGAAGAAAATCAGTATGCCTGCCGGGTGCAGTTTTCCAAGATCGTGGAGACCACCGATCAGGCCGGCCTGCACTTTAAGATCCCCTTTGTGGATACGGTGAAGTATTTCAGCAAGGCCACCACTTTGTATGACATTCCCCCTTCCGAGGTGCTGACCTCCGATAAGCAGAACATGACTGTGGACTGCTACGTGCTGTGGAAGATCGAAGATCCCCTGAAGTTCTATCAGACTCTGGGCAGCACTGTTGTTGCAGAGGAGCGTCTGAACGCACTGACCTATAACGAGCTGAAGACCGTCATGGGTACCCTGGCACAGGCGGATATCATCAACATGGAAGACGGCGCAAAGCGCAATGAGATCTATGACGGCATCGCTGAAACGGTGAATAATCAGGCGAAAACCTATGGCATCACAGTGGAAGATGTGAAGATCAAGCAGTTTGATCTGCCGGACAGCAACCTGAACGCGGTGTATTCCCGTATGATCTCCGAGCGTAATCAGATCGCGGAGATGCACACTGCCAAGGGTAATCAGGATGCTACCATGATCCGCAGTGAAGTGGATAAGAAGGTCAACATCATGATTTCCAACGCCAATGCTACCGCTGCCGCGCTGGTGGCGGAAGGCGAGGCGGAGTATATGAAGCTGCTGGCAGATGCCTACAACACTGCCGATAAAAAGGATTTCTATGAGTTTACGCTGGCGCTGGATGCACTGAAGGCAAGTCTGAACGGCGACGAGAAGACGGTCATTCTGGACGCAAATTCCGAGCTGGCAAAGATTCTGATGGGTGCAAGTGAATAAAGGATCAGGGCGCGGTGTATTACACCGCGCCCTTTGTTGCTTAGATTACAAATAACGCTGTCATGCCGAGCAAAGTCGAGGCATCTTGGCACCTAACTTACTGCAAATGTAAACGAGATGCGTGGATTCCTCGACTCGCTGACGCTCCCTCGGAATGACATGCTATTTTACTATGTGTGCGTATTCAACAGAGCGGCAAATCCTAATTTGGTTATTTCCCATTGCCAAGTAAGGTCAGAAGTTGGGCGCAGTGGTGGCGCGTGGTGGCGGCCATTTCCGCGTAGACGATGCCGTATTCCGGGTCGTTGGACAGGGCGGCATAGCGGGCGCATAGATTCAAACAGTTTACATAACATTTGCGGACAAGAGCGGTGGGGTCACTGTTGCGGTGGATGCCGGTGGATTTCGGCAAATTTATGCCCTGCCGCAGCAGGTGCATCCCTCGCAGGCAGGCAAGGTGGTGTCGGGTTTGCGTCAGCATGGCTTTCAGCATTCGGCTATTGCCCGGGAAATACCGGATCAGCGTCTGCAGCTGGGCGGCGATCTCCGCCTCCGCTGCTATCAGCGGCTGTTCCTGTATAGCATCCGGCTGCTCCCCCCGAACCCGCTGCCAAACCCGCTGTTGGGTATGTGGATCGATCCTCTCCATAGAAAAAACCTCCTTTTTCCCAGTATTCTATGCGTCAGAGCGAAAATTTGTTCCCAAAAGCAGAAAATTCCTCTTTCTTTTTTCGTTCATATGTGCTATATTAAAAATAGTAAATCGCAATGATATAAAAATAGTGTCATTGCGAGGCCCTTTTGGGCCGTGGCAATCCGTAATATCCGTTTGGAGGACGGATTCCCACGCCATGCTGCGGCATGGCTCGGAATGACAATACGTTTAGGGGGTCATTTTTATGGCAAGAACCAGTGATAAGGCAGAACGGATCCTGGAATTTGTGAACCAGTTTGTCCAGGAATACGGCTACGCGCCCTCTGTCCGGGAGATCGGCGCGGCAGTTGGTCTGCGCTCCACTGCCTCTGTCAGCTACCATATTCAGGCGCTGCAGGATAAGGGTCTGCTCCATTCCCCTGGCGGCAAGGGCCGCAAGCGCTCCATCGTTACCAATGTGCGCCCCGGTCAAATCCCGGTGGTGGGTGTGGTCACCGCAGGCGTTCCCATTCTGGCGGTGGAAAATCAGGAAGGCACCATGGCGTGGGATGGCGAAAGTGGCTGCTTTGCGCTCCGTGTCCGGGGTGACAGCATGATAAATGCCGGTATTTTGAGCGGCGATAAGGTGGTCGTGCGTCCTCAGCAGACCGCTTCCGACGGGCAGATCGTTGTGGCCCGGATCGGGGATGAGGCTACTGTTAAGCGTCTGTACCGCAGAAACGGCGAGATTTGGCTCATGCCGGAAAATGACAATTACGAACCCATCGACGGCCGGGAGGCTGAGATCATTGGCCTTGTGAAGGCAGTTGTAAGAGAATATTAAAGGTTAAGCCGCCGCTCATACGAGCGGCGGCTTTTTTAGGGGAAGAACGGGGGGATTCTTCCAAAATATTGTGGTTTTTGTGTTTTTTCTGCGCCACATCTTGTGTTTCGACAAGTTTCGTGGGAAATGTGTAGTATTATGTAGTTACAGGCGCACGGCTCAGACGCACCACAGCGACAGTGGCGTCGTCAGCACCGTCTGTCTGGTTGGATTCCAGAATTCTGGCCGCCAGCTCCGACACGGGCTCCCCTGCCCGTTCCCAGCACAAGCGCAGCTCTTCCTCTCCGCCTGCGCCGTCGCTGAGCAATACCAGCGTCTCTCCCCGACGCAGGGACAGCTTCTCCACCGTTTCCCGGCCTTCCGCTACGGAAAGCCCCGGCGGCGGGGCGGCTGTCCCGATTTTTACGGGCTCTCCCCGGCTGATCACGTAGCTGGGGGCGGCGCCCCATTTGTAGATCACGGCCTTTCCGGTGTCCAGCCGGAGCTCGGCAAGGTCTACCGTCACCGCGCCGGCCTGTCCCTGCAGGGCGCACAGACTATTCAGGCTGCGCAACGCATGCTCCGGCGGAAATCCGGCTGCCAGCATTTTTCGCAGCAGTTCCCCGGCTCGCTGACCGGTCTTGGCGGCCTCGGCACCGGTACCCATGCCGTCACACAGCAGCACGTAATACCGGCAGGACACCCCGGCAAACCACAAACACCGGTCGCCGTTGGCCCGTTCCCTGCTGGCAGAACACACCGCCACCTCCGGCTGGTACCATGCCTGGGGTGTGTTCCCCCGCTGGGACAGGGCGTCGGACAAATCCTGCAGATATTCAGAAAGGAAATGGTATTGCTGCACCACCGCCGCCCGGTATTCGCGCTGACGGTCACGGTCTGCCCGAATGGAGCGCAGCTGCTCCTGACTCCGGCGCAGCTCTTGCAGGAGCCGGCCGGATTTCCGGCAGGACAGGGGCAGATCGGCGCCATTTCCGAGAGGCTTGTGCAGAAGGGTTGTGGGCATGTCCTTGGGATTTTCCTTACAGTTTTTCCGGCAGGGACAGCCGCTGCAGGCTTTGTCTGCAGCCCTTGCGACGAGAGCGGCCTCGTCAATGGGGGCTTCCTCCACGGCACTGAGCAGGTATTGGGTCTGATTGAGTACCGACGAGGCCATTTCCAGACGAACCTGCGCGATGCCGGTCTCTCCCCTGCGGTGGGATATGTCCTGCCGTCCGGGCACCAGTAGTGCGGCGGCGCCGCCGATCAGAAGACCGGGGACGGGCATCAGATCCCACATTCCGCACAGCGCCATGACCAGTATGTACACCAGCGCCGGGGCGAAAAAGCTCCATTTTTTCCTGCCGGCAGGGATCAGCCGCACCAGCCATGCAAGGCACAATACAGCCGTCATAGGCACCGGGGTGATCCGTGCCAGATCCAGTGCCAAACCGGAAAGTGCCGCCGCGGGAAATGCCCCTGCACCGGCCAGAATGCCGGCGGCGATGTAGCCGAAGCCCAAATACGGGATGGGCATCACCTGTGCCAGCGCCATCACACCCACACCGCAGACCAGCCAATCCGCCACCGGATCCCTGCGCCGCAGCGCGATGCCGAAAAGCATGGCCGTTGCCCCAGCCAGCGCTACCCGCAGAACGTAAATTGCGATGGGAGTGGTATCCTGCAGGGCGGTCTGGAATAAAAGTCCCACCGCCGCGACGATCACGGCGGAAATGGCTGGCATCAGCAGGGCATTCTTTTCCAAAACCTCCCTGCCACCCAGTGTCACGGCGACCAAAAGTCCTGCCATGAGCCACACCACACCCTGCGCGCCGGCGGCGCCCCAAAACAGCAGATACCCTGCCATACCGCCGGCAGCCAGCAGCACCGCCGGCCAACCGGACAAGGCCAGCAGTACGCCCAGTGCAATGGGCTGTGGCCGGTGGCTCAGGCTGGCAGCGGAAAAGCACAGACCTGCCAGAAACCAACCGGCGGTCTGCAGCAAAGTATGTAACCGGGGATCCAGCATCCATCGCCGCAGCATTCGCCGACCCCGGCGGACGTAGATCCCTATGGAAACCATCATTTATACCACGATCCTTTCGAAAACTATATGCTGATACTAACACGGCGGCGGCCGTGTTTTTTGTCGGAAAGCGTCCTGCGAGAAAGTTTCTTGCATATCCGGCATAGGGGGTGTATAATATGGTAAATTGCAAACATTACGGAGGAAAATATGGGCAAGGAATTTGAATTGAAGTTTGCTGCTACACCGGCGCAGCAGCGCTGCGTGGTGGAAGAATTTGGTAATTTCAGCACCATCGAAATGGAAACCACCTATTACGATACCCCGGAGGGTGCGTTTTCCGCGGAGAAGATGACCCTGCGGCGGCGGTTTGAGAATGGCGTATCCGTCTGCACGCTGAAAGCGCCGGCGGGTCTGCACAGCCGCCGGGAATTTGAAGTGGAAGCAGAATCCATTGAAGCGGCTTTGAAAATATTATGTAAACTTGCAGGCCGGGAAGATCTGGCCGCTTCCACGTTGGTAAGTGTCTGCGGCGCCCGGTTCAGCCGGCTGGCAAAAACCCTGGAGCTGGAAGATTGCACCGTGGAAATTGCGGTGGATGCGGGCGTACTGGTTGCAGGCCACCGGCAGATCCCCCTTTGTGAGATCGAGGTGGAGCTGAAAACCGGCAGCGAGGACGGGGCTGTGGCTTTTGCCAACATGCTGGCGGCAAAGCATGGGCTGCACCCGGAGCCGAAAAGCAAATTTCGACGGGCACTGGAGCTGGCACAGGAAGATTAATCGGGATTTATTTTCCCTTGCCTCTCCCAAAGGGAGAGCCAAGAAACAGCCCGACGAACTGAAATTTGAAGCAAAAAAGGTGAAAAATATGGCATTTGAAGGCTTATTTCAAAAATACGACAAGCTGGTGCTGTTCGACACGGAGACCACCGGCCTGCAGTTCTCCAGGGATGAGATCATCGAATTCGCAGCGGTGGTGGTGGAACAGGTGGGCGGCAGCGCACAGGTGACCCAGGAGTATGATGAACTGGTGACCTTGCGTCCCGGCGGGTTCATTCCGCCGAAAATCCAGCAGCTCACTGGCATTTCCAACGAAGATGTCCGGGAAAAGGGTGTGGCCAAGACCCGGGTCTGCCGGGATATCAGTGAGATGTTCGCGGGAAATACGCTGCTCATCGCCTATAATGCCCATTTTGATCTGAGTTTTCTGTACTACATGCTGCTGCGGGACGGCGACCCCATGATTCTCAAGGGCAAGGACAAGCTGGATCTGCTGACGGTTTACAAGGATCGGCGCAGCTACCCCCATAAGTTGTGCAACGCCATTGAGGCCTACGGCCTTGCCGGCAAGGTGGTCAACTCCCACCGGGCGGTGGACGATGTGCTGGCTACCGTGGCGGTGATGGAGGCAATGGAAAAGGAAAAGAATGACTTACAGCGTTATGTAAACCTGTTTGGGTATCATCCTGCCTATGGTGTGGAAGGAAAGCCCATCGGCTCGGTTACATACAAGCCCCAGCCCTACGACTCCCCCATCCCACTGTACGAAAAGTAAATTGGGATTTATGAGGCTATTGTGTAGAGCGAAAGCCTCCCTCTGATGAGGGAGGTGCCCCAAAGGGGCGGAGGGAGAGAAATTACTGGTATGGCTTGGATTCTCTCCCCCAGTCATGCCATTCGGCATGACAGCCCCCTCGTCAGAGGGGGCCGTGAACGCTGTTTCAACAGCCCTATGAACTGAAATTTGGAAGGTGTGAAAATCCATGGTCAATCAGCAAGCCTATGCGTTGGGCGCCAATCGCTCCTGCATCCGGGAGCTTTTTGAATACGGCAAGGCCCGGGCGACAATCGTGGGCGCGGAGAATGTCTTCGACTACAGCTTGGGCAATCCCTCCATCCCCTCCCCGGCGGCGGTGGATCAGACCATCCGGGAGATCCTGACGGATACCGATTCTCTGCAGATCCATGGCTATACCTCCGCGGTGGGCGATTTGGAAACAAGACGGGTAATTGCGGAGGACTTGAACAGCCGGTTCGATGCCGGTGCGGCGGCGGAGGATTTGTTCATCGGCTGCGGTGCGGCGCCGGAGCTGGTGGCGGTTTTCCGGGCGCTGGCGGTGCCGGGGGCGGAAATTCTGGCCATCGCCCCCTATTTTCCGGAATACAAGCCCTTTGTGGAGTCGGCGGGAGCTACTTTTAAGGTAGTCGCGCCGGATGTGCCGGATTTTCAGATCGATTTGGATGCAGTGGAGGCGATGCTGACGGCGCATACCGCTGCGGTGATCATCAATTCCCCCAACAACCCCTCCGGCGTGGTCTACACCAAGGAAACGCTGGAAAAGCTGGGGGCGCTGTTGGAACGTAAGAGCGCTGAATTTGGGCATCCTGTTTATATCATATCGGACGAGCCCTACCGGGAGCTGGTTTACGGCGGTGTGGAAGTGCCCTTTGTGCCGAATATCTACCCCAATACGGTGGTTTGCTATTCCTATTCCAAGTCCCTGAGTCTGCCCGGCGAGCGGATCGGCTACATTTATGTGCCGAAACAGGCTGCCGACAGCAAGGCGCTGTACGCCGCCATTGCCGGCGCGGCCAGAGCCTGCGGTCATGTCTGCGCGCCCAGTCTGTGGCAGAAGGTCATCGCCCGGTGCGCAGGCTTGCGGCCGGATCTGGCTGCTTACGACAGAAACCGGCGGGCGCTGTATGAAGGTTTGACGGCTATGGGCTACGAAATGGCCAAGCCGGATGGGGCGTTTTACCTGTTCATCAAGGCTCCCGGCGGTGATGCGAACGCATTTTCCGAGAAGGCAAAGCTGAAGGATCTTCTGCTGGTGCCCGGTGACGGTTTCGGCTGTCCCGGATATTTCCGGATCTGCTACTGCGTCAGCTACGAGATGATCCAAAATAGCTTGCCGGTCTTTGCGGAATTGATCAAATAAGTACAGGATCGTTGGTTAGGCAAGCAATGGCATGGTTATTTAAATAGCAAAAGTGCGCTGCGATGCAGCGCACTTTTTTATCTTCTTTTCGCCAGAGGTTTGGAATTTTCCTGAATCAGCAGCAGGTCGGAAATGATTGTGTTGGAAAGCAGGAAACCTTCCGCTGTCAGCCGCCAGCCGCCGTCGGTACGCAGGGCATGACCCCGTTCCCGGCACTGCTCCAGCGCTTTTTCCAGCGGCGTAAAGGGCAGCAGAAACTTCTTTTCGTACTCCGCCGCGTTGACACCCAGCGATGTCCGCAGCCGCATCATCAGGTACTCCCCTGCCCGCTCCCTGTTGGGAACGGTCTGGATATCCTCCAGCACCTGACCCTTGTTCTGAATGCCGTCGATATAGCCCCGCAGATCGCGGATGACCTTGAAGCGCTTGCCGGCAAAATCGGAGCTGGCATCCGGGCCAAAGCCCAGATACTCACCGCCTGTCCAATACTTCAGATTGTGCTTGGATTCGTGACCGCGCTTACAGAAATTGGAAATTTCATACTGCCGGTAGCCCTTGGCCCGGAGGATATCCACGGTGGACAGGTACATATCCGCCTGCGCATCGTCATCCGGCAGGTTGCAGTAGTCCTTGCACAGGTACAGGGGCGTACCTTCCTCCACCTTCAGACCGTAGCAGCTGATGTGCTCCGGCTTCAGCTCCAGCACATGGGAAAGGGTCTTTTCCCAGCTTTCCAGCGTCTGCCCCGGCAGACCGTAAATCAGATCCAGAGAAAGATTCTTAAAGCCTGCCCGGCGGATCTTCTGCACTGCGTTGACGGCTTGCTCGTAATTGTGGGGTCTGCCGATGCGCTCCAAAATGGCATCGTTGTCGCACTGAACGCCCAGACTCACCCGGTTAAAGCCCTCGCCACGGAGCTTGCGCAGCAGCCGGGGGGAAATGGAATCGGGATTTGCCTCGAAGGTGATCTCCGCGCTGCCGGAAACATCGAAATTCCGGCGGATAGCGGTGAGGATGGCGGCCATGCCGTCGGCACCGAAGAAGCTGGGGGTGCCGCCGCCAAAGTAGATGGTATCCACCTTATAGTCCGGACACAGGTCGCCGGTTTCCCGGATATGGTCGCAGACCGCGTCCATATAGTCCTCCAACAGCCGGTCGGTCTTATCTGTTACGGAGTAAAAGTCGCAGTACTGGCATTTGCTGCGGCAAAAAGGCACATGGACGTAAATGCCCAGTGGGGTCTTTTCTTTACGTGAGAAGAATGCCATGGGTCACCTCTTAATCTTCGTCAAGTTTCAAAACAGCCATAAAGGCCTCGCTGGGCACGGAAACGGTGCCGAAGGTACGCATCCGCTTCTTGCCCTCCTTCTGCTTCTCCAGCAGCTTCTTCTTACGGGTGATATCGCCGCCGTAGCACTTGGCCAGAACGTCCTTGCGCAGGGCCTTGATGGTCTCCCGGGCGATGATCTTGCCGCCGATGGCTGCCTGAATGGGGATCTCGAACTGGGCACGGGGGATATTGTCCTTCAGCTTTTCGCAGATCTTACGGGCACGGGGGTAGGCATTGTCCGCAAAGAGGATAAAGCTCAGTGCGTCCACCACATCGCCGTTAAGCAGGATGTCCAGCTTCACCAGCTTGCTGGGGCGGTAGCCGATGAGCTCGTAGTCAAGGCTGCCGTAGCCCCGGGTACGGGACTTCAGCGCATCGAAGAAGTCGTAGATGATCTCGTTCAGGGGCATATCGTAGTGCAGCTCTACCCGGTTTGCGTCCAGATAGACCATGTCCCTGAATTCGCCCCGGCGCTGCTGGGCAAGATCCATGATGTTGCCAACGTATTCCTGCGGCGCGATGAGATTGACCTTGGCGAAGGGCTCCTCCGCCAGCTGGATCTCCATGGGGTCGGGGTAATCCAGAGGGGTATAGACCATCATCACCTCACCGGAGTTCTTGGTCACCCGGTAGACGACGTTGGGGGCGGTGGTAATCAGATCCAGATTGTACTCCCGTTCCAGCCGCTCCTGAATGATCTCCATATGCAAAAGACCAAGGAAACCGCAGCGGAAGCCAAAGCCCAGTGCGATGGAGCTTTCCAGCTCGTAGGCAAAGGATGCGTCGTTGAGCTTCAGCTTTTCCAAAGCGTCCCGCAGATCCTGATATTTGGCACCGTCGGCAGGGTAAACGCCGGAATAGACCATGGGCTGCACCGGACGGTAGCCGGGCAGAGGCTCAGCGGCAGGGTTGTCCATAGAGGTGATGGTGTCGCCTACCTGGGTGTCGGCAACGGTTTTGATGGAGGCGGTGATGTAGCCAACCTCGCCGGCACCCAGTGCGTCCCGTGGGGTCAGACCCAGCGGATTCATGGTGCCCACTTCCACAACCTTGTAAACCGCGCCGGTGGCCATCATCTTGATCTCCATGCCGGCACGCACCATACCTTCCTTGATGCGGACGTATACGATGACACCCCGGTAGCTGTCGTAAACGCTGTCGAAGATCAGTGCCTGCAGGGGTGCTTCCCAGTTGCCGGTGGGGGCGGGAACGTCCCGGACGATCATTTCCAGCACGCTGCGGATGTTGATGCCGTTTTTGGCGGAGATTTCCGGAGAATCCTCGGCGGGAATGCCGATGATATCCTCCACCTCAGCCTTGACTTCTGCCGGACGGGCAGAGGGCAGGTCAATCTTGTTGATGACGGGCAGCACCTCAAGACCGGCATCGATGGCAAGATAGGTGTTGGCCAGTGTCTGCGCTTCTACGCCTTGGCTGGCATCCACAACAAGCACCGCGCCTTCACAGGCGGCCAAAGAACGGGAAACTTCGTAGTTGAAGTCTACGTGGCCGGGGGTGTCGATGAGGTTCAGGGCATAGGTTTCGCCGTTGTCGGCGGTGTAGTTCAGCTGCACGGCGGTGGCTTTGATGGTGATGCCGCGCTCGCGCTCTAAGTCCATGGAGTCCAGCAGCTGCTGCTCCATCTGCCGCTGATCCACGGCATTGCATTCTTCCAGCAGGCGGTCTGCCAGGGTGGATTTGCCGTGGTCGATATGGGCGATGATGGAGAAATTCCGAATTTTGGAAAGGTCTGTCATAAGATACACCTCTATATGTTTATGGGCAAATTTCAGTTTATCGCTCTGTTGTGACAGAGTTCACGGCCCCCTCTGACGAGGGGGCTGTCATGCCGAATGGCATGACTGGGGGAGAGAACTCAAGGGATACCAGCAGTTTCTCTCCCTCCGCCCCTTCGGGGCACCTCCCTCATCAGAGGGAGGCTATCGCTCTAACCAACAGAGCGATAAATCCCAATTTGACCATTTTAGTTCAATTTACAATTATAATAGAAAAACCGGCAAATGTAAACCGTATGTTTTCGGGAATTATGGGGAAAACTCAAATCGTATCCGAGAAATTACCGCCGATTGCAACAAATTTTGAAATTTTTCCGAAAAAACCCTTGTCAAAACAGGCAAATCGGTATATAGTCTAACGGCACAAGAGAAAAGATAAAGAGGGGCGATCAAATTTGAGTAACGCAAAAAAGCAGTCTGCCAAGACCGAAGATCTGCAGAGCGTTCTGCAGGGTCTCATCGCACAGGGCCGCAAGGACGGTATGATCCGGGCTTCCGACCTGAATGCGCAGCTGGAAAAGCTGGATCTGTCTCCGGAGAAGATCGAAGATATCTACGACCGCTTTGAGGCTATGAACATTCAGATCATCGGCGCTGAGCTGGAGCTGGATGACGTGGATCTTCTGGTGGATGATCTGGGCGACGACATCGACCTGAGCAGCGTGGAGGACGAGGATCTGGTGGATCCTGTGGATCTGGCGGCGGAGTACAATCTGGACGATCCCGTTCGGATGTATCTGAAGGAGATCGGTCAGGTCAAGCTGCTGTCCGCAGAAGAGGAGATCGAGCTGGCCAAGCGCGTTTGCGAGGGCGATCAGGAAGCCAAAAACAAGCTGACGGAAGCGAACCTGCGTCTGGTTGTCTCCATTGCGAAGAAATATTCCGGACGTGGTCTGCACATTCTGGATCTGATCCAGGAGGGTAATACGGGCCTCATTCGGGCTGTCGACAAGTTCGACTGGACAAAGGGAAACAAATTCTCTACATATGCCACCTGGTGGATCCGGCAGGCCATCACCCGTGCCATCGCCGACCAGGCCCGGACCATTCGCGTTCCGGTGCATATGGTAGAGGTCATCAACAAGGCCACCCGGTGCAACCGGAAGCTGGTGCAGGAGCTGGGCCGTGAGCCCACTGTGGAGGAGATCGCTGCAGAGCTGAACCTGCCGGTGGAAAAGATCATCGAGGCCAACCGCACCGCTGCGGATACTCTGTCCCTGGACACCCCTGTGGGTGACGAGGAAGACACCTCTATCGGTTCCTTCGTAGAGGACGAGCGTACCCCCGGCCCCGCGGATGCCACCTCCAACGCCCTGCTTGCCGAGGCACTGAAGGAGATCCTGGATACCCTGACCGAGCGGGAAGCCGATGTTCTGCGGATGCGTTTCGGTATGTACGACGGCCGCACCCACACGCTGGAAGAGGTGGGTCAGATCTTCGGCGTGACCCGTGAGCGGATCCGTCAGATCGAGAACAAGGCCATCCGTAAGCTCCGCCACCCCAGCAGAGCCAAGAAGATCAAGGATTTCTATTGTTAACAGCAAAAGGGCGCGGCTTTTGCCGCGCCCTTTCAAATTTTAGGTTATCGCTCTGTTGCAAATCACAAATAACGCTGTCATGCCGAGCGAAGTCGAGGCATCTTGGCACCTAACTTACTGCAAACGCAAACGAAATGCGTGGATTTTTCGACTCGCTGACGCTCCCTCGGAATGACATATTCTTTACATTGTGCGTGGATTTAACGCAGCGTAAATCCCAATTTGGCACACAAAAAAGCAGCGCGAAAGCGCTGCTTTTTACGTTTTTCTTATAAATTTCTCCTTACACCTGGGGCAGGTGATGGCAATCTTGCCCTTCCCCCGGGGCACACGAACCGGCTGGCGGCACTTGGGACAATCAAAATGCCGATGCTCCCGATCCTTGATCCGGTCGATCATCATCAAAAAACGGCGGTTTTCCTGATAGCGTTTATATCTGTTGCGGGACATACAGCGGAAGATCGCCCAGATCATCATCGCGTAGGACGCGGTTGTCAGGATCAGCTGCCACCGAGGATCCGGTATAAAAATAGAGATCACGCTGATCACCACACCGGCGGTCAGAATCACCATATTCAGCTTGTCGGTGCCGTAACGGCCCATCATGAACCGCTGCAGCCACATACGAATTTTACTCATGCAAATATCACCTGTGCAATCGTTTTGATTGTTACAAGCTTATTATATGGCAAAACCGGGAGATTGCAACCGAATGGCGGTAATGTTAACGGATTGTTTAATTTTCGCAGAAAATCAACGCTGATTGCCAAGGAAAAACAGCGCCAAAGTGCCGGGGCCGGAGTGAGAGCCGATGACCGCGCCGGTATAGCCGATGTGGACTTCCTTGACTCCGTGCTGCTCCTTGATGATGTTCGCCAAAAGCTGGGCATCCTCGATGCAATCGCCGTGGCAGATGAAGCAAGTGTCGTTGGCGCCGGGGATGCCGGTCTCGCCCAGCTTGTCGGCCATGGCCTTGATGGATGCCTTGCGTCCCCGGGCGGTGGAGAATTTGACCAGATGACCCTCATTATCCACCCGCATAACGGGTTTGATATTCAGCATGGTGCCCACCAGTGCAGTGGCTGCGCTGACGCGGCCACCCCGTTTCAGATAGGACAGTTCATCCACGGTGAACCAGTGGCAAAGGTGCAGCTTGTTCTCTTCCAGCCAAGCAGTCAGCGCGTCAAGAGAAAGACCCTCGTCACGCTTCTTGGCGGCGTACCAGACCAGCAGTCCCTGACCCAGAGATGCACACAGACTGTCCACCACCCGGATCTGGCGGTCGGGGTAGGTTTCCATCAGCTCATTTGCGGCGATGACGGCGGATTGATACGTAGTGCTCAGGCCGGAAGAAAAAGCAATGACCAGCAGATCCTTGCCTTCCTTCAGGGAGGGTTCCATGGCATCCTTCCAGTTTTCGGGGTTGATGGCGGAGGTGGTGGCGGCCGCGCCGGCACGCAGACCGTCATAAATATCCTTGATACCCTCGTCGACAGAATCGGCCAGCGTCTGACCCTTGAAGTTAACGGTCAGCGATGCGCGCTTGACGTTCAATTCATCCAGAATGGTCTGGCTGAGGTCGCTGCCGGAATCGGTGAGGATCTGATAGTTGTTCATGTGAAACACGCTCCTGATGTAGTAATAACGCTCCGGGGCAATTATCCCCAAATTACGTATTCATTATAGCCCACGCTGCCGCCGGTGTCACCCTGCATCTGGGAGAAAAGGGTGCTGCCGCGTTCTACCGAGGGTAGAAAACAGGACTCTACTCCCGGTAGAGTCCTGTTTTCGGCAATATGTTGCACCGTGAACGACGGATTAACTGCTTTACCATTGCAAATACGGCTTGCCGCAGAAGGGATCCACGGGGCTTTTTCCGGTGAAGGCCGATTTGCCCGTCAGCTTGTCGATCACGGTGTCGATCATGACATCGTGGTCGGAGTAGGTGTTGATATAGGTCTTGATCATAGGAACATCCAGCAAATGGTAAGGGTTCTGCATGGAAATGAAAACCGTCGGGATCACTTCCGTGAACCAGGGCGCATTCATGCCCACATCCACCGGGGCTGTCCAGTTCAGGCGGTTGGTGGTTTTGTTGGATTGGGGCGCAATATTGCCCACCCAGATCACCAGATCATACTTTGCGCGCCAGGATTCCACCGTTTCCGCCTTTTGCGCCATATCCGGTGTCCAAACGGTAACCGAAAAACCTGCCGATTCCAATTGGCGGGCATAACGACCGGTGAGCCGTTCCCATTGGTTGCGGTTTTCGGTGACGCCCAGCAGTACCCGGCGATGTTTTTCCGGGGTGATGGGCAGCAGCTGCTGGGTATCCTTTACCAGTGTCACAGCCTCGTCGGCACACTGCGCGACCCAATCCCGGTGCGCATCGCGGTACACAAGCTCTGGTGTCGGAGCTGCCCTGTGCAGGCCAATGGCGGCCTTGGTCGCAAGGATCCGGGTCACGGCCTCTTCCAGCCGATGATGGGACAAAATACCCGTTTTCAGCCCGTTTGCCATGAAGGACAGATCTTCTTCGTAGTTTTTGTTGAACAGGAGCATATCACAGCCGGCTTCAATGCAATACGGCACGGCGCTCGCCCGATCCATAGCACAGTGGAAGCCCAGCATTCTGCTGGAATCGGTGATGATCATGCCGTTAAACCCCAGCTTGCCCCGCAGCAGCCCGCCCAGCAATTCCGGAGAAAGGGTGGCGGGGATCAGTTTGTTGGGCTGCGCCGGATTCAGCCTTTGCTGGTAAGCCGGCATGGCGATATGTCCGGCCATGACGGTCAAGGTACCGGCGTCGATGAGGGCGCGATAGACGTTACCGTAGGTTTCGTCCCATTCCTCACAGGATAAGCTGTTTACGCTGGTCAGAATGTGCTGATCCACCTCATCTACGCCATCGCCGGGAAAATGCTTGGCTGCAGTGGCAACACCGTTTTCCCTGGCGGCCTCCACGTAGGCGCAGGCGCAAGCTTTTACGGTCTGCGGATCGGAGCCGAAGGTGCGCACGTTGGTAATGGGGTTATGATAGTTTCTGTCGATATCTGCCACCGGAGCGAAGGAATAGTTACAGCCCACCGCCCGTGCTTCGCTGCAGGACACCGTGGCCAAACGATAGGCCTGCAATGCCGGGTCTTTGGCGGCGGCAGCCTGCATGGGGTTGGCGAAAAACGTGCCGTCGGTGATGGCACCGTTGCCACCGTTTTCCAAATTGGCGGCGATCAGCAGCGGAATCCTGGAATGTGCCTGCAACCACGCGTTTGCGCTGCGCAAAGTATCAGATCTTTTCGGGCGGAACAGAACGCCGCCGGGGTTATGCTGCAAAAGTGCCTGCAGGTAAGCGTCCTCCGTGGTTTCCGCCAGGGGGAAGAACAGCTGCTGCAGTATTTCTTCCTCGGTCATTGCGTTTTTTGTGGCCTCCACCCAGGTAATGTCCGCATCGGACAAATAAAACGGTTTTGCCTTCAGATTGATCATAGCCATGCACCTCTGGTTTTTGATGCTTATATTTTACTGCAAGAATGTCCATAAAACAATATCTTGTCAGAGATTTCTCTGCATAAGTGACCCGTAGGACAAAATAAAAAACCAAACGGTGAGTGTGGTATGGTATGTGAGGCGCTCTTTCGTTTCACAGTCCTACGGACTGCGCTCCGAAAGAGCGGGAATCTCCCACGGCCTAAAAACATGCCCCGGCATGTTTTCTTAACGGCCTTTCGATTCCCGTACAACCAAAAAAGACACCACCCTATTGGGTGGTGTCTTTTTTGGTGACCCGTACGGGAATCGAACCCATGTTACCGCCGTGAAAGGGCGGTGTCTTAACCGCTTGACCAACGGGCCTGGTAGCGGCGACCTGACTTGAACAGGTGACAGACCGGGTATGAACCGGGTACTCTACCAACTGAGTTACGCCGCCATGAGTGGTCAAAATCCCGGCTTGGCCGGAATAGCTTTGTTATTATATCCAAGAGGTGTGGGTTTGTCAAGTAAAAAATCAACTTTTTTTGGGCATACTGACCACGGAGGGATCAATATGCGATTTTGGAAGGCTTGTGTGTTGTTTTATCTGGGTGGCGGTTGCTATATGGCGCTGGAATTTTTGTGGCGGGGGCGCAGCCACGGCAGTATGTTTATTTTGGGCGGCCTGTGTTTTCTGCTTATCGGGCAGCTTGGAAAGCTGCTGAAAAATGTGCCGCTGGCGGTGCAGCTGCTGATTTTCTCCGCCATGATCACGTTTTTGGAACTGCTGACCGGGCTGGTCGTCAATGCAGATCACGCCGTTTGGGATTACCGGGAGGCACTGTACAACTACCGGGGGCAGGTGTGTCTGGGGTTCTCGCTGCTGTGGATCCCGGTGAGCCTGATGGCAAGGCAGATATACTTTGTTGCGGAAAAACAATTGCAAAAGACGCGTTTTTCCGGTCGTTGACAAACGATTTGGGGTGTATTATACTGTGAATATAGCCGGCGGGATGCGGCTTTCCTGCCGGCGTATTCTTTTATGAGAGGTCGATACATATGAAATGTTGTTCCTGTGGCGGAGAGATCCGTGACGATGCTCGTTTCTGCACCCTGTGCGGCGCAAAGCAGGCCGAACCTGCACCTGTGGCCGAGCCCGTTGCAGAACCCGCCTTTATTCCCGCAGAACCCGCCTTTATTCCCGCTGAGCCTGCCTTTGTTCCTGCTGAGCCTGCTTTTGTTCCTGCAGAGCCGGAAGCAGCACCTGCTGCCGAGCCTGCGTTCATCCCGGCTTTTGAGCCCGCTCCCGTGGCAGAAGCTGCACCTGCGCCTGCTTATGAGCCTGCTCCCGTGGCAGAAGCTGCACCTGCGCCCGCTCCCCAGCCCCAACCTCAGTATGTTCCCCAGTCTCAGCCTCAGTATGAGTATGTTCCTCAGCCTCAGCCGCAACCTCAGCCTGTTCCCGTGGTTGCCCCTGTTGCCACCGCGCAGCCGGCATTCCAATCTGTGTATCAGGCACCGGCTGCGGCAGTTGCCCATGGCCCTGCCTATCAGCTGCCTGACCGCCGCGGTCTGGCTAAGATGTTTTTCCTGGGTCTTGTCACCGGCGGCATCTACAATATGGTCATCATGAGCCGCATTGCCGAGGAGATCAACATGGTCGCCAGCAAGCACGACGGCAAACGGACCCAGCATTATATGTGGGTGTCCATACTGACGGCTTTGACGCTGGGCATTTATGCCTTCGTATGGATCCATGGTCTGTGCAACCGTATCGGCGATGAGCTCAAGCGCCGCGGCATCAAATACAAGTTCAGCGCAGCCTCCTTCTGGCTGTGGAATATTCTGGGTTCGCTGATCATTGTAGGCCCCTTCATTTATCTGCACAAGTTCTGCAAGGCTATGAACCTGATCAACCGGGATTACAATATCAACGGCTGATACATTATTAATAAAAAGACGGGATCCAACGATCCCGTCTTTTTGTTATTTCAGCAGTTCGGCGATGGCGGTCATGCGCTTTGCGTCCAGCTTGGTGACCTTCCGGTCGTAGCTCAGAAGGCCGTTGGTCTCGTCCTCCACGTCGGAGACCTGGGTATACACCGCGGCGCTGAGTCCCACGGCCCTGGCCGGCAGGATCTCGTTCAGATACAGTGCCTCCACCGCGTCGGCAAATTCCTCCATATCCTCAAATTTGCCGTAGCCGTAGGTCTGCTCGGTATTGAACACGTGATCCTCGGGCTTGAAGGAGTAGCCGCCGAACTCGGACAATACCAGCGGCTTATCCGAAGGCTTCAGCTTCACGGGCTTGAAGTAGACGTGGCGGCTGTCCACATCGGTGTTGCTGCGGCGGAACCAGCCGGAGGTGGTGTCGATAAACCGGGTGTCGTCCAATTTGCGGAATTGCTCGCAGACGTTGTCGCTGTCGAACTGACCCCAGCCTTCGTTGAAGATCGTCCAGTAGCAGATGCTGGGATGGTTTTGCAGCTGACGGACGGTGGCGGCCATGGCGTCCAGAAAACGCCGGCGGGTCTTGGGGTCTTTGTGCAGATTCCTGTCGTTTAGCTTCTGGATGCCCACGGTGGGCAGAGCAGTATCCCGGAAAAAGCTGTAGTCACCGTTGTTGACCATATCCTGAAAGACCACCATACCCAGCTTGTCGCACTGGTAGTAGAATTCCTCCGGCTCCACCTTGATGTGCTTGCGCAGCATATTAAAGCCCAGCGCCTTCATGGCAAGGATGTCTTCGGCGTAGCAGCCCGGGTCGGCGGGGGTGAACAGGCCGTCGGGCCAGTAGCCCTGATCCAGCAGGCCGTGGAAGAAGTAGGGCTTGCCGTTGAGGCAGAGTCTGGGCAGGCCGTCGATGGTCTTGATCTCCAGCGAGCGGATGGCGAAGTAGCTTTCCACCCGATCCTCGGCGGTTTCCACGGTAAAATCGTAAAGATAGGGGTCTTCCGGACTCCAGAAATGGGGATTTTCCGGCGTGATGGTGCTGCCCAGAGGGTATTCGCCCAGACCGGGGATGATGATCGTTCCGTCCATGGCCGGCTCGGCGGAAATGGTGACGGAGGCGCCCCGGTTTACGATGTTCAGCCGGCGGATGTAGCTGCGCGGTACGCTTTCCAGCCACACGCTCTGCCAGATGCCGCTGACCGGGGTGTACCACATACCGCCGCGCTTCATGACCTGCTTGCCGTAGGGGAAGGTCTGGTCGCGCAGGTCGTCGGTGCAGGTGATCACCAGCTCATTTTCTGCCTGCAGCGCGTCGGTGATGTCCACGGTGAAGGACTCGTAGCCGCCTTCGTGGGTGGCCAGATGCTTTTGGTTTACATAAACTTTTGCGATCTGATCCGCCGCGCCGATATGGAGCAGAACACGGCCCTTGTTAAAGCCCTCCGGGAGGGTGAATTTGCGACGGTAATGCAGGGGCTGACCTTCCGGAAAGTGTTGATGGATACCGGAAAGCTGGCTCTCCGGGCAGAAAGGCACACGGATGGTTTGGGAGAAGTCCTCGTCGCCGGCGGAAAATTCCCACTGGCTGTTGAGGTTTACATAACTATTGCGCTTTAACTGGGGTCTGGGGTAGACCTGCCAAGGTGTTTCATTGGACGCAAGGAGGGCTTCGCCCTGCTTTGTTGTTAAATCAATGGGCATAGATGATGTCCTTTCCAATTTTGGTTTATCGCTCTGTTCATAACCTTCCCCCTGGGGGGAAGGTGGCGCGCAGCGCCGGATGAGGGGTATCACCGCCGCCCCCTTATCAGTCAAAAATCGGTTGCGAAGAGCCGATTTTTGCCAGCTTCTCCCCAGGGAGAAGCTTTTGCGCCTTACAGGCGCTGTCGCATCTATGATGCAACAATTCCTTTCGCAACAGAACGCGAAATTCCAATTTATTTTTTCTTCAGCATTTTGAAAAGTGGAATCAGGATCAGGCAGGCTACGACGCCGGCCAGAAATGCGGTGAGGAAAATATTCGCGTTGGGAACAAAGGAGGTAGTTCCGTCAGAATTGACCACGGTTTTGGCGTTTTGCAGCACCGCTGCGCCGATGGCCGGGCCGATGACACCGGGGATCAGCACCTGACCCACGATCCGCAGACCCTGGAACATACCGGACTTGTTCTCAGGGGTGTAGTCGCGGATCAGCGCACCGATCATGGCACCGGTGCCGATATAACCGCACATCATGATCAGACTTCCGATAAATACCATCACAGTGTCATGGACAACGTACAGGATCGCATAACCCACCATCAGCATGGCAAGGGTGGGAATGATGGCGGTCCGGAAGCCGAATTTGTCGTAAACCTTGCCGTACAGGGCGGTGAACACCGCGGAAACGATGATGGCCGGGGCGAAAATCAACACGTAATCCTTAAGACCCAGGGTTTCTGTGTAGTAGAGGATCAGATAGGGCATGAAGATCTGGATGGAGATATTAAACAGTGCCAGCAGGATCAGTGTCATATACAGCGGCTTGTTGGCTTTGACCACACTGGGGCGGAAGCCGTAGAAAATGTTGGCGAAATAATTCTGGTTTTCCGCCATTTTCACGCCGGTGTCCTTAATGAGGAAGAAGCCGGCGATGCCCAGCGCCACCACTACGGCACCGATGATGGTGAAGATCAGCGTCCAATCCTCTGCCTTGCTCTGATCCATGCCCATAAAGCCGCCGAAAACCACCAAAATTGCCAGCAGGGGCATCATGGCATTGATGCCTTCGGCGGTGCCGCGGTTGGTCTCGTCGGTGGAATCGGTGAGCCACGCGTTAAAGCAGGCATCGTTGGCAGAAGAACCGAAGAAGGTCATGATGCAGTCCAGTGCGATGGTCAGAGTGATGCACAAGCTCATGGCCGCGCCGCTCATGGACATCATGGGGAAAAACAGGGAATGCACCGTGTCTACCCGGATCAGGGCGAAGCCCAAAATGGAAATGCCCCACAGGATATAGCCGGCGCAGATGAAAACCTTCCGCTTGCCCAGCTTGTCGGACAGCGCACCGATGAGCAGGGTGGTCACTGTGGCGGTAACGGCGGAGGCCGCGACCATGAAGGAGATCTGCTCCGCGCTGGCGTGGAACATTTTATAGATGAAGACGTTTAAGTACATATTTTCCACGACCCATGCCACCTGTCCCACCAGGGAGAAGATCACAAGGGCAAGGTAAAATTTACTGCCGGGCTTGTTTTTTTGCATACAGCACTGCTCCTTTTTTGTCAGGTTAAGCCGATTATAGCACGGTGTAAATCAAAGGACAAGTCCCTTTCGAAACGAAAAACTCGACAAACTGTACAAAATTCCACCGGAAATTTGGGTAAACATCCAAATTATACTGCTATAGGATTGACATTTTTACCGGTTTGCAGTATACTCTGCGGATAATAAAAACATATTTGCGGCACTGGGGCATAGAATGAAGAATACCCCGGGAAAGGAAGGCTTACACATGGAATTGGTATTGCGTGAGGTTACATATTTATCTGTGATAGTGCGCCTGGCCTGCGCGCTGGTCATCGGTGGCATCATTGGTCTGGAGCGCGGCATGAAAAACCGTCCGGCAGGTATGCGGACATATATGCTGGTGTGTGTGGGCGCTTGCCTGATCATGCTGACCAACCAGTATCTGTTCCAGGTCTCCAATTCCGGCGACCCCATGCGTCTGGGCGCGCAGGTGGTCAGCGGCATCGGTTTTCTGGGTGCCGGTACCATCATCGTCACCAAGCACAATCAGATCAAGGGTCTGACTACCGCGGCAGGTCTGTGGGCAGCCGCCGGTGTGGGTCTTGCGTTGGGCGTTGGCTTCTATGAGGCGGCGCTGGTGGCGGGCTTCCTGATCTTCACGGTGCTGACACTGCTGCAGCGCTGGGATAATCGGATGCGCAGCAAGACCAGGTCCCTGGAAGTGTATCTGGAATTCTCGGAGGAAACCAATCTGGGCAATCTGGTGCGGCAGATCCGGGAGATGAACGTGGAGATCGATCACATCCAGTTGGAGCATGATCTGGCCTCCGATGAGAATGTCCGGGCCATCATCGCCACCTTGAAATCTGCCAAGCGGGCAGAGCACGGGCCGCTGCTGAAAAAGCTGCGGGCGCTTGAAGGTGTGGTCTATCTCGAAGAGCTGTAAAATACCCCAAAAAGGCACGGTGAAAACCGTGCCTTTTTTGCGTGCGGGAGGATATAGCTTTGCGTTGCGGCGCAACTGCTTTGCACGCCTCGGATGGTGTGGAAAAAATGTGCAAAAAATGATAAAAAAATATTGCGTTGATAATTAAATTGTGCTATGATACAGGTATGAAACAATCCGTTGATATACCAACGGAAATCTTAAGAAGGAGTTGTTGTGTTATGAGGAAAGAAAGACAACCCCTGTCCAAGCGTTTGCTTGCGACGATGTTAAGTGTGGTCATGGTGTTCTCCATGATGCCGAATATGGGCGTTTCCGCGCAGTCGGATGCGGCGCCCTCCGCCGGCATCATCGGAAATGTGGCCGATGCCAGCACCCTGGATTCCTGGAAGCTGGCCTTTGACCCGGTCAACATCACCACCCAGCATGCCGGCGGCATCTGGACGGACAAGACAGTCCTGAACAAGGACAGCATGTCCGCTCTGGGCAATATCGCCGGGCTGGAGCTGAACGATGAGAACCATTTCATGGTGGCGCTGTCCGCGCTGGCAGCCAACAGTGTCATCGTGGGTCAGGGTTCTACCCCCACGGATACGGTGTTCGTGCTGGATATCTCCGGCAGCTTGAACGGCACCGAACTCAATGCCATGGTGGAGGCGGCCAATAACTCCATCCACCAGCTGTTGGGCAGCGCAGGCAATGAGAATAACCGCGTGGGCGTGGTGCTGTATTCCACCAATGCATACACTCTGCTGCCTCTGGATCACTATACGCCGGTCACGGATGACGGCGAAATCGAGTATATCGAGCGTAGTGACGGCACCATCCGTACCGGACGGGTGTCCAGCGGCTGGTTTGGCCCCACCACTTACATCACGGACAGCAAGGGCAATGCGGTCACCACATCCATCGAAACCGGCGGCGGCACCTATATCCAGGGCGGCCTGTGGGAAGCACTGAGCCTGTTCAACGATGTGACCGTCAACGACAACCGCAGCCCTGTGATCGTGCTGATGAGTGACGGCGCACCTACCTACACCACCAACTACTATAGCAATGTCCCCGATGAGTCCAACTACGGCGCGGGCAACAGCTCCACCGCAGGTGACGGCTTTGTTACCGGCCTGACCGCGGCTTATGTGAAGGCGCAGATCGCTGCGAAGTATAAGACCAGCGCTTATCTGTACACTTTGGGCCTGGGTGTGGACAATGTGACCAACAGCGATATTGCCAAGGCAGTGCTGGATCCCAAGGACAGCACGCATTCCGACATCGATGCGCTGTGGGATTCCTTCGAGGCGCTGGCTAACGCGCAGAATAAGTCTATGACTGTGGATCTGGGCGATTCCTGGAGAGATCCGTCCATTTCCTACTCTGCCGATGTCCACGGCATGCGTCAGTACGTCAACAAGTATTTCTCCGCTGCACAGGCCAGCGACCTGTCCACGCAGTTTAAGGAGATCATTAATGAGATCAGTCTGAACGCAGGCTACTACGTTACCCGTCTGGATGGCGAGGATGCCAACCTGGGCGGCTACATCACCTTCGTTGATGAGATCGGCAGCGGTATGCAGATCAAGGAAGTGGAAGGTATCCTCATCGGCGACCACCTGTTCACCGGCGAACGTCTGGTGACCGCGCTGTTGAACAGCGAATTCGGCACCGAGACCGAGCCCACCATCCTGGGCGATAACATGGTTTGGGCACTGAAGCAGCGGCTGGACGTTACGGAGACCTCCACCATCCATGAGCTGATCCGCAATGCTTACACCACCGGCCAGATCGGTCTGACCAAGGACGACGCAGGCAATGTGACCTCCTTCAGCAACTATATCGGCTGGTTCTCCGATGCCAACGGCAACTATCTGGGCTTCTGGGATGCCAACGATCCCAACGCAGCCATCCCGGAGGGCGCGGCCTTTGCCAATAAGTGCTACGGTATGCTGGGCGCTACTACCAGCAGCCAGACCAGCCATGCATCCGACATGATGTATCTGGCAGTTCAGGTCTCCAAGGCGGTTACAAACGGCCGGATCCTGGACAACACCCCCGAAATGGTCACCTTCCGGATCCCTGCGGCGCTGCTGCCCATGGTGACCTACCAGATCAAGCTGAACGGCGAGACCGTGGAAAGCTCCACCAAGGCTACTGTTACTTATAAGGCAGCCAACCCCATCCGCCTGATCTACGAGGTGGGCGTCCATGAAAAGCTGAACGAGCTGAATATCCACGAATTCATCCGTGAGAATTACCAGGCCAAGGACGAAAACGGCAATTACTACCTGTACACCAACGCATGGCGCTGGGAGAATGCGGATAACGACTGGACGGATCATCCCGACAAGAACGATGCTGTTCTGTGGGATACCAGCAAGAACTCCATGACCTATGCTTACTTCGAGCCCGGTGAGGACAACGAGCATTACTACTTCAGCAACGACGAGCAGATCTACATCAAGAACGGCAACGATTATGTTGCGGTTACCGATGCAAGCCAGCTGGTGGCGGGCAGTACATACTACTACAAGCACCACACCTTCACCACCACCCAGAACGGTGTGGAAGACGCAGGTGTCATTGATATTCACTATGACGAGCTCAGTGCGGAAGCACTGCAGATCGCTATCGGCGCAGGTCTGACCTATGTGCCCGAGGGCACCATGCACTTCTATGGCCACAGCCATGACCGGGACAAGGCGCCCAACGTCACCGGCAGCTTTGAGGCGATCCGTCGTCATCTGGTGAACGCCAAGATCAACAGCTCCAACACCGCTGAGCACAGCTATGAGCTGATCTACATGGGCAATAACGGCCGGCTGACCTTCGCACCGGCACAGGGCCTGTCCATCGAAAAGAAGATGGCGGACGGAAGCACTCCCGATGTTCCCTTCACCTTTGATGTGGAGTTGACCGCTCCCGCAGGCGTGACCATCGATGGCGAGTACCTGACCCACTACATCAACCATACCGGCGGCGAGTCCGGTGATTCCGTCACCGTTACCGGCGGCAAGGCCACGGTTACCGTGGAGCCCGGCGAGAAGCTCTATATTCTGGGCCTGCCTGCCGGCACGACCTACACCGTTACCGAGCGTCGCAGCGACGGCTATCTGCAGTCCGATGCCAGCACCGGCGCTACCGGCACAATCCCGGCAAATGACGTTGCTGAGGCTGTGTTCGTCAACCGCGTCCGGGGCGTGGGCAGCCTGAATATCTATAAGACTGTGACCTATGAGAACGGCGCTGCTGCCGGCACCGCAGCCAGCGGCAAGAAGTTCCCTGTTACTGTCACTGTTACCGACGGCGCTGTGAAGTTCAACGGCACGGTTCAGGTAAACGGCGCGGACTACGCTGTGACCGACGGCATCATTACCTTCAACATCGTCGACGGCCAGACCGTATCCATCACGGGCCTGCCCGAGGGTTATCGCTACACCGTAGTCGAGGGCGCACTGCCCACGGGCTACCGCTTCACCGGTGGCATCAACCTGGAGGGCACCATCACCACCTCTGCCACCAATGCGGCGCTGAACAATACCTACACCCCCGACAGTGTGACGGTGAACACTACCATTACGGTCACCGCCAGCAAGAACATGGTGTCCAACCACAATCTGGACTTCAAGTTCCAGTTCAAGCTGATGGAATATGCGGGCGGCACCTGGGCGGACGTGTACGTTGACGGCCAGCTGGTGACCACCGAGATCCATGTGACCCAGGCCGGCATCACCACTGCCGATCTGGATCTGAGCAAGCTGACCTTCACTGAGGCGGGCACCTACAATTTCCGTGTCATCGAGGTGATTCCGGAAAATCAGGAGCCCGGCATGACCTATGACCGCACCTTCCACGACTTCGAAGTGGTGGTCACCGATGCGGATCTGGATGGCAAGCTGGAGATCAGCTCTGTCAAGGCTGTTGGCCAGCACACCGCGGTGGACAGCACCGGCGGCGAATACGGTGTTACCGCAGGCTTTACCAATACCTACGCATTGAACTCCACCAAGCTGACCATTCAGGCCAAGAAGATCCTGACCGACATCACCGGCGGCGGCAGCAAGAATATGCCCCTGCATGACGGCCAGTTTACCTTCATCCTGACCGACACCACCAACCCGGCGAACCCCGTGGTGCTGGCTACCGAGGGCAACGGTGTTCTGGGCGACGTTCTGCTGCCCACCTTCACCTACACCGAACCCGGCGTTTACACCTACACCGTGCATGAGGTGCTGGAGACCAAGGCCGGCTACACCTACGACGATGCGGTCTACAGCATCACCGTAACGGTGCAGAAGGACGGCGAAAACCTTGTGATCACGAATATCGTGGTTTATAAGGACGGCGTGGATACCGGCTATGTCTTTGACGCAGCTAACTTCAACAATGTCCTCAACGGCGATATCCTGGTGTTCAACAACACCTACGAGGCAACACCCACCACACTGAAGCTGTATGGCAACAAGACCCTGACGAACCTGACCCCCGGCGTGCAGAATCCTGATATGACTGCTTCCATCAAGGCAGGTGATTTCGGATTCTGGCTCCAGAAACCCGATGGCACTACCTTTAAGGTTCTCAGCGGCGGCAAGATCGGTTACAGATCCGGCTACAGCTCTACGGTACAGGACGGCGGCGCAGTTGATTTTACCAGCCAGCTGACCGATGATGGCCCCATCTATTACACCGAGGCCGGCATCTATGAATACGATCTGGTCGAGGTTGCAAGCGAGCACGGCTATATCACCATCGATCCCGCCATGTATCATATTACCGTTGTTGTCACCGACAATGGCGCAGGCGCACTGGAAGTGACCTCTGTCACCTACACCAGAGATGGCGTTCCCACCGACAAGATCGTCTTCAACAACACCTATAAGGCAGAGGCCACCGAAGAGGTGATCCTCTCCGGCAGCAAGGAGCTGACCGGCATCCGCAACATCGTCGACGGCGAGTTCAGCTTCGTTCTGAAGGATGCGGAAGGCAACGTAGTGGAGACCGTCAAGAACGTGGGCAAGAAGCTCACCTTCACCGGTCTGGTATTTGACGCCGTGGGTACTTACAAGTACACCATCGAGGAAATCAACGGCGGCAAGACCATTGACGGCGTGACCCACGACGCTACGGTCTACAATGTGACCATCACTGTCACCGACAACGGCAACGGCAAGCTGGTCACCGCCGTTTCCTACGGCGACGGCGTCACCGGTGTGGCATTTACCAACACCTATGTGGCATCTCCTGTCAAGATCGCGCTGACCGGCAGAAAGCTGCTGGCAGGCCGTCCCACAGCGCTGGGTGCCAATGAATTCAACTTCACGCTGACCGGCAGCAAGGTCGCCGGCGGCAGTGAGACCGTTTACAATGACGCAAACGGCTACATCACCTTCAGCGAGATCGAGTTTACCGAGGTTGGCACTTACACCTTCACCATCAAGGAGAACGTCCCCGCGGATGAAGATAAGGTGCCCGGCATCCATTATGACGAGACCGTCATTAACGTGACTGTTGCAGTTACCGACAACGGTAAGGGTCAACTGGTGGCCGAGATCACCATGGATCCTGCCCAGAGTGCGCAGAACGTGGACTTCCGGTTCTTCAACCGCTACCGCGCTGAGAATACCGACGCGGTGGTTCTGGGCGGCTTCAAGGATCTGCAGAACCGTCCCAGCCAGTACCCGCTGACCGACGGCGAATTCAGCTTCATTCTGAAGGATGCAGCCGGCAATGTGGTGGAGACCGTCAAGAACGTGGGCAATCAGTTCACCTTCACCGGTCTGATCTTTGACGCCACAGGCGAATACAAGTACACCATCGAGGAAGAAAACGGCGGCGCTACCATCGAGGGCGTCACCTACTCCAATGTGAAGTACGATGTCACCGTCACCGTTACCGATGACGGCTCCGGCAAGCTCACCGCTTCCGTAGCCTACAAGCTGAACAGCTCCGACATCGCAGCGGCAGATGTGAAGTTCGTCAACACCTATAAGGCAGAAGCCCCCGCTCCCGTGGAGCTGGCCGGCAAGAAGGATCTGCAGGATCGTCCTGCTGAGTATCCGCTGAAGGATGGCGAATTCAGCTTCACCATCACCGGCCCCAACCTCCCCGTTGAGGGCGAGACCGTCAGCAATGACGTAAACGGCGACTTCAAGTTCTCCAAGCTGAACTTCACCGCCACAGGCGAATATGTCTACACCGTTACCGAAGTCCATAAGGGCGAGACCATCAACGGCGTGAAGTATGACGATGCTGTCTATACCATCACCGTTACCGTCACCGACGACGGCGAGGGTCAGCTGGTGGCAGCTGTCAGCTACAAGAAGAACGGCGCCACTGTGGGCGCTGACGACGTGGTCTTTACCAACGTCTACGACGCAGCCGACACCGACGAGGTCGTTCTGGAGGCCAACAAGGAGCTGACCGGCCGTCCTGCGCAGTATCCCCTGCAGGATAACGAGTTCAGCTTCAACCTGAAGGGCGAAGGCGTGGACGAAACCGTCAAGAATGTGGGCGGCAAGGTCACCTTCCCCGGCATGACCTACGACAAGGTGGGCACCTATCACTACAGCATTACCGAGGTCAAGGGCGATCTGGATTACATTGACTACGACGAGACCGCCTACGAGGTCATCGTGGAAGTCAAGGATCCGGGCGACGGCAAGCTGGTAGCCACCGTTACCTACAAGAAGAACGGCTCCGTGGTCAATGCCGACGATGTGCTGTTCACCAACGTTTATCAGCCCAAGGCTACCGATGAGGTGGAGCTGGGTGGTATCAAGAATCTGATCAACATTACCGGCGGCGGCAGCGTTGTCATGACCCCCGGCAATGATTACAGCTTCAACCTGAAGGGCGAGGGCGTGGACGAGACCGTTACCAACGACGGCAGAACCTTCACCTTCTCCAAGCTGACCTTCAATAAGGCAGGTAACCACGTGTTCACCATTACCGAGGTGAAGGGCAGCCTGGACTACATCACCTACGATGCCAGCAGCTACACCGTCACCATTACCGTTGTGGACGACGGCACCGGCAAGCTGAAGGTCGACTCCATCGTCTACACCAAGGGCGGCGAGAAGACCAACGAGGTGGTGTTCGAGAACAAGTACGAGGCAAAGCCTGCTACTGACGTTACCATCGAGGCGGGCAAGACCCTGACCGACATCACCGGCGGCGGCCAGCTGACGCTGACTCCCGCAGACGGCGACTTCTCCTTCAATCTGAAGGGCGAGGGCATCGACGAGACCGTCAAGAACCTGGGCGGCAAGGTCACCTTCCAGCTGGATTACAGCAAGCCCGGCACCTACAAGTACGTTCTGACCGAGGTCAAGGGCGACAAGACCGGCTTCGGCTATGACGAGACCGAATACGACGTCACTGTCACCGTCACCGACAATGGCGCAGGCCAGCTGGTGGCAGCCGTCAGCTACAGTCTGGAAGGAAATGCTGTGGCAGCAGACAAGGTAGTCTTTGCCAACACCTTTAAGGGTGCAGACGCAGAGCTGACGCTGGCAGGCAAGAAGACCCTGACCGGCGGCCGTGACCTGAAGGCCGGCGAGTTCAGCTTCATCCTTACCGGCAATGGCGTTGCCGAGACCGTTACCAACGCCCTGGACGGCACCTTCACCTTCACCACGCTGAAGTTCGACACTGTGGGCGAATACAAGTTCACCATCCACGAGGTCAAGGGCAACGATGAAATGGTTAAGTATGACGAGAAGGTCTACGAGATCACCGTCACCGTCAGCTATGACGGCCGGGAGATGACCGCTGTCGCCACTGTGGGCGGCGAGACCGTGGACAGCTACGGCTTCACCAACATCTTCACCCCCGCACCTGTCAGCGTTACCATCACCGCGGAGAAGAAGCTGACCAACCACACCAAGGAAACCATGGGCGTGGACGGCTTCACCTTCCTGCTCACCGACGGCACCACACCGGTGACCAAGGTAAGCGGCACCGACGGTCTGGCTACCTTCGAGCTGACCTTCGACAAGGCAGGCACTTATACCTACCAGCTCTCCGAGGTCAAGGGCGATGTGGAAGACATGGTCTACGACGAGACCGTTTATGACATCACTGTTACCGTCACCCAGGACGCCACCACCGGTGCGCTGTCCGCCACAGTAAGCAAGACCGACAATGCGGTGTTTACCAACGTTTACGGCACTGTGGAAGAGCCTCCCAAGACGGCAGACGACTTTGGCCTGACCCGCTGGACGGCTATGCTGGCCGTCAGCGCATTCAGCATGCTGGCTGTGCTGGTCATCGGCAAGAAGAAGCTGCAGAAGCAGTAAGAGCCCAATAAAAAATCAGCCAACCTGAAAAGGTTGGCTGATTTTGTTTGAGGGGTGAATTATACTATCAAGTGCAACACTTTAGAAGAATAAAGAGAAGTTCATACAGATCTCTGGTACAATAGAGTTACCACACACCACTACACCGAAAGGAGACCTGTATGAACTACCACCATCTT
>SVLD01000009.1 GCA_015068125.1 Oscillospiraceae bacterium | reverse complement strand
CCTCCCTGTTTTGATTGTTTGTGCAGTTGGCGGACCGCACCTATAATCTTAACAGGGATTTTTACTCGCCGCCATAGGCTTTTTTGAACCACGCGTCTAACGCGTGGTTTTCCTTATACAAAAAGCCTGCCGGAAAATTTCGGCAGGCTTTTTGTGGTTTTAAATTATTTCTTGACATATATTCTCATTTGGAATACCATTTTAACAGTTACACAAATGCAGATCGCGAGGTGTTATTGTGAAGCTCTTGGAAAAGGTACGCAACAAGCTCAGTGTTGTGAAAACGGTCGTCGCACAGGCGGAGCCCTCAAACGGACGGGCGCTGGGTATTGCCCTGGATTTCCTTTATTGCAAGCTGCGGTTTCAAGTATCCTCCGAAGAATACCTGAAATACCGCTATTATCAATACCAGAATCGGTACCGCAAAAACTTTTTGTTGGTTCACCACCAGCATCATGATTATCGTTACATCAGCCCCGTTGGTTTGGCCAAATACAAATTCTATACTACTATTTCCGATTGCTACAGTCGGGAAATCATCCGGGGTTCCGTATCCGGCGAGGAAGGATTTCTGGAATTTGTGCGCAAGCATAAAAAAGTGATCTCCAAGCCAGACGGTGGAACCTACGGACGGGGAATCGATATTTTTACTTACGAAAACGATGAACAGGCTCTGGCATATTTCCGTCAAAAACCCGGCGAAACCGTGTACGAGGAGCTCATCCGTCAGCACGATGCGCTGGCAGCCTTAAACCCCCACTGCGTCAACTCCATCCGGATTCTGGCGCTGCGAAAAAAAGGCTCTGTGGAAATCCTTTCCGCAACCTTGAAAACCAGCAGCACCGAAGGCACCTTCGTGGACAATATGCACAGCGGCGGCATCGGCGCCATGGTAGATCTGGAAACAGGAATTGTTTACACCTTCGGCTACGATTACGAAGGAAATAAATATACGCACCACCCCATTACCGGCACACAATTTATCGGCCTGAACATCCCCCACTGGGAGGATGCTGTGGCACTGGTAAAAAAAGCCCACGCCCGCATGCGGGGCAGCGGAATTTTAGGCTGGGATATCGCAATAACCCCCACTGGAGCGGATATCATCGAAGCCAACAATCGCCCCGGCCCCCTGCTGACTCAGGTTATGGACGGCATCCCCAAGGGCGAAAAAGTGCTGCTGTCCATCAAGCAAGCGAAACGCAAAAAGAAGAAAAAGAAGCGCTGATGCTCTAAAAAAGAGGCACCCAAAGGGGTGTCTCTTTTTCGTGTGTATTACATTCGTTACGCAATTCCAAAAAGCTCCAGAAGAACCTTTCCGGCCAGCAACAGAATTACAACCAAAATAACCGGGCGAACGATTTTAGAACCGTTTTTCAGCGCCAGGCCTGCGCCTATGTACTGTCCGGCAGTGGCAAAGACAGCGGAAATGAGGCCAAGGGGTATCAGTACCTTACCGGCAGCCAGGGAAGTGAACAAGGCACCCACATTGGAAGCCAGATTCACCAGCTTCACGTTACCGGAGGCTGTGCGCACATCCATCTTTGCAAGATAGCAAAACGACAGCAGAAGAAATGTTCCGGTGCCGGGACCATAGAAACCGTCATAAGCGCCGAAGATCAGAGAAGCGCCCCATACGATTCCTCTGCGCAGCCACTTATTGAGGGGTCCCTGTTCTTCCGGCAGGTCTTTTTTCTTCAAAAGGATCACCGCGATCACAGGCAGGACAAACAGCAGCACAAGCTTCAGGTATTGCTCATCCATAGCCAGATGCAGCCTTGTGCCCAGATGAGCGCCCACCAAAGCAAGCACAATGGAAGGAATACCGAGAAACCAGTCCACATATCCGTTTTTTACATAGCGCACCGTGGATGCCACAGTGCCAATGCAGGAGGAAAGCTTGTTGGTGCCCAGCGCAAAGTGCATAGGAAGTCCGGCCAGAAGATAGGTTGGCAGCGAAATAATACCGCCGCCACCGCCAATGGCATCCATGAAAGACGCGCAGAACACACCAAAGCAGACCAGTAAAACTACCCATATGGGAATACCGAAAAAGTCCATATGTACCTCCTTGTAAAGGAATTTCTCACAGACAAATGCATTGTATCACAAGTTTTGCATTTTTCAATGAAAAAATGTAGGGATGTGCCGGTGTCCGGTTGCGGTGCCCTATATTTTCAGCGGTGGCCAAAGCCGCCTTGAAAATATAGACCGCTGCCCCTCGCTCCCCTCCCTTGACTCCGCCACTGGCGGCGGTCGGGTCGCTCCCCAGACTCGAACCTGCGGTTTGAGTCCTCTTCATCAAGAAAAGGGATACCCCGATGGGGTATCCCTTTTCTTGGTGCCGGTGACCGGACTCGAACCGGTACGCTGTCGCCAGCGGTGGATTTTGAGTCCACTACGTCTACCATTCCATCACACCGGCAGGTGTGTTCTTATTGTGGCCGCCTTCGGCGGCGGGATGTCGCCATCGTTTGCGGTGCCCGGCGCTCTCCTTGGCATACGCCTGCGTCGCTCACCGACCGCAGCACCTGCTCCACCCTCGCTGTATCCGCCACTGGCGGCGCTCGGGTTCGCACCGGTGGATTTTGAGTCCACTACGTCTACCATTCCATCACACCGGCAGGTGTTTCTTCCATAGTATAGTATACTTTTCCCAAAAATGCAAGAGGAAGTTTTGCGGTTGCATTTTTCTTTTTTGTCCTGTATGATAAAAGAAAAGCCCAGGAGGTTACGATATGCAAAGTCTTTGCCACGGTTGGGAATTTACCCCCAATGTAAGTACGGATTTTTTAACCGGCAAGGGAGCCGGTCTAGCTGTCTGCCTTCCCCACAATCCTGTGGAGCTGCCTCTGCACTACGCCGACCACAACGCATATCAAATGGTCTGCGGCTACCGCAGAAATCTGCCCATCAGCGCTGAGCTGAAGGGAAAGCGCCTGTTTCTGCAATTTGACGGTGCGGCCCACATTGCCACGGTGTATGTCAACGGCCGTGAGGTCTGCACCCATCGCTGCGGCTATACCGCATTCCGGGTGGAGATCACCGATCATGTGGCCTACGGCTGTGACAACCTCGTTTCCGTCAAACTGGACTCCACGGAAAACCCGGAAGTTCCTCCCTTCGGTTTTGTGATCGACTACCTGACCTACGGCGGTCTTTATCGGGAGGTTTGGCTGGATATCCGGGAGGAATCTCTGATTTCCGACATTTACATCACCACCCCCACCCTGGCCGCCGCCCGGGTGGAAGTGACGGTGGACAATCCAGAGCGCTGCACCGCTCTGGCTGAACTTCTGGACGCTGACGGCAAGGCCGCGGTTTCCAAAGAAATCGCCCTTTCTGAGCCGACGCTTCTCCCCTTGCCCAACGCCAAGGTCTGGGGTATCAACGATCCTTACCGCTACACCTGCCGGATCACCCTGTGGAAAAACGGCAGCATTTTAGACTGCCAGGAAGTCAAATTCGGCTTTCGCACAGCGGAATTCAAAAACGACGGCTTCTACCTCAACGGAGAAAAGGTATTTATCCGGGGTTTGAACCGCCACCAGTGCTACCCCTACATAGGCTATGCCGCCACAGAACATCTGCAGCGGGAGGACGCCCGGATCCTGAAACAGGAACTGTGCTGCAACGCGGTGCGAACCTCTCACTATCCCCAGAGCAAGCATTTCATCGACGAATGTGACCGGCTGGGTCTGCTGGTATTTACGGAAATTCCCGGCTGGCAGCACATCGGCGACGACGCCTGGAAAAATCAGGCCGTGGAGAATGTCCGGGAAATGGTGCTGCAATACCGCAACCATCCCAGTATCATCCTTTGGGGCGTACGGATCAACGAAAGTCTGGACGACGACGATTTTTACCGCCGTACCAATACCCTGGCTCATCAGTTGGATCCCAGCCGCCCCACCTCCGGTGTGCGGTGTTACCAAAAAAGCAGCCTGCTGGAAGATGTCTACGCCTACAACGACTTCTCCCACACCGGCGACAATCCCGGTGTCCGAGAAAAAAAGACCGTCACTCCCAACATGAAAAAGCCTCTGATGGTTACGGAGTGCAACGGCCATATGTTCCCCACCAAGCCCTATGACACCTGGGCCCACCGCCAGGAACACGCCCTGCGCCACGCCCGGGTGCAAAATGACGCCGCGGCATCCGGCGAGCATGTGGGCTGCTTCGCCTGGTGTATGTTCGACTACGCCACCCACAAGGACTTCGGCGCCGGCGATCGGATCTGCTATCACGGCGTACTGGATTCCTTCCGCAACCCCAAACTGGCCGCGGCAGTCTATGCCAGCCAGGGCGATGACCGCCCCATTCTGGAGGTCAGTACCCTCATGGACATCGGCGACTTCCCTGGCGGTCAGGCCGGTCTGCCCTATGTGTTTACCAACGCCGAGGAAGTGGCACTGTACAAAAACGGTCAATTCGTTACCAAGCTCCCCGCCAGTACTTATACCGGCCTGAAGCACGGCCCCAGAGTGGTGGACGACACCATCGGCTGCCTGCTGGAAACCCAGGAGGGCTTCCCCAAGGCCAAGGCAGAACTGCTTCGCAAATGCATTCTGGCCATATGCCGCCGGGGTCTGGGAGGCCTTCGTCCCGCAGAACTGATGCGGATGGGTTGGGCCATGCTGCGCTACGGCTTGACCTTGAAAGACGCTACCGCCCTGTACGGCAAATATGTCAGCAGTTGGGGCAGCGAGGCTACCGTCTGGCGTTTTGACGCGCTCCGGGATGGAAAGATGATTGCCAGCACCACCCAGAGCCCCAGCGCCAAGCTGCATCTGGAGGTCACTGCCAGTCAGACTCATCTTACCGAGGGCAATACCTATGACATGGCAGCCATTCGCATCCGGGTGCTGAACGAATACGGCAATATCGTCCCCTACGCCCAGCTGCCGGTAATGTTGGAGCTGAGCGGCGATGCCGCCATCGTTGGCCCGGAAGTAGTCACCGCTGAGGGTGGCATGTGCGGTACTTATATCCGCACCATCGGAAAGTCCGGAACCGCCCGGCTGACCATTCGTACCAATCAGACCGAACCTGTGACTGTGGATTTCGCAATCAACGCATGAACATACCCCCGGCTGCCGCAGCAGCCGGGGGTAGCTTATTTTTTACGGAACACCAGCAGCTTGCTGCCGAAGTAGTTCAAAATCACAACCATCACATTGGTAGCCAGCTTCATCCAATTGCCGTCCCAGCAGAGGATGTCCACCGTAAGGATAATAATCAGCGTTTCCAGCACCCCGGAGCCGATGCGGCAGCCCAGGAATTTTCCCAATTCCGGCAGGACTACCTTTGCTGACCAATCGTGGCTCTTGAAAACGAAAGGCTTATTGGTCAGAAACGCGAAGGCCACCGCTACCGCCCAGGCGATGACATTGCTGACACCGCCGCTGAGGTTCAGCAGATTGTAGCAAGGGATATAAATCACATAGTTGACCACCGTGGTCAGCACACCGAAAAACAGATAACTGAAGATATCTTCGTGCCGACGGTACAGTTCTTTGATTTTCTGAACCATAGTCGCTCTCCCCCTTGTTTTGTGGTTCTCATTTTATCGCAGAACTTCTAAAAAGTAAAGCAAAAAGAGGCAGTGTACTGCCTCTTTTTGTTTTACATTTCGCTCAGAAGCTTCTCCAGAGCCGCCAGCTTCAAGCTCGTGCAGAACACCTGCATGGCCTTCTCCAGCTCCTCAATGGGAGGCAGACTGGGCGCCACCCGGATCATGGAATCCTGGGGATCTACGCCATAAGGATAGGTAGCGCCGGCCTCGGTGAGGGTCACACCGGCCTGCTTGCACAGCTCCAGAGTCCGCTTGGCCGTACCGGGCATAGCCGCCACGCAGACGAAATAGCCGCCCTTGGGATGGTGCCAGTGGGCAACGCCCTTATTGGTCAGCTCGCTGCGGAGCATATGCAGCACCATGTCAAATTTCGGTGCCATAATGGTAGCGTGGCGCTTCATAACCTCCAGGGTATGGGCGCGGTTTTTCAGATATTTCACATGGCGAAGCTGATTGAGCTTGTCATAGGAAATGGTCTGCACACCGATGAGCTTCAGATGATAAGCAATATTTTCCGCCGAGGATGCCATAACGGAAATACCGGCACCGGGGAGCGTGATCTTGGAAGTGGAAGCAAATTCATAAACCATATTGGGCCGGCCGGCCTGCTTGCACAGGGAGATGATATCCCGGAAAGGCGCAAACTCTCCGTCAAACTCATGGACGCAGTAGGCGTTATCCCACATGATGGCAAAGTCCGGAGCGGCAGGCTTCAGGTTGGCAAAGCGGTCGATGGTTTCCTCGGTATAGTTGTAGCCCTGGGGGTTGGAATATTTCGGCACGCACCAAATACCCTTCACAGTAGGATCTTTGACCAGTTCCTCCACCAGGTCCATGTCGGGGCCATCGGGGGTCATGGGAACGATGATCAGCTCACAGCCAAAGCTCTCGGTAATACGGAAGTGCCGGTCATAGCCGGGAGAGGGGCAAAGGAACTTCACCTTTTCCTCCTTGCTCCAGGGACGGGGGCTGTCCTTCAAGCCGTAGGCAAAGGCCCGGGCGATGAGATCATACATCAGTGTCAAGCTGGCGTTGCCGCCTACAAAAGTCTCCTCAGGCTTGCAGCCCAGCACATCCGCCCAGTATTCTCTGGCGCACCGAATGCCCGCCAAGTCGCCGTAATTGCGGCTGTCCACACCGTCAATAATGCAGTCTGCCGGGTCTGTCAGCACAGTCAGAATGTCGCTGACCATATCCAGCTGGAGCTTACTGGGCTTGCCCCGGGACATATCCAGCTTTAGATTCTCCTGCTTCAGTCCGGCATAACGGACCAGGAGCCGGGTCTGCTCTTTGAGAAGTTCTTCTTTGGTTCTGCAAGAATAAGCCTGCACTTCTATCATCCTCTCGGTCAAAAATCAGTTATAACACGCATATTATACGCCAGCAGCCATATAATTGCAACCATTTTTGCATGAATTCCCTTTCATTCTTGCAAAAATTGCATTTTTTCGTTCCAATGCACAATTCTTCGGCAATACGGCCCAGAATTTCATGGAATTTTCTGCTTGCTTTTTACTGCCAAATCACATAAAATTTTAGTAAGCTATGATATTATGACCATTTTCGAAAGGATGTGTCACTTTGAGCGAGTATATCAACATTCCCGATATTTTCGGTACAGATGTTTTTAATAATGCCGCCATGCAGCAGCGGCTGTCGCCGAACACTTATAGCGCCTGGCAGCAGTGCATCCGCACCGGCTCCCCCCTGCCCCTGGAGGTCGCCAACGAAATTGCCGAGGCTATGAAGCTCTGGGCTATCGCAAAGGGCGCTACCCACTACACCCACTGGTTCCAGCCCATGACCGGCATCACCGCGGAAAAGCACGATTCCTTCCTGACCCCCACCGAGGACGGTAAGGTCATTATGGAGTTTTCCGGCAAGGCGCTGGTTCGGGGCGAGTCCGATGCCAGTTCCTTCCCCTCCGGTGGCCTGCGGGCAACCTTTGAAGCCCGTGGCTATACTGCCTGGGATCCCACCGCTTTCGCTTTTGTGAAAGACGGCAGTCTGTACATCCCCACCTGTTTCTTTTCCTATACCGGCGAATCTCTGGACAAGAAGACTCCCCTGCTGCGTTCCCTGGATGTGATCTCCCGGGAGGCTCTGCGGATTCTGCGGCTCTTTGGCGATCAGCAGACCCAGCGGGTCTCCGTGTCTGTGGGTGCGGAGCAGGAATACTTCCTTATTCCCAAGGCGCTGTACGCCCAGCGGGAAGATCTGCGGCTCACCGGCCGAACCCTCTTTGGTGCCCCCGCCCCCAAGGGTCAGGAGCTGGGCGACCACTACTACGGCGCCATCCGTACCCGGGTCTCTGCATTTATGAAGGATCTGGACGAACAGCTCTGGCGGCTGGGCGTCACCTCCAAAACCAAGCACAACGAAGGTGCCCCCTGTCAGCATGAGCTGGCGCCGGTGTATTCCTCCGTTTCCAACGCCTGCGACGGCAATCAGCTGACCATGGAGATCATGAAAAAGTGCGCCGCCAAGCACGACCTGGTGTGCCTGCTCCACGAAAAGCCCTTCGCCGGTGTCAACGGCTCCGGCAAACACAACAACTGGTCGCTGTGCACCGACTCCGGCAGAAATCTTTTCAGCCCCGGCAAGACCCCCCGGCAGAACGCCCAGTTTTTGCTGTTCCTGGCGGCCTTTATCCAGGGCGTGGATGAATATCAGGACTTCCTGCGGTGTACTGTCGCCTCCGCTGCCAACGATCACCGCCTGGGCGCCAACGAAGCCCCTCCGGCCATCATTTCCGTATTTCTGGGCGACGAGCTGAACGCCGTGGTGGACTCCATCATCCGGGGCGCAAACTACACTGATCCGGAGAAGAAGCTGCTTCGCATTGGCGTGGATGTGCTGCCCCCCATTCCCAAGGACACCACCGACCGCAACCGCACCTCCCCCATCGCTTTCACCGGCAACAAGTTTGAGTTCCGTATGGTGGGCTCCTCCCAGTCCATCGCCGGCCCCAACATTGCCCTGAACACCATCATGGCAGAATCTTTGGGACGGTTTGCCGATGTTCTGGAAGCATCCGAGGACTTCGATGCCACCCTGCAGACCATCATCTGCGACGCACTGACCGCCCATCAGCGGATCATCTTCAACGGCGACGGCTATTCCGAAGAATGGAAGCAGGAGGCCGCAGCCCGGGGCTTGCACAATCTGCCCTCCACCGCTAAGGCCATGCCCCACTACATTTCCCGGAAGAACATCGACCTGGTGACCAAGCACGGTGTGTTTACCGAAACAGAGTTCCGGGCCCGGTACAACATCCACCTGGCCAACTACCGCAAGATTATCAACATTGAAGCCAGAACCATGGTGGATATGACACTGCATCAGATCCTGCCGGCGGCCATGGCCTACTCCTCGGATCTAGCGGAAACTGTGGAGCGCAAGCGCAAGGCCGGCATCCGGTGCAACACGGAGCTGGATCTGTCCCAGCGGCTTTCCGATAAGTGCGACAGCCTGTACGAAAACTGCGAGAAGCTCCACGAAGTTCTGCAAGCCGTGCCCAAGGATAATCAGGAGGCCGCCAATTATCACGACACCGTCACCGTTCCTTTGATGCAGGTACTGCGCAAGGACGCGGACTTCCTGGAAAAGCTCACCGCCAAGTCCTACTGGCCCTACCCCACTTACTCCGATATCCTGTACTACTGAGAATATGCAAAAATCGGCACCCACATTGGGTGCCGATTTTATTGATTAACCGCCTGGCGCACAGCCGTCATAGACTTTGTAGATGATTCCATTTTCGTCATACTCCATATAGTAGTAATGATCCAGATGGTCAGGCATGATGGGGCCATCATCCTTATAGATGTAATAGGCCACTGTGCCGCTGTGCCCTTCGCTGATTTTGCCCAAATCAAAGTCACCGTATTTTTCCTGCACTTCGTAAACACTATTGTTCAGGATTTCCCAATCGTTGTATCGATAGTAAGTGGAATGGGAGACGCAAAACAATGCCGATGCCCCAAACAAAAGGAGCTGGATACCCAAGGCAATCAATGGTGCTTTCCAACCGGTTTTACGGACGAGTCGCACGATGAGAAATACTGCGCTCACAACAATTCCAACAATCAACACAAACCAGATGAACAACATTCCAAGCAAAAATTCCATTTGCGTCATTGTCTATGCCCCCTTGTTGCTCTTAGACTCCAAATTTTTATTTTCCTGTGGAGCCGAAGCCGCCGGTGCCACGGTCTGTGTCGGTCAGCTCGGTAACTTCCTCATAAGCCGGGGTCAGCACCGGGGTGATGATCATCTGGGCAATGCGTTCGCCAGGCTGTACGGTCTGCGGCATGCCGCTGTGGTTCAGCAGTACCACCTTGATTTCGCCCCGGTAGTCGCTGTCGATAACCCCCACCTTGTTGGCAGGTGCCAGGCCGCGCTTAGCGCCCATGCTACTGCGGGCGTAGATCAGTCCCGCACAGCCGGTGGGAATCTCCATGGACAACCCTGTGGGGATGAACACCGTCTGCCCTGCCGCAATGGTCACCGGCTCTTCCAGGCAGGCGTACAAGTCCGCCGCCGCGGCGCCGGCAGAGCCATAGGTAGGCAAAATGGCATTGGAAGACAGCTTTTTTACACAAATTGTATCCATATTACGTTTCCTTTCTGCCAAGGCTTGCAAACCAGCGGAAGCTCAAAGGCCACACAATGCCCGCCACTACAACAACGAGGAAATACCGGGCACTACGGCCTGCCAAATGGCCTGCAAACAGCCAATCCAGCGGTGCGCGCAACCCTTCCTTGATCACCAACACCGCCGCAAAACCCAGCAAGGCCTTTAGAATTTGCGCCCACCAAATGGCATCGGTTTGGAAATTCAGCCACTTGGAATCTGCCCAGTAGACAACACAAACACCCAGCAGGCAGCCCAGCAGTGTATAGGCATTTTTCAGCCCGGACTCCAGATTATGGGTATCAATATCTGCCGGGAAGGGATACAGCTCCACAAAGGCCAGATAGCCCACCGCCATAGCCAGCATTCCGCCAATGAGGATCCACATAGCCTTGTGGCCGCCCTCTAAGATCACCGGCCGCAGAGCAAAAAGCAAAACCAGGGCGATGGCAGAGCCTACCAGCACATCCGCCGGAGTATGGACGCCCAGATACATTCTGGAAAAAGGCACCAGCACCGCCAGCGCGATGCAAACACCTTTGATCCAACGATTGCGGGTGGTCGCCGCAATGCCGCCCAGAGTGCCTACGCCCGACTGGCTGTGGCCGCTGGGGAAGCTGTAACCGGTGGCGGCTTCCTTGGCGTTCCCGACTACCGTGAAATTTTCATCCAGCACCCAGGGTCTGGGGATTCGGCACAGCAGCTTCATAAACTGGCTGGCTACGGTGCCAATAAAGCCCACGGACATGATATAATACCCCTGCTTTTTGTCCACGCACCAAAAGATCACCAGCGCCAGAACCAGGAAAGCCGTTTCCTCGCCCAGTCGGGTGATCAGCAGCATGATCTCATCCAAAATAGGAAAGCGAATACTTTGCAAAAAATAGAGAAATCCCACGTTCTATCCTCCCTGTGCATTTTTTCATTATTATACCATCCCCTTAAGGATATTTCTACTGTTTTTTCCCGAAAACGCAAAATCCGGCGGACCGAAGTCCGCCGGACACTGATTGTTTAGGGAATCAGCTTCAGAATTTGGTCTTTGGGTCTTGCGCCCAGAGCCTGGTTAACCACCTTGCCATTCTCCATCACCACCAGCAGAGGAATGCTGGTGACCTGGAAGCGCTGGGCAAGCTCCGGATCCTGATCCACATCGATCTTGCAGACCTTGATGCTCTCATTTTCCTGGGCGATCTCCTCTAAAACAGGGCCAACCATACGGCAGGGGCCGCACCATGTGGCGAAGAAGTCCAGCAGAACCGGCTTATCGCTTTGCAGGACCTCCGCCTCAAAATTTTCCTTGGTAATTTTCATAATAGACATTGTACTGCCTCCTTTTGTTTCTTTATGGTGCTATTGTAACCGGATTTCGTGGCGTTTTCCGTGACAAAATCACCGTCACCGCCATTTTTCTATCAGCGCCCGGATCTGATCCGTCAGCTTGCTGTTGTCTTTATTGGACCTGCCCATGCAGCTTTTTGCCAATCGCAGCAGTTCTTCCGCCGCCGCCACCAGATCCCGATAGACCTGGGCAGCTCTTGTACCGCTTTTCATCTTCTGCACCCGATCGACGGGTTTTCCCTCCGCAAAAACCGTCATCTTCCCGGTAAGCAGGTCATACTCCGTGCCGCTGTACGGTGCCTGGGCGGCATAGCCCATATCCTCCAGCAGTTTGCGGAAGGTTTCGCAGGCCTCATTATCGCCATGATTCACAAAGGTAAGCGCCGGTTTGCGAGCCATGCCGCGAACCCATCGTACCAGGCCCGCCTGGTCCGCATGGCCACTGGTTCCCCGGAGGGTGCGGATCTTCGCGTTCACCGCAATTTCCTCGCCAAATAGCCGCACGGATTTCACGCCGTCCTGGAGTTTTCTTCCCAAAGAGCCCTGGGCCTGGTAGCCCACAAACAACACGATGCTGTTGGAGCGCCAGAGATTGTGCTTCAAATGGTGACGAATTCGTCCAGCCTCGCACATACCACTGGCAGACAGAATCACCTTGGGCGCAGGGTCTTCATTAATGCGCTTGGACTCATCTGACGTCACAGACAGCCGAATCCCGTCGAACCAGATGGGATTGATTCCCTGCCGGAGCAGGGCCTTGGTTTCCTCGTCAAAGCAGCTTTGGTCACACTGTAGGAAAATCGAGGTGGCCTCCACCGCCAGGGGGCTATCCACATACACCGAAAAGCCGGAATGGCCGGTGACCAGCCCCCGAAGCTTGATTTGCCGGATGGCATAGAGCATTTCCTGGGTTCTGCCCACTGCAAAGGATGGGATAATCAAATTTCCGCCGCCGTCCAGCGCCTCCTGGATGCATTCTGCCAGGCTCTCCACCGGATCCCGGAAATCCGCTCCGGTATCGTGCAGGCGATTTCCGTAGGTGGATTCGATGACCAGGTAATCCGTTTCCTCCACAATCTGAGGATCGTTGATCAGTGGCTGGTTCACATTTCCCACATCGCCGCTGAACAGGACCTTCTTTGTTTTACCCGCTTCCGTCAGCCACAGTTCAATGCAGGCCGAGCCCAGCAGATGGCCGATGTCCGTAAACCGGAGAGAAACGCCCTCCCCTGCCCGGATCTGCTGACCGTATTCACAGGGGCGAAACCGGGAAATCGCTCCCAGGGCGTCTTCCATATCGTACACAGGTTCCGGGGCGGTTTCTCCGGAACGCTCCGCTTTCCGCTTTCGCCACTGGGCTTCCGACATTTGGATATGGGCTGAATCCCGCAGCATGATGCTGCAAAGATCCGCTGTGGCTCGGGTAGCATAAATCGCGCCCCGGAAACCGTCTTTATACAGCTTCGGCAGCATACCGGAATGGTCAATATGGGCATGGGTCAGAAAAACCGCTTCCACGTCCTTGGCCGGCACAGGCAAGGGAATATTTTGGAACACATCAATACCCTGCTCCATACCGCAGTCCACCAAATAATACCGTCCCGCCACCTCCAAAAGAGTGCAGCTTCCGGTTACCTCATGGGCAGCGCCTACAAATTGGATCTTCATTGTGTCACCTCCCGGGGATTTCTTCTATCTATACTATACACGGAGTTTTCCTCCATGACCACCGGGGAATTGCAAATATTTTGTAAATATCAAAAGGGCGCGTTTTCCACGCGCCCTTTTCCTTATTGCATATTTTCCAGCGCAACCCGGGCGGCATCCTGCTCAGCCCGCTTTTTGCTGGTGCCAACGCCTTTTCCGATGACCACACCGTTCAGGGTCAGCTCCACTTGAAAGTGCTTGTCGTGATCCGGGCCGCTTTCCCCTACCAGGGTGTAGGATAGCGTCTGGTTGCGTTTTTGCTGCACCTGCTCCTGCAGGGCAGTCTTATAGTCCACATTCTGCAATCCCGCAGTAGGCACACGGCTCAGCACAAACCGCTGAACAAAGGTCAGGGCAGCATCCATTCCGCCGTCCAAGTAACAGGCAGCAATCACAGATTCCACTGCGTCTGCCAGAATGGAATCTCTGCTGCGGCCGCCGCTTTGCTCCTCACCTCTGCCAAGCAACAGGTGGGTGCCCAGGCCGATCTCCCCGGCAATTTTCGCCAGGGAACGCTCACAGACCATATCCGCCCGCATCCGGGTCAGCTCGCCCTCCGGGCGATCCGGGAATGTACGGTACAGGTGATCCGCCACCAGCATGCCCAGGATAGAATCGCCCAAGAACTCCAGCCGTTCGTTGCTCATCAGACTGTTATGCCAGCGTTCGTTGGCATAGGACGAATGGGCAAGGGCGTTTTGCAGCAGATTGATATTCTGAAACCGGTAGCCGATGGCCGTTTCCAGCTCCTTAATCATGGCTTGTCTCCTTTGCTTGCGCCAGTTTTTGCAACTCGTCAGCCAGCTCGCCAGCGATATTGGCCTTGGCCGCGGCCTCAGCCTGACGCACCGCGTTGCGGAATGCCAGAGCGTCGGAAGAACCGTGCGCCTTGATCACAGGCTTTTTGATGCCCAAGAATTCTGTGCCGCCGATTTCCCGGTAGTCCATCATCTTCATGACCTCGTCCACACCCTTCTTGCAGAACAGGTAACCGATCATGGAGAGCAGATTGCGCTTGAATATCTTGTGCTTCATCAGGCTTCCCATGAAATAGGCCGTGCCTTCGATAGACTTCAGCAGCACATTACCGGAGAATCCGTCGCATACTACCACGTCCACGCCGCCCAGCAGCACATCCCGGGCTTCCACATTGCCGATGAAGTTCAGCGCGCCCTGCTCGGATGCCTCTTTCAGCAGGCCGTAGGCCTCCTTCTGCAGAGGCGTACCCTTGGAATCCTCGGTGCCGATATTCAGCAGACCCACTCTGGGGTTTTCGATCCCCAGAGATTTTTTGGCATACAGAGAACCTACCAGGCCGAACTGCAGCAAAAATTCCGGGGTGCATTCGGCGTTGGCGCCGCAGTCCACCAACAGAGTCTTGCCGCCGGCCTTATTGGGCATAGCGGGGCCCATAGCCGCCCGGCGCAGGCCTTTGACCCGCTTGACCAGCAGTGTGGCACCTGTCAGCAGCGCGCCGGTGCTGCCGGCGGAGATAAAGGCATCGCCCTGGCCGTCGGCCAGCATTTTCAGGCCCACCACCATGGAAGAATTTTTCCGCTTATGGATCACCGCCGCAGGGTCGTCGTGCATATCCACCACATCGTCGGCATTGGCGATCTCCACGCCCTTGGGCAGGTCGGAGATGCCGTTTTCCCGGAGGACCCGGAGAATTTCCTCCCCACGGCCCACCAGGGTGATCTGGCTTCCGAACTGCTTCGCCGCTTCGATAGCGCCCAGCACCGGTGCCTGGGGGGCGTGATCGCCGCCCATTGCGTCCAGAATGATTTTCATAATCTAACCTCTTTTTCTTTACAGCCCCCGGTCGATCATTTCTCCGATGACTTCTAAGGATCGGTTGGCGATGGCCAGGTTCTTCTCTGCTTTCTTTCGAATCCGCTGTGCCAGCGGTTCAATAATACTGAAATTGATATTCATGGGTTGGAAATTGACATTGCTTTCGTCGCAAATGTAATGTCCCAACGCGCCGATAGCCGTAGTTTTGGGAAAATCCGGAATTTCCCTGCCCTGTAGCTTGGCCGCCATAGCTACTGCCGCCAAATAGCCGGAGGCTGTGCTTTCCACATAGCCCTCCACGCCGGTCATCTGCCCGGCAAAGGCCACCAGAGGATTCCGGCGGTCGGCATAGTAGCGATCCAATAGCTTGGGGGACTGCAAAAATGTATTGCGATGCATCACGCCGTAGCGAACAAATTCTGCGTTTTGTAGGGCGGGGATCATGGAAAACACCCGCTTCTGCTCGCCAAATTTCAAATGGGTCTGGAAGCCCACCAGGTTATAGACTGTGCCGGAGGCATTGTCCATCCGCAGCTGCACCACCGCATAGGGCTCTTTGCCGGTGTTGGGGTCCGTCAGGCCAACGGGCTTCAGAGGGCCAAAGCGCAGGGTATCCTGTCCCCGGCGAGCCATGACTTCCACAGGCATACAGCCCTCGAAGACATTCTTATCCTCGAAGCCGTGGACTTCCGCTTCTTCTGCCGTGATGAGAGCGTCCACAAAAGCTTCGTACTGCTCCTTATCCATGGCGCAGTTTACATAATCCGGCGTCCCCCGATCATACCGGGACTGCCACCAGGCCAGGTTCATATCCACAGATTCCGCAGTGACCAGCGGAGCCGCCGCGTCGAAAAAGTGCAGATATCCGGTGCCGAAGTATTCGCCGATGGCCTGGGACATGGCATCGGAGGTCAGGGGGCCTGTAGCCACGATGACCGGGCCTTCGGGAACTTCAGTCACTTCTTCGGAAATAACGGTAATATTGGGATGGTTGCGGATCTTCTCCGTTACTTTTTGGGAAAATCCCCAGCGATCCACCGCCAAACAGCCGCCGGCTTCCACCCGGGTTTCCTCAGCGCAGGCCATAATCAGGCTGCCGCAGCGACGCAGCTCCTCTTTCAGCAGGCCAACGGCATTTTCCAGCCGATCGCCACGGAAAGAATTGGAGCAAACCAGCTCGGCAAAATCCGGGCTGTGGTGAGCGGGGCTCATTTTCCGGGGCTTCATTTCATAAAGCTCCACGGCAATGCCACGCTGGGCAAGCTGCCATGCCGCTTCCGAACCCGCCAGGCCGGCGCCAATGACTTTTACCTTCGTCATTTCATTGCGCCCCCCGTCTTTTTGGCGGTTTTCTTCGCGGCTTTTTTAGGCTTTTCTGCGGGTGCTTCGCCCTCGGCAGGCTTCTTGTAATAGCCCCGCTTGTCCTCCGGCAGGAAATTGCCGCAGGCTTCATTGATGCAGAAGGCCTTTTGGCGGCCTCTGCCGGACTTCTTGAACATGGTCATGCCGCACTCCGGACAATCCAGCTCCGTTGGCACATCCCAAGTCATAAAGCCGCAATCCGCGCCCTTTTCGCAGGCGTAGTATGCATAACCACGCTTGGATTTCCGCTTCAGCAGGCCGCTTTCGCACTTGGGACAGCGACCGGGCATCCGCTCTACGATGGGCTTGGTATTCTTGCATTCCGGCCAGCCGGGGCAGGCAAGGAATTTACCGAAACGGCCTACCTTGACCACCATCTTCTTGCCGCAGACTTCGCAAATTTCCTCGGATTCTTCCTCAGGCACTTTCAGCCGGGTGCCCTCCAGGGCAGCCTCAGCCTCTACCATCTCCTGATGGAAGCCCGCATAGAACTCGCTGAGAACATCCTTCCAGTTCCGGCTGCCGGCTTCCACATCGTCCAGCCGGGTCTCCATATTGGCGGTGAATTCCACATCGATGATATCGTTGAAACGCTCCATCATCAGTCCGTTGACCACTTCGCCCAGGGGAGTGGGAGCCAGGCGCTTATCCTGCTTGACCACATATTCCCGATCCTGGATGGTGGAAACAATGGAAGCATAGGTAGAAGGACGGCCGACGCCCTTTTCCTCCATCGCCTTGACCAGGGTGGCTTCGGTGTATCTTGCCGGGGGCTGGGTAAAATGCTGCTCCTTGCGAATATCGGCGATGGCGGTCTTCTCCCCCACCTCCAGATCCGGCAGCGGAGAATCCATGGCTTCTGCCTCATCATCCCGACCTTCCTCGTAAACCGCCACAAAGCCGGGGAATTTCATGCTCTGGTGGCTGCTGCGGAACAGATGACCGGCGCACTCGGTATCGATAGCAACGGTGTCGTAAACGGCGTTCGCCATCTGGGAAGCCAGGAAACGGCTCCAAATGAGCTTATAGAGCTTATACTGCTCCCGGGTCAGGCTGCCCTGGATCCGCTCAGGATCCAGCTCCACATGGGTGGGGCGGATAGCTTCGTGGGCATCCTGGGCGCCGGATTTGGTCTTGAATACATGGTGCTTACCATAGTAATACGGATTGCCGTAGCGCTGACGGATAAAGTCCGCCGCCGCGTTCATAGCCTCATTGGAAAGCCGCAGGGAGTCGGTACGCATATAGGTGATCAAACCCAGCGTGCCCTCACCTGCCACATCCACACCTTCATAAAGCTGCTGGGCGATGGCCATGGTGCGCTTGGGGGTCATATTCAGCTTCCGGGAAGCCTCCTGCTGGAGGGTGGAAGTGGTAAACGGAGGCGCGGCAGAGCGCTTCTTCTCCGCTTTCTTCACATTGGTAACGGTAAATTCCTTACCGGTAATATCGCCGATGACAGCCATCACCTGCGCTTCATTTTCCAGCTCCCGCTTCTTGGTATCGCCATAATAATGGGCAACGAAGCTGCCGGCCTTGCCGATGCGGTTCAGGGTTACATCCAAAGACCAGTATTCCCTGGGAATAAAGGACCGGATTTCATTTTCCCGATCCACCACCAGCCGGGTTGCCACAGACTGCACCCGTCCGGCAGACAGACCCCGTCTGACCTTTTTCCACAGCAGCGGAGAAAGCTGATAGCCCACGATTCTGTCCAGCACCCGGCGAGCCTGCTGGGCATCCACCAGACAGTAGTCGATCTCTCTGGGGTTTTCGATAGCCTCTTTTACAACATTCTGGGTGATCTCATTAAAGGTAACACGCTGGGCCTTCTTTTCGGACAGCTCCAGCAGTTCTTTCAGATGCCAGGAGATGGCTTCGCCCTCTCGGTCAGGGTCCGTTGCCAGATAGACAACATCTGCACTAACCGCAGCTTTTTTCAGTTCCTTGATGAGATCTTCTTTGCCGGATACCGGCAGATATTTGGGGGTAAAGTCGTGTTCCAAATCTACGCCCATGGTACTCTTGGGCAGATCCCGCAAATGGCCCATGCTGGCCTTGACGGTGTATTCTGCCCCTAAATATTTTCCGATGGTCTTAGCCTTGGAAGGCGACTCTACAATCACAAGCTTATTGGCCTTGCCCATGAAATTACTCCATTTCCTATGATTATTCGCTGCGCGCCACCCGTTTTCCGGGCAGCTGCCGGATCAAGCCTTTGATCTGCAGCATGGTCAGCGCCGACAGTACCTTGCCCGTAGGCAGGCCCAATTGGGCCAGCAGGTCGTCCACCAGCAGCTCGCCTTGCAGCAGCTCCATGATCCGATTTTCCTCCTCTGTCAAAGGCGGGAGGGATTTCCTTTGGTCACTATACCCCCGGTTTTCCCCATTGTCAATGGGTTTTTTCTCTTTTTTCCTGTCGGAAGACCGGAGAAGATCCCCCTGTCGGGGCTTTTGCGCCACCCGCGGACTGGCTTTTTCCCGTTCGTTCCAGGCATTTTCCAACTCTTCCCGGCTGACGCTCTGCCGGGAAGGCGCCGTATCTTTACGGATCTTTTCCGGGTAGAGATGGGCGTATTCACTGACCACATCCCATCCGCTGGACACACTAATCGCGCCCTCCCGAAGCAGGGCGTTGCTGCCGGCACAGGTGTCCACATCGATATTTCCGGGAACCACAAACACATCCCGCCCCTGGTCCGCTGCCTGTCTGGCAGTAATCAGCGCGCCGCTTCTTTCCGGGGCTTCCACCACCAGAACGCCGCTGCTGAGACCGCTGATGATCCGGTTTCGCTTGGGAAAATTCCATTTAAGGGGCTGAGTGCCGGGAGGAAACTCCGTCAGCAGACAGCCGCAATTTTCCGTATCGGCATACAAGGAACGATTGGACAGAGGATAAACCACATCCGCGCCGCAGCCCAGAACGCCCACCACCGCATTACCGGCGGTCAGTGCGCCACGCATGGCAACGCCGTCAATACCGGAAGCCAGACCGGACACCACGATACCGCCGCACCGGGCGATCTGATAGCCCATACGCTTAGCCACGGTCATGCCGTAAGCCGATGCTTTTCGGGTGCCCACTACGGCAATCACCGGACTGCGATCCAAGTCGGGGATTTGTCCTTTGTAATACAAAACAACGGGAGGATCGGCGATATTTTTCAATCTGGCGGGGTAAGCCGCATCCTGCAGGGTGCAAATGCGGATACCCTTTTGCCTGCACTGCTCCAGAATTTCTTCCGCAGGGGTGAGGTTCTTATCTGCCAGAGCCTCTGCCGACGCCTGGGAAATCCCCTCCACGCCGGCACAGTCCTGCCTGTCTGCAAAATACACATCCTCAGCATCGCCGAAGGCTTCCAGCGCGGCTAACTTTTGCCGGTCATTCATACCGGGTCGGGTGGCAAGCCAAATCCAGTGTATCAGCATACAGGTTCCTCCTTTTTTATTTATTCATCATCTGCCACATTACAATGGTGGCCGCCACCGCCGCGTTGAGAGATTCGCAGCGGGGATTCATGGGAATGATCAGCTCCGCATCGGCGCTGTCCAGGATCTCTTTGCGGACGCCTTGACCTTCGCTGCCGATGACCACTGCCATCCGGCTCAGGTTTGCTCCCCGGATATCCTCCGCCCGATCAGAAAGGGCGGTAACACCAATGGGAACACCGGCATTTTTGCAGCCTGCCTGCAACTCTTGCCAAGTAGTCTGCACCGGCTGCCGGCGAAACACCGCGCCCATAGAAGCTCTGACCACCTTATGGCTGTACGGGTCAGCACAGCCCTCCAGCAGCGCCACCGGTACATCCAGCGCATCCGCGGTTCGCAGAATCGTGCCCAAGTTGCCGGGATCCTGGATGCCATCCAGAACCAGCATACCGGCCTGGGGCGTAAACGCCTTTTTCTCCGGCAGGCGGCACAGGAACAGTGCTCCCTGGGGGGTCTGCATGGGAGAAATGGATTCCATCACATCCTCCGGCACACGAATCAGCCGAACATGCTCCGGCAGCTCCGCCTCTACGCCGTCGGAAAGGATCACCGTATCCAGTCCCGGATACCAGGAAACCGCCTCCTGCAGCAGCTTGGTTCCGTCGGCCACAAACAATCCTGCCTTTTCCCTCGCCTTCCGGGAAGTTAGGAGTTTCCGCACCTGCTGCAGCAGGGGGTTCTTCCGGGCAGTAATTCTCTGCTCTGTCATAGTTTCTGCACCTTTTCCAATGTCTTGGTATCGCCCAGCACCACAACGATATCCCCTTCCCGGAACTGAAAATCCGCACCGGGAGATACGTTGAGTTTGCCCTCTCTTCGGATGGCGATAATGTTGGCGCCCAGCTTTGCCCGGACATTCAGATCTTTCAGCGTTTTGCCGCACCAGCTCTGGGGCACAGGCACCTCTGCGATGCCGTACTCCTCGGACAATTCAATATAATCCAGCACATTGGGGGTTGCCAGGCTGCGAGCCAGACGGTCGCCGTTTTCCTGCTCGGGAATCACGATTCTGTCCGCGCCCAACTTCTCCAGCACCTTGCGGTGGGTCTCATCGTGGGCCTTGCAGACCACATAGGGCACACCCAGTTCTTTCATGTTCATGGTTGCCAAAACGGATGCAGACAGATTATCGCCGATGGCCACCACAGCGCAGTCCAGATTGCGGACACCCAGTGCCTTCAGCACCTCTTTGTCCTGGGCATCGCCAACCACCGCGTGGGTGACATCATTGGAGATCTGCTGCACCAGTTCCGAGCTGATATCCATTGCAAGCACCTCACAGCCCTGAGCATGAAGCTGCCGGGCCACCTGGGAGCCGAAACGGCCCAGACCGATCACAATATAAGATTTCATAGTGTGCCCTCCTTAGCCAATCAGCAGGTTTGTGTTGGCATAGCGGAACCGCTCCTCAGCCTTGTTGCCCATTAGGAAGCCAAGGCTCAGGGTCAGCACGCCAACTCTGCCGAAATACATATAGATAATAATCAAAATCTTTGCAACCAAACTTAAGTTCGCCGTCCCTCCGGAAGACAGTCCGACTGTCGCCAGTGCGGAAACCGATTCATACAGGCCATCGGTAAAGCCCACGGGCGATGTGGCGGTGATGATGATCGCCCCCAGGAATGCCAGCACCACCACGATGGCGGTTATTGTCATGGCATCCATGACCTGGGACGCCGGAATGGTGCGCTTAAACACGCTGACTGTGGATCTGCCTCTGGCTCTGGCGAAGATAAACAGCACCAGCACCAGGATCGTAACCGTCTTGACGCCGCCGGCAGTAGAGCCGGAGGAGCCGCCGATGAGCATCAGCGCCATGGACAGCGCCTTGCCCCCCTCTGTCAGAAACGCCTGATCCACCGCCATGAAGCCGGCAGTACGGACGGTGACAGACTGGAAAAACCCGTTTAACAGCTTTTGTGGCAGGCTCATAGGTCCAAGTGTGTCCGGATTGTTCCACTCCAGCAGGCAGAAGCCCACCGTGCCGCCAAGCAGCAGCGTCACGGTCATAACCAGCACCAGCTTGGTATAGACGCTGAAATCTTTCCAGCGATGGACACGGACGACCTCTTCCCAAACGAAAAAGCCCAAACCGCCCAAAACCACCAGTGCACTCAAGGTCAGCAGCACCACAGGGTCATGATTGAATACCATCATACTGGCTCCAGGCTGAATCACGCCCACAATATCAAAGCCAGCGTTACAAAATGCGGATACCGCGTGGAATACGCCCCATTTGACAGCGGTTTCCCAGCCGTAGCTGGGCAAGAAGTGCAAAATCAAAATCAGCGCGCCGGTTGCCTGGATTATCAAGCTGCCAGCCAGCACCCATTTCTGCAGTCGCACAACACCATCCATATCGCTTAGGTTCAGCGCCTGGGCCATGACCATCCGCTGCCGGACACCCACTTTCTTCCGCAGAAGGAAGATTACCAGAGAAGCCGCCGTCATGAAGCCAAGGCCACCCAACTCGATGAGGCATAGGATGACGATCTGCCCAAAGCCACTCCATTGTGTCCAGGTGTCAAAGACCACCAGGCCAGTCACGCAGGTGGCCGATGTGGCGGTAAATACCGCCGGCAGAAAGCCGCAGGATACGCCGTTTCGGGACGCCACCGGCAGGCTCAGCAGTACTGTTCCCAGGGCGATGATCCCTAAAAACATCAGCGCGATGATCTGGGTGGAAGACAGCTTCGGTCGTTTGATCACCATAGCATTCTGTTGTTGCTTCTTGCGCAAAAACATAGGCAGCTCCTTTCCGTCGTGATAGATTCCGGGTACAATAACGCCATTCTAATTCCTTATTATACCAATTTTACCGCTAATTGCAAGGTTTTTTACAGGGATCTTATCTGCCTCTGTATTCCTGCCTTAGCACCTCTGCCATTTCTTCCGGTGTTTCCCGGCATCCCCCGGCAAGCCACATTTTGATAATGGCATTCAGCCCGTTTCGGAAAAACTCAATATGGTATCTGATGTTGCTGTCGATATGTTCTTTCTTCGCGCGCTCTGTATCGTAAATGGAAATCAGGTGTTTATCATCGTAACACAGCTTGAAATAGGTGTTATAGAAAATTTGGTTTTCCTTAATGTGCGTAAACAATTTCAGCGCACCGGTGCCTTGGGTGAAATAGTCATAGTCTGCAAACAGATTCGAAAATTCCTTCTCCAGCCGTTGCCTTGTTTTGTCTGCAAGGTCGTATATGTCGATGTAATTGGCGTAGAAGGTGCTGCGATTCAGTCCTGTTTCTTTAACGATGTCTGACACGGATATCTCTTTGATCTCCTGGGTTTGCAGAAGTTCAACAAAGGCTTTTTCGATCTTCTCCTGGGAGTCCCTGCGGCGCTTGTTGTTCTTTACGTTCATATTTTCCCCTTTATTCCAACACTTGTTCGAAATTTGATGGTTGTTTTTCCCTTTTGGGAGGATTATACTACAGTTGCAATAAAAACACAAGTGTTGGTTTAATGAAAGGAGATATCAAGATGAAAAAGAGTAGTTTTGTTGCATTGATGCTGGGAACCGTCAGCGGTGTGCTGTTTGCGCTGGGTATGTGCATGGCCCTCCTGCCGGAGTGGAACGCCTTCTGGGAAGGTGTGATCTTCGGCGGTGCAGGAATTCTCCTCGGTATGATCACATTCCTTGTATGGTGCAAAATGGAAAAGAAAAAGCTTCCCAAGATGAACGGCAAAAATGTTTTTCGTACTATTTACGCGATTATTGGCGCTTTGGTACTGGGTGTCGGTATGTGCATGTGCCTTGTGTGGAATCAAATCATTTGGGGAACCCTGGTGGGTCTGCTGGGTATCATGATGCTCATCGCACTGATCCCCATGGTCAAGGGTATCAAATGAAAGCACTGGCGCTTGTGAAAAACCCCTACACAAGCCTGGCTTTTAACTTTGCCTATGCGGTGGGTAATTGCGCAATCGGCTTCCTTACGCATTCCTGGTGGTTCATCACCGTCGGAGCCTATTATGCCGTGCTTGCCACCACCCGCTTCTCTGTTCTGCGAATCAGACGCAGGGCGAAGGGCAATTTTAATGCCGAGATATTCGCAAAGCGGATCACCGGCATCTTACTGATGGTACTGTCCGTTTGTCTGGTAGGAGTGAATATTCTATCCGCCCTCAAAGACCGAGGCACAGCCTTCCACGAGATCGTTATGATCGCCATTGCGACCTACACCTTTACCAAAATAACAATAGCGGTCATCGGTATGGTAAAGGCCAAACGAACCGCCTCCCCTGTCATCAAAACACTGCGAAACATATCCATGGCCGATGCTTTTGTTTCTGTTTACACGCTGCAGCGTTCCATGCTGGTGTCCTTCCCCGGTATGCAGCCCAGCGAAATTTTGCTTTTTAATATCTTAACAGGAACAGCGGTATGGCTTATCGTCCTGCTTCTTGGAATCAATCTAATAGGAGGTAAACGAATCGATATGGCAAAATCCAAAATTGTAACCGCAAACGAAAAAATCGCTGAAGCGGTCACCGGCGGTTATAAAAAAATCGAAAAAGGCGTCGTAGACGGTTATAAAATAATTGAGCACGGCGTTGTCAGCGGTTACACCAGGATAGAGGATAAATTTGTAGAAGCTTATCTCACCAAAGACGGCGAAACCGTTGAAGAAGCCAAGGAGCGACTGAAAAAGGAAAGGAAATAAAGCTTGACGGCAGAGAGAAGCTTCTCTCTGCCGTTTGTTTTTTACAGTAAATAACCAGCCGCGATGCCCAGCACTGCCGACAGGCAGATCAGCAAGATGGGATGCACCTTTTTGAAGGCCAGCACCAGCATGATGCCAAAAATCGCCAGGGAAACATAGAATTGCACATCGGTAAACACCGCCCAGGTCAGTCCGGTGGGGAAGAACACCGTCAGCACCACGGAAAGGATCGCGCCGCCGATGAGGCCCACCACCGCAGGCTTCAGTCCGGTCATGCAGCCCTTAACAATGCGGCTTTCCCGGAATTTATCGTAGCATTTGGCAACGATGAGGATCACAATAAAACTGGGAAGCACCACGCCCATGGTGGCGCAGAAGGAGCCCAACACCGACATAAGCCAGCCGCCCTCCAGCCCCCCCACCACACTGCCGATGTAGGTGGCCATGTTGATGGCAAAGGGTCCCGGGGTAGATTCACTGACCGCCACGAAATTGATAAGGCTCTCGGCACTGATGATGTCACCCCAGCGCAGCAGCACCTGCTCCTGGATCATAGGGAGCATGGCATAGCCGCCGCCAAAGGTCACCGCACCGATCATAAAGAAGGTCAGAAACAGTTCCAAAAAACTCATTTTCCGGCCCTCCTTTCCAAATAACGGGAGGTCACCAGGCCAAAAACAGCGCAGCCGATGATGACGAACAGCACATTGATGTCGAAAAATGCCGTCAGTACGAAGGAACCGGCCATGACCACATAAGCAGGCCAGCCCTTGGGGCTCTTCTTATACAGCGTCCACAAAGACTTACAGAGCAGCGCCAGTACACCTGCCCGGATGCCCGCAAAAGCATAGCGCACCGCCTCCACTTCCTGGAACTGCCGCAGCACAAAGGACAGCACCAGAATGATGACAAAGCTGGGCAAAACCACGCCCAAAGTTGCCAGCATAGAACCAAACACGCCGGCGGCACGGTAGCCGATAAAGGTGGCAGAGTTGATGGCAATAGGACCGGGGGTGGACTCGGCGATGGCCAAAATCTCCAAAATATCGTCATCGCTGACCCAGCCATGCTTCTCCACCGCTTCCTTTTGGATCAGGGGGATCATGGCATAACCGCCGCCAAAGGTAAAGGCACCGATTCTGAAAAAAGCACCAAAGATCCGAAACAGATCACGCCAGGATCGCTTCATTTTTCGCCCTCCATCAGTGGCAGCTATGGCTGCCACAGCCGTGATTGCCACAAGAATGGTCACCGTGATAGTCATCGTGATGGCTGCACCGGGCATTGGGATCAAAATTCAGAACGCCGGCGGCAAAAGCCTCCGCGGCTTCGTCAGCATCGCCCCAAACACCGCCGTAGACAGCGATGCCGGCCTCCGCCAGGGCAAATCTGGCGCCGCCGCCAATGCCGCCGCAGATCAGCACATTGACGCCCAAATCTGCCAGGAAGCCTGCCAGTGCGCCGTGACCGCTGCCGTTGGTGTCTACCACCTGGGAGGCAACGATTCTGCCATTTTCCACATCGTAGATTTTAAAGGCCGCAGTGTGTCCGAAGTGCTGGAACACCATGCCGGCTTCGTAGGTAACCGCAATTTTCATACTCAAATCTCCTTAAGAACCCCCGGGGGCAAGGATTTGCCTCCGGGGGATATCGTTTGCGCGTAACGTATCAGTCCGCTGTCTTCTCTCCAAATCCGTAATCCGGATGATAAACATGGTTTTTCGGGTATTGCTGAGGAACACGGATGGTTTTCAGCATTTTGATGATTTTTCTGCCCTTGGGAATCTGATCCATGGTCTGAATCAGCTTGGGACCGGGCGCGTTGTTGGCTTCGATGATCTCTGCCCCGTCCTCGGTAATTGCGATGTCCCAACCAAAAATCAGGCACTGGGGCAGCCGCTTGTGGGCCTGGGTTGCCAGGTTGATGACCTTATCCCAATTGGGGATCTGGAATCCCACGAACTGCACCCCGGTGATGGGATGGTGGGAAAAACGCTTGAACTGATAATCCCGGCCAAAGGTGGTGAGTAAACCGGTTTCCACATCCACTTGGGCGCCGATGCCACCACTGTGCATGTTGTCCACGAACTTGTCCGCCGCGCCACCGGTTTTCATGGCCGCGCCTACCACCTCGACCTTGCCGTCATCCAGAATGGTAACCACCCGGACGGTGTTGACCGAGTAGGGATGGAAGGCATCCATATCCTTATGCTGCTTGACAAACTCCTCGCAGATCATGGGCACATCCATGGAAAACTTTTTGAAAAAGTCCTTTGCCGCATCATCGTCGGTATACTGAAACAGCTCAATCCCCTTGCCCAGGGAACCCAGATCCGGCTTTACGATGATCTTGGGATACTTTCTGACAAATTCCAGGAATGCTTCCTCTCCGCAGTGGGGTGCTAGGAGCATCCCCCGGGAGTAAAGATCCGGAATCCGCTTGTAGAACAAATACTTGGACCGGGTGAAAAATCTGGCGGAAATATTGCCAAACTTCTTCTGGTGGTAAACGAGAAGAAAGTTCTTCCGATACCGATCCTGCAGATTGTAGAAATTATATTTCAGGTACTCATCTTCCGTGACATGAAACCGAACCTTGCAGTACAGCAGATCCAAAGCCACCGCGATTCGGCTATGTTTGCCGTTTCTTGCTTCATGGACGGTTACGCGAAAGATACGCAGCTTTCTTTTCAGTGTCATGATACCGTCCCTCATTCATCCGCTTCGTCATCATTGAAACCATCAGTGTAGCCCAGCTTGGCTTTGCGCTTCATCGTCAGCTTCACAACGACACCTACTACGACGGCCAACGCCACCATGCTGCCCACGATGATCCAGGTCAGCTGTCCGATGCTGATACCCCAGGAGGATGTGGGCGGCATGATCACATACTCGATCTTTTCCACAAAGTCCATGGGTCTGAAACCGCTGACGCCGGAATTGGGAATGATCACGTCATTCTTGTTCTGGGCGGCAGTCTGAATGTTGATGCCCACCAGGTATTCCACATTTTCCAGGACATAGCCCAGGAAGAAGTGGGCCATCCGCAGATCGTCAATCATGACGCGCTGCATGACCTGGTAAGCGCCGGAAGTATCGGCGGAAAGGAAGGATGCGATATTTCGGGGCTGCTCCAGAGGCAGCACCAGTTCTGTTTTAAAATCGATGAGGCCGTGGAAGGTCAGGCTGTATGCAGCGCCGGGGCCGATGGCCGCCGCCTGCTGCTGATTCAGATTGGTAAGCCGCTTTAGGGAGTAAGACAGATTGTACTGCTCCTGTAAATCCGCGGCGTTCAGATCCGTGCCCTTGATATGAAACAGAGCGCCCTGGGGGGTATGGAGCGTCAGCGTAACGCTTCTGCCGGCGAACCGGGCCAGAGCCTCGCCTGACACGATCCCCTGGTCGTCCAGGTAGATATCCACCTGAACCTTGTTCAGTCTGCCTGCGCCCACCAGGGCGTTGGTGACCTGCTTATCCACCGCCTCCCAGCCGGCGGGATTGTCCAAAACGGCGTTGACATTGATGGTGGTGCTGCCGTTGGCAGTCACCTTTTGGGTCTCCACGATGCCGTTGTTGCCGTCGAAGAGGATCTCCTCTTTGGTAACGGTGCTGCCGTTTTCCTCAGTAACGGTGGAGGAAGTGACGGTATTTTCCTGGTTGATCACGCTCTGACCGGGATTGAAATTATCCAGGTTGGGAGCAGATGCCTGAATCTGCTGCTGCAGCTGCTCAGCCTGGGGGCCGGTGCCGCCGTAGTTGGCGTTTTGCAGATTTTCGCAGTTTTCAAAGGCAGACACGCCCACCTCCGTAATACCGGAGGACAGAGACACGGTCTGCAGCTCGTAGCAGCCATAGAAGGTCCAGTAAGGAATTTCGCCGATGCTGGCAAGGATGGTGGCTGTACGCAAGCTCTTGCAGTAAGTAAAGACCTTCTGCTCCAGAGTGGACACGGAAGCCGGCACTGTGATGCTGAGCAAGCTCTCACAGCGGTAGAACGCGCTGCTGCGGATGGTATGCAGACTGCCCGGCAGGTGCACTGCTTTCAGGCTGCGGCAGCGCTCAAAGGCGCTGCGGCCGATCTCTGTGACGCCGGTGCCCAGTCTGGCCAATTCCAGGGATTCGCAGTTATAAAACGCGAAGCTGCCAATGGTCTGCAGGGTGTTGGGCAGGCGGACGGACTGGACTTTATCCAGACCCATAAAGGCGAAATTGCCCACATGGGTGATGCCCTCCCCTACTTCCACGGACAGAATATCCTCGGCATAATCGTGCCAGGGTGGCATATTGGTTTCCGCATAATCCGGCATTGCACCGGAGCCGGTGAGCCGCAGGACGCCGCCCTCCAAGCCCCAGGCGATGCTGCTTCCGCAGTTGCCGGAAAATTCCGAAGCAAAGGCCGGAATAATGGAGGAAAGCACCAGAATCAGTGCCAGAGCCGCCAAAATCAAGGGGCGGATATTCAGTTTTCTTTTGCTATGCCCCATAGGAATTCCTCCTGATTTTTAGGTTGTGGCAGCCCCCAAAATGGGGGCTGCCGAAAAATGTTTAGCCGCTTGCTGCCAGGTTGTTAATGGTGATAGTGGATACTGTGAAGGTGAAGGTTACACTGTCATAGGTCAGCTTCACGGCACTGGATTCCAGTGTGCCGGCGGCTGTAACAGAAGTGAGTGTACCCCAGTCGTAGGAGCCTACATAGCGGCTTGCCTCGGTAGCACCGGCAGCCCATACGAAGTCCGATGTCCGGCCCGAATTCTGGCCGGTGTAAATGTGCACCGTGCCGCCACCCGACTTAGAGAATGTCATGGTTGCGCCACCGTTGGCGTTACCCATATTGCTCAGCTGCAGCGTGACATAGGGATACTGTTCCATAGCCGCACCCTTCCAGCCAGAGGGACTCATAGCCGCATAAACCGTTGTGCTCAGCCTATCCGCAGCAATTGCAGATGTTGCCGTGGTAGACTTCCAGGAGTTTCCAAGCAAGCTAAAGGAGTAATACACCGCAGAATGCTGTCCCTCAGGTGCGATACTGCTGATGGTGACTGTAGGCAGTTGTGTCCAGTTGACCTGAACGATACTTTCCAAAGCGGTCATGTTCAGGTAGCTGAACGCGGTGGGCTTGGTAGCGCCTACATTATAGGTGTAGGAATAGTCATAGGCATTGTCCACTGCGTCGATGGATACGGTCCAGCTGGGATAGTAGGTGCCTGCAACCCGGAAGTCCATTTCGGCGATGGTTGCCATATTGGTTTCCTCATTGAAGGTGCTGACCCAGCTATTGGTGGGCAGTGTGCCGGTATAGCTATGACCGATGGTATCCAGATCCAGAACATACTGGAAGCCGACGGTGACATTGGCCTCGATACCCACGCTTCTGAGGATGGTCTCCAGGGGCACCATCTCGCCATACAGGTTACCCAGAATCTCCACATTCATGCCCTGAACCTTGTGCTCTGCCATGAACGCGCCGGTGTAGGACTGGCTGGGGGTATTACCGGTTCCGCGGATATATGCCTGGGTAAGGAAGTGGGTGCCGATATCGTCAGCCGCCACCTGCTCTGTCAAGCTCAGCCAGGTGGTGGGATCGTCCTCCAGGCCGGTATAGAACACATCATTAAAGAACACGTTCTTTGCCCGGACAGAGGTGATCTTCCAATAGCCGTCGTTGGGAACCACCACGGCAAAGGTGGTGACATTGTTGGCATCCGGCTCGCTGGCGGTGACAGACAACGGTGCGGCGGTCTCGCCATTGCCGTTGGTCAGGGTGATATCCAGGGTCGCTGCCGCGGCGTTCTTCAGCTTGATATACAGAACGCGCTGGTCGGCAGGTCTGCCCAGATCATAGATCAAAGGCTCATAGGCGGGCTGGTAGACATACTCCATGGGAGCAGGCTGGATGGCCGTGACGGTGGGCGCATCGTTGGATGTGTAAATGGTGTAGGATCTGTCCTGTCCCAGCTCCTTGAAGGTCAGCTGGTAGAAGGAGAACCGGCCGTTGCTTTCCAGAGTGAATCTGCCGTGGTAGTAGCCTGCGGCGGTGTTGGCCTCCAGTACATCGGAGTCCAGAACATTGGTAACGCCGCCTGCGCTGTACAGCAGCTCCACGTCCTTCAGATTGGTGAGGATATTGTCCTGGTCATCAGTGATAATACAGCGCACATCGATGAACAGCGGCTCGGAAGCATCGGTGATGAAGCTCATGTTACCCGCGTTATCACGAACCAGGTTCAGGCCCTTTTCGTTCTGATCGCCGACGATGCCGTTGCCGTAGTGCAGCACTCTCAGATGTTCGTCAATAATTGCCTGGTGTTCTTTTCTTACCTGCTCCTTTTGATCGGCCGGAGCGGCTGCCACGGCAGCTTCCATGGCATCCATCAGTTCATAGTACCGGGCGTCAACGGGCAAGCCCAAGCTGATGGTAGTCCTCAGGTTCAGCTTCAGAGAAATGGTCTTATACAGGCTGGGATCCAGGGGGGTATATGTGCCGTCGATCAGCACATAGGTCAAGGTGTAGGTACCGCCGGCGTTGAAGGTGGCTGTGCCGGTGTAGTTGACACCGCCATCGGTGGTGAAGTCAACAGTGACATTCTTGCCGGGGCCGACAAAGACGCCCTGAACCTTGGAAATCGTGCCGTCGCCGGAGTTCAGCACCAATCTGACCTCCTGCTTATAGCTGGCATCGGCGGTCATGATGGACTGACTTGAGCCATCGCCGCCCCAGTTTGTACAACTCAGGCCGTTGACACTCTTGCCGGGGATCACTACGGTCAAAACTTCACTCGTGGGTATCAGGCGGTCAACGCCGTCTATTTCGATACTGCGCAGCCGGAACTCGCCGGGGCCGCTGAAGGGCACCGAGGCATGCCATTTCCTGGTTTCCTCGTTATAGGTCATGTAGAATTCTTCCTGACGGGCACCCTGGCTTGCGTTAACATAGGACACGAACTGACCGCGGACGGAACCGGGCTGGGTGCCCTCCACAGCAATCTCGATATCCCACACGCAGGTGGCGGCGTTGTAGAATTCAACGGAATCATCACGCTTAGCCAGCTCGCCGGTGGCCTTATTGACCAGGTTAGCGGTGACAGCGTAGTATTCCTGCATCAGGTTGCCGTCCTTCAGAGGATCGCTGTCCATCTTGTTTAGACCGAACTGGATGTTCAGCTGGCCGTTGATGGAGCCTGCGGAGAGAACGTCGCTGTTGGTCAGGTCTTCGCCATCCAGATAGACGATGGCGGTGATCCGCATGGCTTCGTTCTGGGTCAGGGGGGTGATGTAGTAGGACTCGGTGATATCATTGCCATTCTCATCCTGACCGATGATGATGGTTTCCTTCTGCATACGCATTTCCAGGGGCACGATGACACGGCCGCCGTCCTGGATCATATGGTCGGTGTTCATATCGGCGTAACCCAGGAGCTTGCCGTTTTCATCCACAAATGCGATATGCATTGCTGCCAGCAGACGCTCACACTGGGTCTGATCTTCGGGGCTCTCAGGGTAGAAGATGTAGCAGCTGCCGGAGCCCTGGGTGGTACTGGTGCCGCCCTGGATCATCTGGGAGTAATCGCTGTTGGGATCGTCCAGTTCATCCCATACCCGGTTTGCGCCTTCGTAGCCGATGGGGATCTTGTTAATGTTGATCTTTTGGGTGGGCACTTGGCTTCCCACATCCACGATCTCGTGGGTGGTGGAGTCATACCAGTGTTTTTGACCGTTTTCATCGGTGCCCTCGTAAACCTCCAGAGTGGTCTGGGTGGGCTGACCGTCAGAACCGGTGGTGGTCAGTACCACCTCATACATGGGGACTTCCATGCCCAGGTTATTGTAACCGGTGACGGGAGAGGTTTCTTCCCGGTACTTGACTTGACCCTCCAGCATCAGCAGAGAGTTGATCTCATTGGTACGTACCCAGAAGTCAATAGCCATGGCGTAGGTATCCGCCGCAATCTTGGTACCCTCATAGCTGCCGCTGGCATTTTCGGAGAACACCTTCGCCTCATTGTAGGCAGTGGGAATGTGATACGGCGCTGTCGCGTTGGTGATAACATCAACCGCCATGCTGACGGGAATGCCACCCACAGGGATGCCGTTCCATGACATGCCCTGCGGGGTGGTGATCTTAACCGTAACGCCGGAAACCGTCATTTCTGTACCCAGGAGCTTATCCAGCTGCTGCAGAGCGCCGCCCTTGATGATCGCCGTAGGCGTACCACCGCCAAAGAGGATCTTTGCGGCTGTGCCGAGGCTGTTGGCCAACTCCAGGGCAGTGTATTCACCATCGTTGGTTTTCAGCGTTGCAGTACTCATGCTGCACAGGAAATCAATGGGGCCTTCCAGATCCCGCCGCCACAGCACGTCACCGCTGGGGTTGCTCTGTGCCTCGGCAAGGCCGCTCATTGCAGCATCCACATTTCTCGCCATGGTAATATAGGCAGACAGGCCGGTGATTTTACCGCTGTACTTGGTAACAAATGGGTTGTTGTAATTGGTGGTCTTCAGATCTTCCAGGTCGTATTTCAGGGAATCGTAGGAACCGGTCTGGCCGTTCTTCGCCAGCTCATCGTACAGATACAGGTTGGCAATATGTACGATGGTCTCACCGGTAGCATCCGCTGCGGAAGCCATGTCCGCCATGATCTTGTTCAGCGTGGGCATATAGCTGAGGCAAGAGACATCATAAGTGGAATCCGAGGACATATAAACACTGACATGGACACCCACCAGGGCGGTAACGGTATTCATGTAGGTATTGTTCTTGTAAATGGAGGAGAACCGCTGGCTGGCGGTGTACATAGACGAGGTGATCTCCTCCAGCTGCTTATTGTAAAAGCTCTCGGCGTGGGCATTGCTCAAGGTCACCGAAGAAATGGCCCGGACACCGTACTGGGTAGTATCGAACACATCGAAAACGCTGGCGCTGGCATTGAAGTTACTGTAAGCAAAGTGGTTCAGATAGCCTTCAATTCGTCCGTCAGAGCCGTACTGAACAGCGGTCAAAGGAGAGTTGTTCAGAGATGTGGTGTTCAGTCTGGCGGGGCGCAGGGTCAGGAAATCCAAGCCGTAGCTTTCATGGGACAGGTTTACCAGGTTGCCCCATTTCAGGTTCGTCTCGGTAATGCCGCCCACGCCGTCGCCCACCGCGGTTTTACTGGGCTCCAACCCTCCGGGACCCGACAGGGCGATTTCCAGGTTGCCGTTGGCGGCAATGGTGGTGGCCAGACTGCTGATCTCCGGGTTCACAGACAGCGTTGCCCAGGCAAAGCTGGCGGAAACCAGCATGGTCGCCGCGATCACAAACAGCATAGCCACAGCCACCACACGCTCTTTCATGTGTGGCAGGGCTTTCTTATATGCCTTTATCCTTTTTTGCGTTTCGTTCATAACACGGTTCCTCCTGTGTCATCTAGGGATGGGGTGTGCTTAGTAGTGGACGAAAATCTCCACCTGGTATGTGCGGACAGTAACATCGCCACACATTCTTGTAATTGTCAATCGGTATGTGCCCGCAGGCGCTTTGCCTGTGGGATTGGAGATCACAAGCTGTTGGTTTTCGCCGTTTCCGGCGACCTCCACGCTCAGCGCCTCCGAAGGTGCATAGGCTGTGCCCACATTGGTTTTCGTGAGCTGCTCCAGTTTCCACTGCAGCCCCTCCTGATCGCCGGTCATAGGGATCTGAAGGCTGCCACTGCCGGAAATTACGGGATATATATTCGCCAGATCCAACGCCAACGGTGCTCTGCCAACCGAAACAACAAAATCCATCTGCCCGGTAACCTGCCCTTCCAGGTAGGCTGTGGCAGCGATATTTACAGTTTCAGCAGGCGTGGCTGCCGCCTGGGAAAAATCCAGTTGGAGCTGCACCAGCTCGGGGTCTGAAATCGGAATACTTATGTTCATGGTATCTCCCAGCACAAAGGATTTGCCCTGGTCGATGGTATATCGGGTGCCGGCGGGGAATGTACCGCCATTGTACATCAGCTCTACCCTATCCGCGTTCTCCGCGGCAGTCAGAGCGAATACCAGTTTTTCCTGCCAGGCAAAGGCCATTTCCGCCGGTGTGGGGGATACGGTTAAGTTTGCCTGCAAGGTGCTTTCCTGCACATCCGGCTGCTGGTAATTCTCCGGCAGGAGCATTACCTGAAATTCCGCTTTCATGGCAATTTCGTTGCCTGTTTGCAGGGTCACGGTGACCGCTGCCAGCTCCTGCTGGGTCATTTGCCGGGCGGCATCGGTAACAGTCATTTTTAATCTTGCCGCATAACCGCCCTGGGTGATGCGGATATTCTCACCATCCAGCTCTGCAGTGATATAGGGACTGTCTGTACTGCAGTGCAGTACGCCATCTGCTGTGCCTTTACTGGTGGATATCAGAATTTCCTTGGCGCGGGATGTGCCCACGGCAGCTTTCCAGGGCTGCAGCAGAACCGTCTGCCCCTCGGGGGTCAGATAATCGCTGCTGACGGTCTGGGTTCCTGGATCATAAAGTCCCATCCAGGTAACCGCGTTATCATATCTGGCCTGGGTAGGCCCGGGGATCATTGCCATTGTCAGGAGCAGAAGGCCGCAAACTGTACCGATCATGGCTGAATTTCGTTTATACAGTTTCATGCCGTCCCTCCTCGAGAAGTGATTTACTGGTCGTCCAGCTTGAGAACCTGCAGCTTCAGCAGCGTCGGATCCACATCACCGGAAACCGTAATGGTATAGTTGCAATATTGCAGTGCGCCACCGGTCAGGGTAAAGCGATTTTCCGTCCAGCCGGTGTTAAACCGGTATACCCAACCGGCGCCAAAGGTATCATACAGCAGGCTGCCGGTTTCGATGGTTTCTGCCACCGCTGTGACAGAATAGGATTGACCCTGGGCGTCCTGCCAATGAAGGACTACGGTAAGGTTCTCGGGATTTTTAATGTTCAGGCCGGCTACCAGGCGGACAACATAACTCTGATCCTCCTGGGAAAAGTCGCCAATCTTGCCGTTGGTGACGCCAAAATCCAGCTTTACGCCATTATCGGTTTTCTCCCAGGTGTCATCCAGAGGCGGAAGCGATCCGCCGTTGATCCAGGCATCGCTGATACCGCCGCCGCACAAGGTGATCTCATTGGGCGCAGCCGCCGTAAACACATAAGACCGCTTGGGAAATTCCCATTGATACCGGGCATACGTAATGCCGATGGCCAGTATTACGCAGATAAGGGTACACAAAAGGGCAAGAAAAGTCATGTATTTCGGCCAGGTTTTTCCCATGTCTTTTCCTCCTTTTGCTCATGTTATTGCTGAGGGCCCACCACATATCCTTCCTCGGTTTTGGTACACAGGTAGCCAGCCTGCAAATAGGCAGATACATCCGTACCGAAGGTGCCAGAGGTGATGGAAACCTTCACCCGGCCTGTTTCCGGGAACACCCGAACTGCCTGAGCACTTTGGGCCGTGCTGGTAACCTTACTGGTGCCGGAAACAGTAACACTCATGGGGTATCCATAGGAATCCTCCACATAGATGCCGTCACCGGTATCGATAAAGCCGCTGTTGCCCAGCTGGTTTTCTGTGGGAACTACAGCCTCCGCATCTGTTGCCAGACCCATTATATTGCTGTCCAGCACCACCAAATCGCCGCCCTTAAGGGCGATGCCCGTCCAACCGGAAACGGTGCTTCCGCTGACAGTGGTCGTGCTTCGCATCTGAGGCTGGTACACACCGGCATAATAGCCGTAGACCTGGCTGTTAACGATCTGGACATCGGTGCCCCACCGGCCGTTGCCGGAGATGGTGCCGTTACCCAGGATTGCGATATAGCCGCTTCGGATATCGCTGTTTTGTACCACCAGGGCAGTGCGTTCTTCGGAACGGCTGCCGTCGCCGGTGATGTAGATAGCCACATCGTCTGTGTCGATATAGCTGTCCAGAATCCGCACAAAAGAATTGTCACCGTTGGGGTTCTTGGTATTATAGTCATTGACCTCCAGGGCATACATGACATTTTCGATGGTCATCTTGCTCATGGTCACCTGACCGCCCAGGGTCTTGATGGCGATAGTCTTACTGCCGTCGCCGGAAAGTGTGCCATCCAGCAAGGTCAGCTTGGCATCCGAGGGCACTGAGAAAATATTGCTGTCGTTGCAGGTGAGCCGATATCCGTTAAGATCCACCTCTGCCCGGGCGCCTTCTGCCAGGCTCAAAGGCTTGGTCAGGGTCAGATCCTGCTGCAGCGTGATCAGCTGGTTGCCGCCGCTGCTCAGCGCTGCTTCCAGATCGCTCTGGCTGCTGACATCCAGAACTTCCTGCTCAAACTGCTCGCCGATGACCCGGATGCGAACCTGGAAATTCTTCTGCTCCTGCTGGGCAGACATACCGAACTGGGTATCCCAGGCGGTATTGCTTTGGATCTCCTGCCGGGTGCACAGATACAGCCAAACATTGTTGGCAGCATCGATGGGATAGCATTCCTGAATGGCGGTAACTTTGTGACCGTCCTGCATCAGCTGCTTCTGGCCGGTACCACTGTCTGTCTGTACAGTAAATGCGCCAGGGTAGCCGTCGCCAGCGGTGAGGTTTGCCAGGTACTGATACACATCGGTATTGGCATCCACCTTGACCAGCCGACCATCAGCGTCAAACTGAGCGCTGTCGTAATCATATTCGGCAGGCCTGAGATACTCCTCTACCACAAATGCATTACCATCGTAATTGCCGCGGAAATAGTAGCCTACCACATCGTAAACCCATTCCCATTTCAGCCGCACATCGGTATAGACCTGCTCCGAAAGGATGATCTCGTTCTGCGCCGGCAGATAATAGGTATAGGCATTGGTTTCGTTTAAATAAATTCGCTCTACATATTCCTCGTTGATGACAGACGAGGTTTCTGCATAGAAGAAAATGCGCTGCCGCAGTTCGTCCTCCGGCATAAACGCCTTGGAAATGCCAACGGACAGCCGGCTGTTTTTCTCACCGGTGTTAGTGATCTGCATGGACAAATAGCCCTGGCTGCCTGGGGCTGCCTTGATCACATCCTGATTTACCACCACGCCACCATCAAAGCCCCAGGATTCTACCTGGAAAGTCAGGCCGTCTGTGGAAACCACATTGGTAAACCAAGCCGCTGTCATGGCGAAGATCAAAATCATGGTCACCGCCACGGTAAACACCGCCAACAGGCCCTTGATCAGCAGATCTTTCTTTGCGGATTTCAGTCGCTGCTCTTTGCTCTGATCTGACGGATTATTCAGTTGTTTCCTCCAGATCGGCACTTTGCTTCAACTCCTCCAGCAACTCACCGCGCAGGCGGTCACACAGCTCCTGATATTTCTTCTCCCCCAACTGATCTTTCAGCACATCCGGTTTTTCCCCGGATTCCTCCAGCTGGGTCAACGCGTCCATTTCCTTGCGCAGGCTTCCGATGCAAGCGCGCATGGTAAGCAAGCCAAAAATCAAGCAAGGAATGACGATGCATGCGAAAAATCCCACAGGACTGCTAAGCAGGCTGACAAGAACCGAGATGATATTTCCGCTGGACGTGTGATACACCACAATTCCTATCAAATTCTTTTGCTCTACATAGCTGCCGTCGGGGCTGGAATTGGCATCGCCCTTGGTTTCCAGGTAGATTTCGCCGCTGTTGCTTTCAAAAATATTGATTACCCGGTGTGTGATCACAGCCCCCAGCATATTGGACGACTTAGCCCGGAAGTTCACAATGTCATCCACCTGAACTTCTGCGATGGGCACCTCCTTCGAGATCAGCAGCGTGCCGATTGGCAGTGCCGGCTCCATGCTTCCCGTGGACACCCGAAACATACTGTACCCGCCCAGGGAAACATATCCCTTGCTGAGAACTTGACTGACCACCACGACGCAAAGCGTCACTGCCAGTACCAGAGCCACCGTGGTTACGATGGTCAGTACCTTTCGGCGGTTCCAGCCGGGTTTGGTTTTCACTTCATTGGTTTGCGCTTGTGATTGTTGCTCCATAGTTTATTTTTCGCTTCCCGCAAATTCCAGATTGATAATGAAATTGGAAAGGTCTTCGAAATTCACACAATCCGCATCCTGTCCCTCCAGCCAGATAAACATCCGGATGCGCTGGGGCACATTTTTCTGCAGTTTGATGATGGTTACTTCATCGGTGGCGCCATCGGCAGTGTGCAGCGCAACGCTGCTGCCGTCCACCAGGCCGTTTGCATCCGCATCGGCATACAAATTCTTGGTGCTGTTGACAAAATATCCTTTATCCACAAAGGGAGCAAGAGCGCCCTGCAGATGCCGATTGTAAAAATAGTCAGCCAGTTCCGCGGTTCCGTCAAATTTCGACTGCATACCGTAGGTAGCTACATAAAATTCCCGAGCCAGCATGCTCTGGTCATTTCCCGGCGTCATCTTCCAGTAGTTGGTAAGCTGAACAGTCAGCCGGTCGGAAATGTCTGCAGGAGCGATCATGCCGTTTTGTACCCGCAGGGGGCGGGTGATTTGATAATGATCGCTTCCATCCTTATGCAGATTTCCGTTGGGTTCATAGATGGTAAAACGGTTTCTTACTGCTTCGTATTGGCTCGTAGGTTCGCCGGGTTCCTGGTAACGACCCAGCAGATAGGCATAATCATCGTTGTAATCATCGCTGCCGGTATATTTCTGGATATCGGCATAGGATGCGTATTCCTGGTTGGCCAGGAAGCCGACCCGCACAGAGGCGGCTGCCGTCACATCCCCTTCCTGCAGCGCATAGCCGGTTCCATCGGCATTCTGCACGGGGTTCATTTGTCCGATGACAAAACTGCCTGTATCGGACTCATTATTGGAGGATACCCGCAGATTGCAGTTATCGGTGGGAGAAACCACCCAAAAATCCACATAGGCATAGCTGCCGTTCCGGGTCTGGTTGCTGGCTGCCAGGTTGGCATACTGCAGCGTGCTGTCCACCGGAAGCTGGGTGTAGTCCTTCATTTGGCCTGCTACCGCCAGCCCCTGCTGGACAAGGGGATCGTCCTCGGTATAGAAATCCGCCCGCACCCAGTGGATACCATCGGTTGTGGACACCGGGGTCAGCGAACCCAGAGATTGCAGATAGTCATAGGTGGCATAGTCGGAAAACCGCAGTTCCCGGGAAAACGTGCCGGGATAGTGGCTTACCGTACCATCGCCATTGTTCACCACCACATCCGCTGCCAGCAAAATTGTATTGCTGCCGCCGATCTGGATCTTGATTCCGCCCACTTCCGGCTCCGCCGAAAGGGTCAGCCAGGCGTAGGTGGATACTACGATCAAAGACGCCGCCACGATCAGGGCAAGCAGTGACGCTATCAACTTGGTCGTAACTTTGTTCATAGAAATGATCCTCACCTGTGGCGGAAACTGTTATTGCACGGCGGTTCTCCGGGCTCTTCTCGCCTGCTGCCGCCGGCGTTCTTCTTCTCTTTGTCTTTGCAGTTCCTGCTGCTGCCGGATATACTCCTGCCGCATTTTCTTCCTTTCAGGCAGGTTTTCCTTAAATGCCTGGAGGCAGGCGTTATGCAGCTTCAGCACTTCCAGATCCGCCTGGATCTGCTGGCGGAGCTTTTCTTCCTGCTCCTTGCGAAGTTTTTCCTGCCGCAGAAGTTCTTCCCGACGCAGGCGCTCCTGCTCCTGCTCCTGCCGTCTTCTTTGGCGCTCCAGCATTTCCTGCTGTCGCTGTTCTGCTTCTTCCATCAGCATAACGGCATCGGCAAAATCTTCTTTTTCGGCCAGGTAGCGGAGCGTGTCGTTTCTTCTTTCTTCCAGGCGGCCGGCTTTCTTTTCAAAGAACTGCTCCAGCTCCTTACGGAAGATGCCGCCCCGGCGGCTATCCTCATTCTCCTGGAGCTGCTTTTCATAGAGCAGCCGCTGGCGTTCTGCTTCTTTCTCCTGGCGGATACGCTCCCGCTCGGCAGCCTTTTCCTGACGGATTCGCTCCCGTTCGGCGGCTTTTTCTTTCCGCAGACGCTCTTCTTCCTCTTTCTTGCGCTTGGCCTGCTCTTCCACCAGCTTGCGGCGCTGCTCCGCCTCTTCCAGCATCAGCTGTTCCTTAGTCAGTTCCTCAATGAGCACCTTACGGATCTCCACATCGGGAAGATCGTAGTCCTCAGTGAGTTCCTCAATGATCTGGTGGATGAATTTGGGCTTCAGGGTATGCTGCTTTTCCATGGGCTTGGTGGAGATAACCCGGTCGGACTCATTCTCCAGATAGCCCTTAAGGATCATGTAGTTAAACAGAATGTTGTGGTAAATATCCCGCTGGAAAATCTCATTGATCTGAGGGCTCTGCTCGATTACCCGGATGGAATAACCGATATCGGTATATCCGCGGATGAACTCAAACAGCCGTTCCACCGCCCGGTAATCCGGGTTTCTTTTCAGAATGTTGGTTTTAACAACGACGCCCTTGACGCGGGGGGCTTTGGAAAGCTGCTGGGCGAAGGCGGTGTTCATAAAGCTGCCCAGAAGCCGGTAGATCCGGGAAATGCGGTTAAATACATCCGCGTTGCGCTCGTCGGTTTCCAGTGCAGATTCCTTTTCCCGGATGTGCAGGAACATATCCAAATGGACAAGCTCCGTAGCGCTTTGCATATCGGAATTGACCTTCAGCTTAGCGCCGTATTCTTCGCTCATGGCGTCAAACAGAGCATCGTGCCGAATTTTGACAAAATGGTAGGTCATTTCGATGGTGGTGAAGGCCAGGCGGTTCTCATAGAGCGTCTCTGTGTCTTCGCGGTATTTCTGCATCAGCTTGGAGGGGCGGACATCACCGGTATCTTCCTGATAATCCTCCACATAGGCTGCGTGCTGGGTCAGGTGCCGGACCACATCGTTGGTTGCCCGCTTGGCGTGAGCCGCGTTAACGATGAGCTCCTCTTCCTGGATGATGTTTCTGGGATTGGCAATAATGTTCTGAATCGCCGGCAGTGCCCTCTCGATCTCGTTGACCCAGGACAGATCCACCGTTTTTTCCAACTTTCTGTTGGAAAACTGGAACTGATTGTTGGCATTTGCCACGGCATCCATGAAATATTCATAGAAAGCCGTGCTGGAAATCGAGCGCAGGATGCTCTTGGTGAATTTTTGGTAGATGGGGTCGATCAGCGCAGGTTTTCTTTTGTTAACGGTTTTTTTCTTGGTGTCTGCCACTGAAGCCACCCCTTTCCTTACAATTAGTTATTTTTCTTCAGAAGTTCCACATATTCCTTGCAGATCTTCATCTTATCTTTTCCGAAGAGCTTATCTAAGTAGTGATTAAACTTGGCCAGCTCATCCTTCATGAACACCAGGTTCAAAGACTCAAACTTTCTGAGAACCTTCTTGGCGATGATGAAGTCGATAGCCTGCTGCTCTGTACCGCCGCAGCCCACGAAGCAGGGCACATAGTCCTGGATCTGCCGCATAATACGGTTACCGAAAGCCAGGCGGAAGGTCTTAATTAAGTAAGCGTTCAGCTCCTCCAGCTTATCCAGGGATTCCTGGGTGATGGGATAGAGCATCTTCGCTTCGTTGAACAAATCGGTCAGCCGGTCGGCAGAAATGTGGGTGGAAGGCTCCATCTCACACTCGAAGGGATCTGCCCGGCTGTCCAGGTCGATGGGAATGGCACGGTCGTAGACCTTATCCGCCACAGCGAAGGTGGAGTCGTCGTTGTTGATGGTGCCGACGAACCAGACATTATCATCGATCTGCACCTTGCCGTCCTGAATCAGGCAGGGGTCATTGTCCCATGTGGCTGCCACGATATCCATCACACGCTCTTCTCTGCGAGGCATTTCCAGAATGGACAGCATTTCCGCAAAGTAGTACTCAACACGGGCGATGTTCATTTCGTCCAGGATCAGCATGTGGGGATCTTTGTAATAATTCGCCTCGTAAATCGCCCGAAGAAAGTCCGTTTCGGTATATTTCTTGGAGAATTCGTTGAAATATCCGTAAAGCTCTGTTCTTTCACGCCAGGCCGGCTGAACAGACACCACCGTGGTGGGATTGCTGATAAACTGGCCGAAAGCATAGGGCAAGGATGTTTTACCGGTACCGGAAATACCCTGCAGGATGATGATCCGGGCAGTGCCCAGGGACGCGATAAAGTAGCGGATCATATCCAGATCGTAGTACAGCCGAAGCTGAGACGCGGAGTAATTTCGGAAGCGGACGCAGAAGTCTTCCAGGGTAAAGGCATTGTCGTAAACGGGAGGAACATAGGTGGTTTTATAGAAGTTATCCACCGATGTGAGTCGGAAGAAGCGGCTTTCCTGAGGATCAACGCAGGGAGAAGTGATCGTATTCCGATCGCCGGTGGGCACAAACTCCTCAGTCTGCTCCTCGGTATTCTCCTCTTCCGGGGGCTGCTCGGGGATGGAGCCTCCCAGCTCTGCGACACGCATAGCCAGGAGCTTATCCTTTTCATAGTTGGCCCGAATCAGATCCCGCTGCAGATTTTTAACCTGCTTGGACAGTTCATCAAATTTTTTAGCAGGAATATACCGGCGGAAGATCTTTCGCAGCAGCTTGGCAAATAAAATTCCCAGAATAACGATCACCGCAACAAGCAGCAGATTTGCAATCAGCAGCAAGATCCACTCCCCTACGCCGAAATCATCGCTGTAACTCTTGATGATATCCATGCGCATGGGGAAATTCAGCAGATAATTCAAAAAATTGAAAAACGCCGCAAAAACATCTATAAATGCCTGGAATACCCGGCCAATATCCTGATAAAAGTACCGAAAAAAGTTATCCATATCTGTCTCCTAACAGGCACACTTACATTCCGTGCCGCCGGATGAAAGCGGCATTTCCTTACTCCTCAGTGGGAGCGCTATCTTCCTTGGGAGCTTCCTCCTGGGCAGGCTCCTCAGCGGGAGTCTCTTCCTTGGCGGGCGCTTCCTCTTCGGGCACCTTCTCGCCGGAACCCATACTTGCCAGCAGCTCTGCTTTCAGTTTTTCACGCAGCTCTGCTTCCATTGCGGCACGCTCCTGCTCCTTCTGTTCCTGCTGCTTGCGCTCCTGCTCAGCCAGCAGATCCTCGGTGCGGCCACGCTCCTGCTCATATTTAATGCGGTTTTTCACATTCTGGTACTCAAACAGCACCCGGAAGAACTGCACCAGATAGAACAGGAAGAAGATAAATACGGGCAGAACCACCACGATCAGGAAACCTTCGCTGGTCTGCAGATAGTCCACAAACTTACCCAGTCCGTCGATCTTCCAGGAATACTTGCCGATAACCTCAGCCTCATGGACCATCAGCGGATCCTTGGAGGTGTTATTATCACCCTTGGTGGAGAAAATACGGTAGCCTTCGTCGTAGATCTCCACGATGGTATGGGTATTGAGCACGCGTTCGCCGTTGATGACGGTCCAGTAGGTAATGATGTCGCCCACTTCCAGAGTCTTGGGATCGTCTACCTTCTTTGCGAAAATCAGATCACCGGGCTTCAGAGTGGGGTACATGGAGTTCGTCTGAATGGAGAGCATCTGCATACCCAGAATGTTGGGGGGTGAACCGTTTCCGGAGGATGACACATAGGAAATATAGGTAGAAACCGCAGCCAATACAATGGCGACCACCAGTACCACATTGATAACGGTACCGATAATCTTACGGGCCTTAGATTCCTGCTTCACGACCTGCTCTTCTTGTGTCTCTGTTTCGCTGGGGGGAATAATGTCCTTTTTCTTCATTTGAAAGACTCCCTTCGTTTGTATGCGAATAATATATAAAAGATAAGAACTATCTTATTATTCAATGGGAACCAATCCGGACTGACCGCTGGTATCGCCGGCAAACTGAATGCTTACCAGCAGCTGCGCTCTGTGGCCAATCTCGTTGGTGCAATCTACATCCTGGCCTTCCAGCCAGATATAGACAGTGATCTTTGCCAGTTCTGTGGCGTTCAAGGTAAACAGCTTGGTATCGGTGGTAAAATCGCCCAAAGAGCGAACCACCACATTTTGCTCCACCGGATCTGCTTCCGACCACTTGTTGGTAGTTTGTTGGATCAACCGATCCGCGGGGATCAGTGAGTCCGTGCCATCGATGCTGGGAGTTGCGATATACTCTGTCAAACCGCTGACATGGGTATCGGAATTGGGTTCATAGATGATAAATTCGGCAGGCTCTTCTTTCTCAACACCACTGAGATCCGTTTTTTGGATCAGGAAGCCGATGCGCACCGCCAGTTCGGAGCCGTTGCCGCCGTTGTAGTGGCAGATCTGCTCCGGATCCCAGATGGGCTTGCCGATAACGAATGTGCCGGAACCTTGCAGTCCCTCTGCCACATCCACCGCCGGGGACAGACTTACATCCATCTTCTGATCGGTTCGCGCGTAAATCGTGGCTGCGATATAGTAGCCGTCCAGGCTGCCTGCCGAGGCATGCTGCGCATCCGTCAGAGGCTGCCAGTTATCAGTCTGTCGGCCATCCAGTCCATAGCTGGCGCCGAAAAACTGTTTGTGTGTTTCCGACCAGGTTACCGGCCGAAGGGATGGAACATCCCGTAAAAGCTCCGAAATATCCAGCTGCTGTGTCCATTCCTCTGTCGCTGGATCCATGGAAAGCTCCAATCCCACAGGGGAATTGATATAGATGGCCATGTCGCTTACCCAGGGGGTTCTGCTCAGGGAAAACCATGTATAGGTCGCCGCTGTGGACAGGGCCAGAAAGATAATCACAGCATATAAGTAAAACACCAGACGCTTCGGTCTTTTTCTTGAATGACTCTTGCTGTTCAAAACAGATTCTCCTAAAAATCGCCCAAGGCTCCTGCCCACTCCATGCACTCCGTATGGAGTGGGCAAAAGCACATTGGTCTCTCCTGCCCCGGGGTCCCGGGGCAGGAGATTTGGTTGTAGTGCTTAACGAATTAGTTCACTCAGGGATTGGTAACCGGTGCAACCTCAACAAAGATCTTGATATTGCCGGTAACATTGGATCTCTCAATCTTGTAGCTGCTGCCATCGGCGCTGGTCAGAGCACCCATCTCCACACCGTCGACGGTGTAGGTAACGGAAGTGATCTCGTAGCCGGTCTCTGCGTCAACAGTGAAGACATAGTCAGTGTTGGCAGCGATCATGTCAGCGCCCTGGATGTTGGCACCCTCGACCTCGGGCAGTTCAACGCCGAAGCCATTGTGCAGGGTGCTGTTGTTCATGGGCACCAGGTTAGCGGAGCTTGCGAACTGCAGGTTCAGCTTACCGGTGTTGGAAATGCCGTTCTCGCTGTTGCCAACGTCGCTGTTGTCAACATAGTCACCGTCCAGGTAAACCATGGCGGTAATTCTGGTGGGAACGTTCTGGTCCAGAGTGGTCAGGCTCTGCACTTCCTTGGCGGTGCCGAAGGTCAGAGAACCGTCGGTGCCGACAGTGTAGTTGTACAGGCACAGCTCACCGACCAGCTCAACAGCCTGATCGTAAATGTGGTAGACATCGGAACCGACAGTCACGCGCAGGTAGGTTCTGCTGTTGATGGTATCGGTGATGGTCTCCACGGTGGCAGCAACGATGCCCTCGTCGCCAACATAGTTCCATGCCATGGTATTGACAGCGCCGGTGGGGGTAACGGTCAGAGCCAGAGGCAGGGACACATCGCCGCCATCGGTGTAGGTGGGATTGCTTTCAGCATCGGTACCCACAACAACAGTCTTAGCAGCAAAGGTCAGAGGCAGCTGATCGATAGCCACCTTGGCGATGCCGTAGACATCTTCGCCGGCGGTCTCAGTGAAGACCACGCGGACGCCGCTGATCATGTCGACCAGGCTCTGCAGGTTGTTGGAAGTGCCGTTGAAGGTCAGGGTACTGCCGGCGCCCATGGTGGCAGCGTTCTGGCTGTCGCCATAGATTCTCTGAGCAGCATCGGACTGCAGCAGCAGGCTGGAGTTAGCAGCGTTGGTGCGGAAAATGAAGTCCAGAGCGTAACCGTAGGTAACATCGATAACGCTGGCCTCGCCGCTCTCGTCGGACTGGGTAACGCCGATCGCAGCAATGGCGTTTCTGACCTGGGTCAGAGTGGGGCCGTTAGTGGGCTCGGTGGTGGTCATGATGCTGATAGTAGCACCGCCCAGGCCGAAGCCCTCAATCTGAGTGCCCTCGGGCAGGGTAACTGCGCCGGAAACGTTGCCGGTGAGCTTGCCGTAGTCAGCGAAAATACCGGAACCAGCGTTCAGCTGCAGGTTGATGCCGCTCTGGCCGCTGCCGAACAGGGAGCCGACGTTGTCCTTAACCTGGTCGATAGCCATGCCGTTGATGGTAACGGCATTGTTGCCGGTGTCCATCAGGTAGCCAACCACAGTTCTGATCTGTGCGTCAGAAACGGTTGCGCCCAGGCCTTCAGCAGCAGCCTTGGCAGCAGTAACATTGGTGTTGATGTTCTCCCAGCCGTTGTAGGTCTCAGCCAGAGTGGGGAAGGTCAGGTTAACCAGACCTTCGTATTCACCCAGCAGGTCCCAGGTGGACTCCATGGAGATGCCGGTTTCCATGTTGGCCTTGATGGCATCGTACAGGGACATCTGGCCCTCGCCAACGGTAATCATCACTTCGGAGATGATAGTGTCATCGGAGGGATCTTCCAGGTCTGCGCCGGTGTCAACGGGCATGTTGGAAACAGCGATAGCCAGCAGAGCATTGTACAGTGCGGACTCGATCTTATCGGCAGCGCCTTCCAGCTCGTTCAGCATGGCCTTGATGTCGGCAACATAGATCTCGTAGCCGGTGGTATCGCCGGCGGCGTACTTGATGGCGATAGCAGCCAGAACGTCACCGTAGGTAGCCAGAGCACCGGAGACCTGACCGTTAGCGCCGCCTCTGTTGTTGTTGATGGAGGACAGAGCGTTCTGGAAGTTCAGAGCGGTCTCGCTCATGGTGCTGGAGGTACCGATAGCGCGGACACCGTACAGATCGCGAACGCCGGTGTTGACGATGAAGCCGTCAACATTGGAGTCGGGATCCTTAGCGCCGTAGCGGACGCCTTCAGCGCTCAGAGTGTCGATACGGCCATCAGCGCCGTAGGTAGGCACTCTCAGGGGGCTGCTGCCCAGCTTGTTCAGCTGAGTAGCGTCCTGGCTGGCGGTGATGTTCAGCTGGGCGGGCAGCAGAGTGATCTCGCCCAGACCGTAGCTCTCATCGCTCAGATCCAGCAGGTTACCCCAAGTCAGGTTCTTGGCGAGCCAGCCCAGGTTGGTGTCACCAACACCGGAGGTGATCCCGCTGGGATCGCCATCGAGGGGAGACAATGCGATTTCCAGGTTACCGTTGGCGCCAACGGTAGTGGTGATGCCCTGTACTTCGGGAGCCGTAGACAGGGTGAACCATGCGTAGGTGCTGGAGACCATCATGATGCAGGAAACCAGCAGCATTGCAACTGCGGCAATCAGCTTATTCTTCATGTTCTTCTGCCGCATCTTTTTGTTATTCATGGCCTTTTTTTTCCTTTCGAAATATTTTTGCGTGTTTCAGCCCCCGCCGGGACTATGTAATTCCCTTCCTACTGCCGGAGTGCAGACAATACTCAGGGATTGCATAAAGAGTGATTACTTTCAGGAAGCTAAGCCTTCCCAAAATTCCTTCCATTTCCTTTCGAAGGAATTGGAACTGTTTTCCTCCTCGCCAACCAGCTGGAACTGCATTTCGATGCCGGCATAACCGCCGATCTTCTCATTGGTGCAGTCCGGGTCGTCGCCTTCCAGCCAGATCACTACGGTGTACTTATGGTATTCCATAGGTTCTACACTGGTTTGAATACCGGAAGTGACGATCTCATCGCTTTCAAAATTCAGAGGGATCAGCCGGTAGCGGGCGTGCTCGCCATTCTGCCAGACCAGGTCGTACTGATCTTCAGGCTGGGCGGCGTACTGGATCAGCGGCTGCTTGACATAGCCTCGGTTATCCTCGCCGAAATAGGGCAAGGCTTCCTGACTGCCATCCTCCCGGGGTTTGGCGTAGAAGCGCATGACATCGTCTTCAAAAACCATCACCCACACTGCTTCGGATAGCTCTTGTGTCTCGGAATTGAGCCGCAGCTGCCAGGAGTAGTCCACGGTGCTTTCGCCTTCGTTGCGGATGTAGTAGGTATAAGCAAAGTACTGGTCTTCGTTGTGCCGACCGTCAATGCTGTTCACATCTTCCTTGATATCACCAATGGAAAATGCCGGCACATCCACAGCGGGCTCCGCGAACAGCCGCATGGTGGGATTTTCGAAGCGGGCTGTTTCGCTTAGGGTAAAACCCTCCCGGAACATCCCGTCGCTGAGGTTGATGGTAAAGTGTCCCCGCAGTTCGGTGACCATGGACATAGCCAGAAGTACCGTAAGCAGCGCTGCCGCGGCACCCAGTAAAAGCCACAGTCCCTTACCGCCAAACAGCCAGGGGATCAGTGCCAAAAATTTGGGTTTATCGAAATACAGCATCAGGCTGGCAGCGGTGAGTTCGAATTCTTTCTTGCTCTTAATGCCTGCCGCCTTGAGCTCTTTTCGCAGTTTCTTTCTGCCGATCTTAATTGCCGCGACCTCTTCGCGAGTCAGGACAATGCCGGCGCGCTTCCGTTTGAATATCCGCTTTTGGGATTTCCCAGAAGTGGCATTCACATTGGCCGCGAATGATTTCCCCTCCACTGGAGGTTTTTTGGGTGTATCCATGGCTTATCCTTTTGCCGCCAGCTGGCTGCGGATCAGTTCATCCTCTGTCACCGGCACACCGGTAACAGTGCCGCAGGTAGCGGCCACGCCGCTGGCAAGCTGCCAGACCATGCGATCATAGCTGTCTGCCGTCTTGCCCAGCAAGGTAAAGCCATTCTGCCGCAAGGTCTGCATGATCTCGGCGGTTTCCCGCACCACATACAGCTCCGGCGCCAACCGCAGATAGCGGAAGCCCATCTCCACAAGCTCGGCATAGTCGATCTTGTCCGGATGGTAATCATCCAGAACCAGCGCCACACCGTTGCGCAGGTACCGTCCAATGATCTCCTTACGGGTCTTGGTGGCATTCAGGTATACGGATTCCGGCAACGTGATCATCAGCTTAGACCGGGGAATTCCCTGATCGTCAAAGAGTTCCTGGAAGCGCTGGAGCTGGGAGCCCAGATTGTAGAAACCCGGGAACATCTGCACCAAAACGCCCATGGTGTCCAGCTTGCAGTTTTCCATACGCAGGACGGCATCCGCCGCCTCATAGAGGAAATAGAAGCTCATATCACCGATCAAGCCGGTGCGCACCAACATTTCCTGAACATCGCTTGCGGTTTCCGTTTCGCCGGGACGATTGGCAATCGCGCCAAACCAGGGCTCTGCCTCGTAGGCAACCACGGTTCCTTCCCTATCGGACACCATGGGGCGGTAAAGCAGACCCATGGGTCGATCCTCCCGCCGTTCCACCAGGGAAATGGTGGTGGGCAAGGTCATGGTGTAGTGAATGTACTTGTTATATACGCCACGGCATTTGCTTTCAGCATTTTTCAGAACCTTCAGCAATTCCGTAGTCCAAAGTGTGCCTTCCTGGGAAAGCAGCACGGTATATGCATCGTCAAAGGGCCGCTCGCCCTTGGTTTCGGAAGCCAGCCTGTCCAGCTCCTTAGCCAGACCGACAAGCTGAGCAATCGGACTGATCTGTGCGCCCTGGCGTCCTGCCGGATAGCCGGTGCCATTGAAACGCTCCATATGCTGCTCGCAGCTCTCCCGAATCATCTGCCAGGGGGTATTCTGCGTGGGCAGTTCATCCTCTCCCCTGCGCTTTTCCCTCGCCCGCTGGCCCACGGATTGCAATCTGGCTACCAGCGCGCGACCGTCTGTGGTGTATTTCCGATACACCGCGGCTTCTTCATCCGTAAAATCATCTTGCCAGAGCTGGTACTCCGGAGGAACCAGAGCTTTGCCCAGCTGATGGTACAATCCGCATTTGTAGGCCACATCGCCATACTGACCGCGGATCTGCTCTCTGCCTGTGGGAAGATTCTTTCCGAAAGAATCCTCACAGGCCTGCAGGAATAACACCTGCGTATAGGATGCCACACGGACAGATTGCTGCCGAACAGCCGGCACAAGTCCCCGGAAGGCCTCGTCCCAGGTTTCATATTCAACTCGTTTCCAATTATTCTCTGCCACAGTGTTTCACCCCATCATAGAACTTCGTGTTTTAGCTTCGGCAAAACTTGCCGAATATGCAAATATTCATAGAAAATATGGCATTTCACCATAATTTTCCAAAAACCATTATATGCACCATTTGCCTAATACGGTACAACGTAAAATTGTACCGTATTAGGACAAAATGATACCAATATTAACGATTAGGCGTCGTCGCCGATGTCATAATCCACCAGAGGTGTATTATCGCTTTCCTTCTTCTTGCGGTTGAACAGGTAAATTGCCACACCGACAAAAATCAGGTTCAGGGCCAGGCTGATGAAGAACAGGATGGGCCATACATAGTGAATAGAGATGTTGCAGTATTCACCGGAGGGCTCAACCTCAACAGGCTCGCCGGGCTTGCCTTCCAGGTCCTTCAGCGCATTCTGCAGAGCAGTCAGAGCGTCAGTCAGAGCCTTGGCAGCTGCGTCGATCTCTTCCTGAGTCTTGGCATTGTTCAGCAGCTCCTTAGCCTTGTTCAGAGCATCCACCAGATCGCCCAGCTTGCCGTCCAGAGTGTCGCCGTTCAGGAACTTATCGGTGCTGTCAATGGCGTCCAGCAGGGGCTGGTAGTTCAGCTTCACCAGGTTCTTGATAGCCTCAGCCAGAGCGGATGCGGCAGCATCGATGTCGTTCTGGTTGGCAGACTTCAGTGCGGCCTCAGCCTTCTGCCAAGCATCCAGGAATGCAGCCCAGCTGTCAGCGGTGTAGTCCTTCTCCACCAGGCCACGGGCGATTTCCAGCTGCTTATTCAGCTCGGAGAAATCCAGAGTTGCAGGCAGGCTGGGATCGGTGGGGTTGCTGGGGTTGCTGGGGGTGGTAGGATCGCTGGGATTGGTGGGATTGCTGGGGTTAGTGGGATTGCTGGGGTTAGTGGGATTGCTGGGGTTGGTGGGATCACTGGGAACGGAAGGATCAGAGGGATCGGTAGGATTGCTGGGGTTAGTGGGCTGAGTGGGAACATCCACAACAACAGTCTTGGTGTCTTCCTTCCAGTCGGACATATCGCCGTTCTTATCGGACAGCTCGTACTTGAAGGTCACATCGCACTTCTCGTCATCCTTGGCGTTTGCCGCAACCTTGAAGGACACGGTGATAGTGATGGAGCCGGGCACCAGTTCGCCGTTATTCACGGTCTCGCTGGCATAGATTGCGGTATTGCCATTCATGCTGCCCTTCAGATCGGTGGTGATGCTGTAGGACACATCGCCGGAGATGATTTCAGGATTGCTGAAAATGAAATCACCGTCGATACCGTAGACATCGCTGTAGGAGAAGGTGAGAGTCACCTGTTCGCCCGGGGCGGTGCCTGCCGCGGATGCGGCAGGTACCGGAGCGAGCACGAGAGCCAGTGCTAAAAGCACGGCAATAATTCCGGAAATTTTCTTCATTCTAATTATCCCCTCAATTTTCATTTCTTCAGAGCGGTGACATAATCATCACCATCAAGATACTTGGTTGTGATCTTCACAATGTCGCCGGATTCCAGTCTGTCGTTTCTGTTGCTGTCAGCAGCCAGCAGAGCCAGACCGGACAGGTTCTGGATGCCCAGGTAATGTCTTTCGATCTTGATGACATCGCCGCTTTCCACACGACCGTTGCAGTTGGAGTCGCCCATGACAACGATATCATAGGTGACACTGACCTTCACACCGTCCGCGTTCTCAGCAGTCAGGGTGACCTTAGCAGTGGTGCAGATCAGGTTGGCAGAGCCATTGTTGTAAGCGCCGGTGACGGTGACCTCAGGCAGATTATCGAAGTCGTTGGTCATGGCAATGCCGATGAGAGTCTGGAACTCTTCAACGGTGATGCCGTCCTTGACAGCGTCGATGAAGAGGATCTTGCTGTCCTCTGCTGCCAGGAAGCCGTAGATCTTGCCGCCAATGGCCATGTTGGGCAGGCCGATGGTGGGCAGTGCAGCGATCACAGTGTCTTCCTTGCTGATTTCCAGGGTAGCAGCCTCGTCCAGGAAGTACTTGCCGCAGCAATCGCAGTACCAGTAAGCGATGTTACCGTCAGCGGTCTCGGTTGCGGGGTTGTGCTCCACAAAGATGAGGTTGTGATCCTTCAGTTCGCCGTAGGTGAAGGTTTCAGTAGTGCTTGCTTCGCCGCAGTGTACACAGCTGACGTAGTACACAGCCAGGCTGGTGCAGGTGGCTTCGTCCTTCAGATACTTGTCGTCCACGATCTCAGCGGTGAATTCATGGGGCTTCAGATCACCGTAGGAGAAGGTCTCGGAGCTCATCTCGCCACAGATCGGGCAGCTCTTGTAGTAGACTGCCTGGCTGGTGCAGGTGGCCTCGTCCTTCAGGAACTTCTCATCCACGATCTCCTGATAGTTGTGGACATGATCCGGGAACAGGCGGACGATAACGGACAGCATGCTGATGTCCAGATCATAGCCCAGCTTGTAGTTGCGGAAGATCTTACGTACGCCGTTGAATGCCTTGGCGCCGCTGAAGCCATAGTAATGACCAATCGCATCGGACTTCATCATGGAGCCCAGGGTGCGGCCGTTTTCGGTGATGCTCTCCAGCAGGTTTCTTGCATCCAGCTGACGCAGGACGAAACCGATTACATCGATGACATCCTTGTAGCCCATCTCGGTATTGTCGATATCGTTGATGATGGTCTTCTTGACATTGGCGGACAGTGCCAGGCTATTGACCATGGAGCTGAACAGCTCGCTGCGGGTGTTATTCTGCAGGCAGTCACAGATCTGCTTGATGGTCAGGGAGTTGAAGGTCTTCTCCAGATCATACAGGGAATTGTGCTTGTAGTAAGCTTCGATGCCGTTGACCAGCTTTGCCTTCAGTGCGCTGTCAGCGCCGTCGGCCAGGATCACAGCCATCATGATGACATAGTTGGGATCCTTGGTGAAGTCGATCTCTACCACGCCGTGGAAAGAGCCAACCAGGTTGATAACGGAGTTCTCATCTCTGATGATGTCGTCCATATCGATCTTGACATCCACATTGACGGTATCCTTCAGACCGCCGGCCAGATTGGCCAGATTATCCTTCAGTTCACCGGAGATGACCACATTCAGAACGGCATCCTCAGTCTTGTCGGAAGCGCCCAGGCTCAGGGACAGGTAGTCACCCTCAGTTACATGGATGATCTCCAGCTTCCAGGGAGCAACGCTGGTGGTGTAGGACAGAACCTTGCCGTCGCCACGCAGAGCCTCTTCCAGAGCTGCGAAGTCGGTCAGGTCAGCGATCAGGGTGTTGACCAGATCAGCCAGGTCAGATGCGGAGATCCAGGACAGGCCGGTGTCAATTGCAGCGTCCAGCTTGTTGGAGCTTGCGTACAGACCCACGATATCATTGAGGCTGATGTTGTAGATCTTGTCGCCGGCAATGCTCAGGGAAGCATTGTTGTAGTTGTTGATCACCAGGCTGGCAACCATCTCAATAGCCAGGTCGATCAGACCCTGCTTGTTAGCCAGTTCCTTGATGTCAGCGGGAGTTGCGTTGAGGGTAATGGTGATGTTGTTGTTCTCATCGGTGACGATGGAGAACAGCTTGTTGGTAACCTTACCGTCTGCGTTCTGCACATAACCGTTGTCCAGGAAAGCGGAGACGTTGGTCTCGTACTTACCTTCCAGAATGGTAACATTGCCGGAAACCTTACCGGTGACAGTGCCGGGAACCACGGACTTGTATGCAGTGTCGATGATGATCACATTGGCGTTTGCGCCGCCGGTGATATTACCGGTGACCTTCTTACCGTTCAGATCCAGGATGGTAGTGGTATTGAAGTGCAGGTCGCCAACCACATCATCCACCAGAACGACTACGGAGATACCGGCGAAGTCATCGGAACCGGCCAGCAGCTCGTTTGCGGTCCACATACCGAACTTGTTCAGAACGCCCGCAGCGCGGATATCCAGGAACAATGCGGCGTAGTCGGTGTTCAGGTTGGTCACCTGGACAGCAGCGGAAACATCCAGACCGGAGGTTTCGTCATCCAGAGTGGTGCTGGGATCGTCGTACTCGTAGATCAGCTTGCTCAGATCCACGCTGATGCCCTCGGGCAGATCCATGCCATCCACAAAGCCCTGGAGCTTGTTCAGCAGAGCATTGATGGAAATGTTGTTCAGTGCCAGGGATGCAGTATCATTGGTGTAGGTGATATTTTCCAGATCGTAGTACTGCTTCAGCAGCTTGAAGTAAGACTCGTAAGCAGTCAGGTCTCTGGAAATACCAAACTTCTTCAGGGTATTGGTCAGAGTCTGAGTGGTCACATCGTCAGCCACAGCGGGATCCAGCAGATCCAGGATGTAGCCGATGGCAACCTTAGCGTTGACATCATTGACATTTGCAATATCGGTCTGGCCTACCAGGGACAGAGCTGCAAGGTATGCGCCATACAGCTGATCGGGCAGGTTCAGGGACAGATTTGCGCTGCCGTCCTTCAGGATGAAGGAGATGCCTGCGTTCTTAGCCTGCAGCAGACCGTTTCTGACCTGCTTCATCTGAGATACGGTGCCATTGAGGGTGATATAGAACTTAGCATGGGTAGCAGCGTTTGCATCCGCACCGAAGTTCATGGTGCTCTCCATCACAACGCCGCCCAGGTTGTTCACAATACCGGGCTTAACGGAGTTCAGGATCTCAGTACCGGCAGGAAGCTTCATGTTGCTGGTGATATTGCCGTTGCTGTCGATGAGCTTCAGGAGGGAGTCGGTGCCGATGCCGCTGTTCATAACGGCATCCACCAGAGCCTGCAGATGGAACTGGCCACTGTAGAACTCGTTGCCGCCCAGACCAATGTACTTGTAATCGGTCATGAACAGGCCGATAACGAAGTTGGTCATGTCAGTCTGCACGCTGGCAGGATTGACGGGCAGGATGATGGCGTACTGGCCATTAGCGTCCTTGGTCAGGACTGCTGCGCCGTTCATGTTTTCGATGAGCTTAATCAGGTTGGCTTCTGCCAGGTTGATGGTATCTCTGACGATGGTCAGCTTACCCTCGGTCAGAGCCTTAAACTGCGCCAGGGTCAGGGTGTGCTTGCCTGCGCTGTACAGCTCACCGTTGATGTAGTATCTGTACTGATAGTTGGGATCGTTGTGCTGTGCCAGAACAATGTCGCGATCCTCATAGTTGACAGAGCCGATAACCTCGCCGCCAACCAGAACATCGTAGTCCTTCAGGCTCCAGCTTGCGCTCAGCGCCACATCCTGGCCAACGGTAATATCACCGTTGAAGCTGTAGGTGCCGGTGTAGTAGGCAGCGATCTCGTCGGACAGGCCCAGTTCCTTGACCATGGTCAGCGCCCACTGTGCCATCTCGGCATAGGTGATCTGGCCGCCGAAGTTCACGATCTTGTACTCGGTCTTCTCCACGCCGTTGAAGTTAACGGTCATGGTGATGGTAGCCTTGCTGGGGCCGGGCTTCTCTACGGATGCCACCCAAACCAGCTCGCTGGGAGCAGTGGTGTAGTGAGTCAGCTCAGTGCCGATGGCGCTCTCCAGAGCAGTCAGCAGAGTGCTCAGGTAGGGGCTGGCAACATTGATCAGCTCCTTGTTCACGCCATTTTCAGGCTTCTCCAGTTCGGCTGCGTCATTGAGCACCTTCTGGATCAGCTCGAAGGTAGACATGTAGGAAGCGGGGATCAGCTTGATGAAGCCTTCGTCAGCAACCAGTTCCTTCATGATCTCATTCAGTTCGGTGATCTGGTTGATGTAGGTGGTTTCATTCTTATAGAAGTGGATCATGCCCTGCTCGTTGTACTGCTGCAGAGTGTAGTACAGGGAGACATAACCGGCATCGGGGATCAAGTTGTACATCTTCTTGGCTGCGGCCACGGCATTGGCGCCCAGACCCAGCTCCAGCAGATTGTTCAGATCCTCGATCTTGCCCAGAGCTTCCTTCAGGGTCATCTTGCTGGGGCTCTCGATGACATAGTCCTGTGCGTTGAGCATGGTCAGCAGACCCATGATGTCATCCTCAGCCTTGCCGGTGGAAGCATCGTTGGTGGACAGAGCGTCCAGCATACCCTTCTGGAACAGGTAGTCATTGACCAGTTCATAGGGGATGTTCATAACAGCCAGCAGCTGCTCATCGGTGATGCCCAGGGCAGCGGCAGTCAGAGCCAGCTCGTAGTTCACAACGACCTTGTCGAAGCTGGGGTTGATGATCTCGACATGGGTACCGTCAACCAGGTTGACAGTGACGCCGTCGATAACAGCAGTGTTAGCAATCCAGTTCTTGTCACCGACTCTGGAGCCGAAGGGCAGAGCGGAGATGGTGACGGACTTGGCATCGCCGGCGGGAACAACAACAACCTGATCCTTGCCGGGAACGCGGATGCTGATAGCCTTGCCTCTGTTCAGTGCCTGATTCAGCAAAATGTTCTTAATCAGATCATTCATGCCGGGGGTGGTGTTGACCACCAGGTCGGTCAGGTACTTCTTGGCGGAAGCAGCGCCCTGCTCACGGGAGATCAGAGTATCCTCAGTAATGGTAACAATGGTACCCTGGTCGATATTATTCTCGCTGTTTACGGTGTAGGTGTACTCCTCGGTGGCATCGCCTACCAGCTTGGGCAGGGTCATGCGGTAGCCGTAAGGCACCTTCATGTCTGCAGTGCCGGCATCGTAGCCTTCGCCGAAGGAGACGGTCAGCTGCTTGGGAGCATAGGTAACGGTGTAGGTGATATTGCTCTCCAGGGTCTCGGGCAGCAAATTGGTAGTGCGGTCATAGTTGTCAGCACTGATAGCCCAGTCGGTCAGGATAGCATTTTCGTCGACCTTGGCGGCGATCTCCGTCAGAATTTCCTGAGCGGTAGCGCCCTTGGTCAGCGTGATCACATAGGTCTTGGTGGTCAGATCGATGGTCTCAGCAGAGTCAACCTTTGCGGGATTCACGACCGCAGCCTTGAACTCCACAGTTACATCGTACATATCCATCTTATAGGTCACAACAGCGTCGGCGACATGGAGCACAGGCTTGGCAACGTAGTCTTTCTTCGTTGCATCCTTGGCCCAGGTAGTCAGCTTGTTGTAATCAGCCTTGTCGTTCAGCAGCTTGGGAGCATTCCAGGCGTCGTTGACGCAGGCGTTGTATGCAGGCTCCACAGTGCTGCAGAATGCCTGCATCACCAGGATCAGCATATCCAGCTGCTGCTGCTTGTCAGTCAGAGTGGCGATGCCTTCCTCCAGCTGAATCATGCCGCTCTCGACCTGCTTCAGCAGAGGCAGAGCAGTGCCGCTGAGCAGAGCCAGCTGCTCATAGCCTTCCATGACCTGGGCAACATAGGGCTTCATAGCGGCCAGGGCAGTCTTTGCGGTGTCCAGCTCTGCGATGGTGTCATCCAGGGCATCCAGACCGTCAGCGGCAGCCTGCAGATCACTCTCGGCAGACTCCAGCTTTGCCACGCCATCCTTGGCCTGGCCGATGGAGGGAATGATCTCATCCAGCTGATCCAAAGCAGAAATAGCCTGATCCATGTTATCGATGGTTTCCTTGTTCAGGATGCTGGACAGGTCGTGCAGCTTTGCAGCCACATCCCGCAGCTGAGCTTCGGTAGTGATCTTCTTGGGCAGGCCGGTATTGGGCATGATGGCGGGGTATGCCGAGAACAGGACAGACAGCGTCTCATTGGCGCTGCTGATAGCAGTGTTCAGCAGGCTTTCCCGAGCCTTGATCAGCGCAGCCTCCAAATCGACCAGATCCTGCAGAGCCTTAATGCTCTCAGGAGCGCCGGCAGAGATCAGCTTGGGTGCCAGATCAGCATTCTCGCTGTAAATCTTCTGCAGCTCGGCGTCAATCTGAGCCAGAACATCAGCCTTAACCTTTGCCAGAGCAGTCTGCAGAGTCTTCAGATCCTCCACAGTAGTGATCTTGGCGGGAGCGCCGGCAGCGGTCAGCTTGGTGCGGGTGTCGGCATCCAGGTCGCCCAGCATGCTCTGCAGCATGTCGTTGGCCTCGCTCAGAGCATCCTTGCGGACCTTCAGCAGAGCGGTACGCAGAGCTTCCAGGTCAGCGATGTCCTGATCGCCGGAGTTGACGAAGGCCTCATAGCTGCTGGTATCAGCAACCGTGATCTTGGCAGGAGCGCCGGCAGCGGTCAGCTGAGCCAGCAGGTCGCTGTCCAGAGATGCCAGGGCAGAATTGATGGTGCCGATGGCATCGGTGTAGGCGCCGACCAGCGCATTCTTCATGGCAGTCAGATCGTCAATGTTCTCCACCTTCTCAGGTGCGCCGTATTCTGCCAGCAGAGCCTTGGTATCAGCATCCAGCTCAGCCAGTTTTTCATTGATGGCGTTGTAAGCATCGCTGTTGGCTGCATCCAGCTCAGCGATCAGTGCGCTCAGTTCAGCAACGCTGTTGACGGTCTTGCCCATCTCAGCCAGGTAGCTGTTGAGCTCGTCATAGATGTCTTCCTGCACAGCGTAGAAGTCCTCCAGCATAACGCTGATCTGATTGCTTACATACTTCAGGCCGCCAGAGCTGTTCAGGTTGGACAGGTAGTCAATGGCAGCGTAGTTGCCGGTGAGGGCAGACTTCAGCTCGGTGCCATGGACAGCCACCATTTCCAGATAGCTGGCGGAGTTGTGCTTGCTCAGGAACGCAACCAGATCCAGGGCATTGTTGTTGACCTTCTGGTTGTACAGTTCGGTGGCGGCGTTACGGCCGTCCTTGCCCAGACGCAGGGTCTCCTCAGAGATCTCGATCTTGCCGGTCTCGAAGTCGATTTCCTCAACATAAGGAATCTCGATGCCGTCAACCAGCTGATAGATCAGATCAATGGCAGACTGGTTGCCCAGCTGCTCCAGGTCCATAGCCAGGAACTCCAGGATGGTGTCCGCATAGACCTTGGTGGGATCCTTAATCAGGCCACCGCTGATGTCGATGATCTGGTCAGCCAGCTCCTGATCGTCGCCGATCACGCTGACAGCGTCCAGATACTGCATCAGGGCAATATCGGTTGCCAAAGCGTAGGAAGCATCCAGCATCTGCTGCTGAGCTGCCAAATCCTCGTCGCTCATGGTCATATCCAGAGAATAGCTCACCGCAACGGTAAAGGAATTACCGGGGTTCGTCTCCTCCAGTTCGTATGTACCAACATACACATCGCCGGATGCGCTCAGGGGCAGATTGTCGTAACCGGCAATTGCCTTGGAACCATCCGTCAGATCAAAGCTAACAGGAACCCAAACTGTTCCGTAGATAGGATCCGTGTACGCCTTTGCGGTAACAGTACCGCTCTTCTCGTCCACTGTGATGAGGTCATCACTATCACTGGGCATCTTGTACGAATAAGTCTTATCCGCACTGAGATAGCCGGAGGTGATAATAGAGATCTCCTCTTTGCTCAGCTCATCGAAGTTCTTCTCGATGAGCACGCCCAAGGTTACAGTGCTTCCCTGCTTCTCCGCCTGTGCTTCCACAGCGCGAATCGGCAGAAGGACGCCAATGTTCGCAGAGGTCAGCAGCATAACCACCGACAGGAACATCGCCAGGCACCGCTTGAGCTTCATGCCATACTCTTTCATTCCGTGAATCCTCCTGGTTTTATTACTATGCCTTGGCTCGCTGATACTGACGCAAGGCACGGGGAAAGCGCAGAATCGCATACGGTCCAAAACCCATGACCGTATATAAATCCCACCTTAACTACTATATTATAGCACCTATGTCTGTCAAAGTCAATCAGCATATTCTGCAAAAACTTTCTTTAATCACCAGATAATTCTACTGTTCCTACAAGAATTGGAAAATGGTGGTAATTAGTGCCATATTTCCCTGCGCTTTATCGGGGTATTCCCTCTTCCCCGATACCGCTGCAGGTTCCCTCATTCTAGACCCTCTAACCTTAAAAGTCAATTGGATATATATGCCAATTGTCCGGGCAAAAACAGCCCGTCTTTCTCCTGTTTATTAGCCCCTATACATTATAATATATATTATATACGCACATTTCCCATATTTATCACAGCCAAACCTCGGTGTTTTGCCGCTTTTCCAAACTTATACGCCCCGCCCCAGGTGTGATTGATATAGCACAGACAGCAGTCCGCTCGTTCGATCATCCAGCGGTTTCTGCGTTCAACGGCAAATTTTGGCAGCCCTATTTCCAGGCCCTCTGGGTAAATGGCATCGGAAAGATCCTCGTATTCCCGCCGCTGCCCCGGCAGATATGCCAGAACCACGCAGTAGCGAATATGTGGGTATTTTACGGATAGTTGTTTCAAGCAGGTATGTACCATAGCGTCGAATCCGCCCTGGTTTCCCACAAAGAATTCGTCTATACCTTTATATATTAGCAACTCGATGGCTTCCCGGAGCTTTTCCCGATCCAAACCGTAGCACTCCCTGTGCCCGAAAAATGTACAAGCCGGCATAATGGCACCTCCATAGTGATATGTCACTATTATAACATATTTTTCCGAGTTAGTGAATAGTCACTAATGTGTATCTTTTGTTTCGGTTATCATATTAGTGATAAATCAACCGGAGGTGGTGCAAATGAGTACAGCAGAGGCAATCGCATATCGTATCCGTGAGTTGTGCAAGCAGCGCCGCATTACACCCAACGGGTTGAGTAATCTGGCTGCTGTTCCGCAATCCACTATCAAAAGTATCTTGAACGGCGAGAGTCAGAACCCCGGTAGTGTCACCATCAAAAAGCTTTGCGATGCTTTTGAAATCACCTTAGGCGAATTCTTCAGCACACCGGAGTTTGACGCTTTGGAGCAAGAAATCAAATAACTACCCTCTCCCCCGACGGCATCCGCCGCCGGGGGAGTTTTTATGCCAAAACGCAATCATAACCACCGGCCGTGCCGGTGGTATGCACAGGCCCCCTTAGGGCCTTTTAGCAGCCGAGCCTATAGGCTCATCGAATTATCCTTCGCTTGCGTGTCCTGCCCTACCACGCAGATGCGGTCATGCGT
>SVLD01000032.1 GCA_015068125.1 Oscillospiraceae bacterium | reverse complement strand
ACAAGTGCGGCGATGCCCTCCTCGCCCTGAGCGGGGTCGATGATGTAGAGCACCTCGTACTTACCGGTGATCTTAGCCATGTTGTTTGCACCTCCTTTTGGACTTTTGGCCCACGGACGCGCCGTGAGCAAGGATTACCTGCACACGCAGGCTCATGTATTATAATGGTTTTTCTACCCGATGTCAAGGAAATTTTTCACAAACCGTCAACTGTCAAAATTCTATTCTTCGCTCAAACGAAGCGAAAAGCCTCCCCTGTGTAAGGGGAGGTGGGCAAAATCTTTGATTTTGGCCGGAGGGGTTGTAACACAATCCCCCACCGCTTCGCAGAGCCCCCTTTACACAAGGGGGCCTCGCATAATGATTTTACTTCAGGCCTAATTCATCTTTGGTCATGACCTTGATCCGGCGCTCGCCCAGAGCGCTTAGGAACCGGGGTTCGTCGGAGATCCGCATGACCATATAGGCATTATCCGTATCGTGGGTAAAGAGGGAGTACATATACTCCACATCCACATGCGCCTGAGCCAGCACCTGCAGAAGCTCCGTCAGTCCGCCGGGGCGATCCGGCACCTGCACAGCCCACACCGGCGTCATGGACAGAACATCGCCATGCTGCAGCAAAATGGAGCTGGCCTTATAGGAATCATCCACGATCATCCGGGCCAGGCCGTAATCCGCGGTCTCCGCGATGGAGATCGCCCGGATATCCACGCCCTCCTTGGCAAGCAGCGCGGTAATTTCCGCCAGCTGGCCGGTGCGGTTTTCCAAAAACACAGAAATCTGATGAATGTTCATTTTTCCGCCTCCTTAAATCTTCCGTCTGTCGATGACCCGGACAGCCTTGCCTTCGCTTCTGGTGATGGACTTGGGGGTCACCAGCTTGACCTTGGCAGCAATGCCCAGCATAGCCTTCAGCGCCTCCACCAGCTTCTTCTCCGCGGCGGTGATCTTGGCCAGAGAGTCAGAGAACATATCCGGATTCATTTCCACCATGACTTCAAAGGTATCGGAATTGTTCACCCGATCCACGATGATCTGATAGTTGGCAGAGTAGCCCTGCTGGATCAGCACCGTTTCGATCTGGGAGGGGAACACATTGATACCACGGATGATGAGCATATCGTCGCTGCGGCCCATGGGCTTGCACATCTTCACATGGGTTCTGCCGCAGGAGCAGGGCTTGCGGCTGAGGATACAGATATCCCGGGTGCGGTAGCGCAGCAGGGGGAAGGCCTGTTTGGTAATGGCGGTAAACACCAGCTCGCCCTTGCTGCCTTCGGGCAGGACTTCTCCGGTATCGGGATCGATGATCTCGGCGATAAAGTGATCCTCATTGATGTGCATACCGGTCTGCTCGGAACATTCAAAGGCCACACCGGGGCCGGAGGTTTCTGTCAGGCCGTAGATGTCATAAGCCTTGATGCCCAGCTTTTCTTCAATATCGTGGCGCATATCCTCACTCCAGGCTTCAGCGCCAAAGATGCCGGCCTTCAGGTGGATTTTATCCTGCAGGCCCTTTTCATGGATACTTTCCGCCAGGTAAGCGGCATAAGACGGGGTGCAGCAGAGGATGGTAGAGCCCAGATCCTCCATAAACTGCAGCTGCCGATCCGTATTGCCCGAGGACATGGGCAGGGTCAGGCAGCCCACCTTGTGAGAGCCGCCATTCAAGCCTGCGCCGCCGGTAAACAGACCGAAGCCGTAGGCGATGTGGCACACATCTTCCTCGGTGCCGCCGGCGGCCACGATGGCGCGGGCGCAGCAATCGTCCCACAGGTCGATATCATGCTGGGTATAAAACGCCACAACACGCTTGCCGGTGGTGCCGGAGGTGGAGTGGATGCGGACGCAGTCCTTCTTGGGCACAGCCAGCAGACCGTAGGGGTAGGCTTCCCGCAGGTCGTCCTTGCTCAAAAAGGGCAGCTTATACAGATCCGCCACACCACGGATATCCTCCGGGGCGACGCCCTTTTCTTCCATTTTTTTGCGGTAGTAGGGCACATTGTCCCATACATGCCGCACCTGCTTCACCAGCCGTTCATCCTGCAGCGCACGAAGCTGCTCCTGGGGCATGGTTTCCATTTCTTTTTGATAGTAATTTGCCATGAGAAACACTCCTTATCAGGCATTTCTGCCCAGAGAAAATGCTTTTTGATTGAGTTCCAGGAATTTTGGGGGCACGCTCTGGGCAATAGCCTCCAGCCATTCCTCCTCGGTAAAATCAAAATTTTTGGACAGATGGCCCATGAGAACGATATTCACCGCTTTAGGGGAACCTGCCTGCTCTGCCAGGGATAAAGCATCAAAAGCATCCACATCGATGCCGGCAGCCTGCATCATCCCTACCAGATCCTCGGGGTACTCCGCAGCGCCGATGATAACGGGCATGGGGTTAATTTGCTGGGTGTTGACGATGATTTTTCCCTCAGGCTTTAAGTATTCCGTCCAGCGGGCAGCTTCCAGCAGCTCAAAGGACACGATATAGTCCGCCTGACCCTTGTCGATGACGGGAGAATAGACCTTATCGCCAAAGCGAACATAGGTCACCACACTGCCGCCACGCTGGCTCATGCCGTGGACTTCCGAAACCTTGATATCGTAGCCCCGGGTCAGCAGCAGCCGTCCCAGCAGCTTGGAGGCCAGCAGACTTCCCTGTCCGCCCACGCCTACGATCATGATATTTTTCGTTTCCATGCTCATACCTCCTTCAGCGCGTCAAATTTACACAGCTGCTGGCACACGCCGCAGCCCACGCACTGGGTTGCATCCACCTTGGCCTTGCCATCCACGATGCTGATGGCCGGGCAACCGATCTTCATGCAGGCCTTGCAGCCCACGCACTTGTCGCTATCCACAGCCAGGGGTGCCTTATGCTTCACATTTTTCAGCAGGGCGCAGGGGCGGCGGGAAATGATAACGGAAGGCTCCTGCGCCGCCAGTTCTTCCTTGATGGCTACATCGCACTGGGCAAGATCGTAAGGATCTACCACCCGGACCCGGCGAATACCCACAGCCCGGCACAGGGTTTCCAGATCGATCTTGGTGCAGGGATCGCCCTTCAGATTCACACCGGTGGTGGGATTTTGCTGATGGCCGGTCATGCCGGTAATGGAGTTATCCACGATGATCACCGTGGCGTTGGATTCGTTGTAGGCCATGTTTACCAGGCCGGTGATGCCGGAGTGCATAAAGGTAGAGTCACCGATGACTGCCACGGTCTGACCGTCAGCCGCACCATTCTGGGACTTGGAGAAGCCATGGATGCCGGACACGGAAGCGCCCATGCAGATCACGGAGTCCACCGCCGCCAGAGGTGCCACCGCACCCAGGGTATAGCAGCCGATATCGCCCAAAACCGTCAGCTTGTTTTTCTTCAAAGTGTAGAACAGACCTCTGTGGGGGCAGCCGGCGCACATAACAGGGGGTCTGGGAGGAATCTGGGCATCCAGCTTCACACCGGTCTGGGGGGCTGCTGCCAGCTGCTGGGCTACCTTGTTCTGGCTCAGCTCGTCGATGCAGGAGAAATATTCCTTACCCACGCAGGGGATCTGCAGATCCCGGCAGTGGCACTCGATGAAGCCATCCAGCTCTTCCACGATCACTAATTTTTCAACAGAAGCGGCGAAATCCCGGATCTTCTGCTCCGGCATGGGCCAGATCATACCCAGCTTCATCACCGGATATGTATCGCCCACCACTTCCTTCACATACTGGTAGGAGGTAGAGGAAGTGATGATACCCATACACTTGTCCGCACCGGGCTCTACCCGGTTGATGTCCGCGGTTTCGGCATATTCTGCCAACGCTCTCGTCCGGGCCTCCACCACAGGATGGCGGCGCTTGGCGTTGCCGGGCATCATGACATACTTGGCAATATCCTTTTTGTATTCGCCCAGTACCTCCACCCGCGCGCCAAGCTCCACAACGCTCTGGGAATGGGATACCCGGGTGCACATCTTCAGCAGCACCGGGGTATCGAATTTTTCGGACAGCTCGTAAGCCAGCTTGGCAAAGGCGATGGCCTCGGCAGAATCCGCCGGCTCCAGCATGGGGATCTTAGCCGCCCGGGCGTAATGCCGGGAGTCCTGCTCGTTCTGGGAAGAATGCATGCCTGCATCGTCCGCCACACCGATGACCATACCGGCATTGACGCCGGTGTAGGAAATGGTAAACAGGGGGTCTGCAGCCACATTGAGGCCAACATGCTTCATGCCGCAGAAAGACCGGCGGCCCGCCAGGGACGCACCGAAGGCTGCTTCCATGGCCACCTTTTCGTTGGGTGCCCACTCAGCATAGACTTCGGGATATTTGGCAACGGCTTCGGTGATCTCCGTACTGGGAGTACCGGGGTAGCTGGATACAAAGCTGCATCCGGCTTCATATAATCCTCTGGCAACGGCTTCGTTGCCAAGCATCAGTTGTTTCATTTTCGTTTCCTCCTTAGCCTGTGATCTGCACTTCTACCAGTCTGCCGTGGCAGTACTTCTCCCGCAGCACGGGCTTTTCGATTTTGCCGGTGGGATTCCGGGGAACGATATCAAAATAGATCTTCCGGGGGCGCTTATACCGGGGCAGCGCCAGACAGAAGCTGTTGATCTCGTCCTCTGTGCAGCTAAAGCCTTCCTTAATCTCAATAATAGCGGCGGTGATTTCACCCAGGCGGGCATCCGGCAGGCCGATGACCGCCACATCCTTGATCTTTTCGTGACCGCGGAGGAAGTCCTCGATCTGTACGGGATAGATATTTTCGCCGCCGGAGATGACAACATCCTTCTTCCGGTCTACCAGATAGATGAAGCCCTCTTCATCCTCCCGGGCCATATCGCCGGTAAAGAGCCAGCCGTCCTTGAGTACCTCTGCGGTGGCTTCGGGGTTCTTGTAATAGCAGGTCATGACGCCAGCGCCCTTGACGATGAGCTCACCCACCTCGCCGGACTGAACATCCACGCCCTTGTCGTCCACGATCCGGGTCTGCCAGCCATAGCCGGGCTTGCCGATGGCGCCGACTTTATGTACATTCTCCACACCCAGGTGGACACAGCCGGGGCCGATGGACTCGGACAGACCGTAGTTGGTATCGTACTGATGATGGGGAAACACCTTCATCCATCGGCGGATCAGGCTGGGGGGTACAGGCTGGGCGCCCACATGCATCAGCCGCCACTGATCCAGGCGGAATTTGCTCAAATCCACGCCGCCGCTGTCGATGGCATCCAGCAGATCCTGGGCCCAGGGCACCAGCAGCCATACGATGGTACAGCGTTCTTCGGTAACCGCCCGGAGGATCCACTCGGGCTTCACGCCCCGCAGCAGAACCGCCTTGGAGCCGGAAAGCAAACTGCCGAACCAGTGCATTTTCGCGCCGGTGTGATACAGCGGCGGGATGCACAGGAACACATCATCCCTGCCCTGGGAATGATGATTCTGCTCTGTCAGACAGGCGTGAACCAGAGATTGGTGGTTATGTAAGATTGCCTTGGGGAAGCCGGTAGTGCCGGAGGAGAAATAGATGACCGCGTCGTCTTCTTCTGTCAGAGCGATGGGAGGTGCGCTGGAGGAGCAGAAGCCCATCAGCGCCAGGCAGTCTTCGGTATACTTAGGGCCGTTGCTGCCTACGAAGAACAGCATTTTCACCGAGGGGATCTGATCGGCGATAGCGTCCATACGGCTGATAAACTCCGGGCCAAACACCAGCACATCCGCGTCCGCCAGCTCCAGGCAGTACTTGATCTCGTCACTGGCGTAACGGAAGTTCATGGGCACAGCAATGCAGCCGGCCTTGAGGATGCCGAAATAGATGGGCAGCCATTCCAGGCAGTTCATCAGCAGCACCGCCACCTTGGTTCCCTTTTTCAGGCCACGGCTCAACAGCAGATTGGCAAAGCGGTTTGCCCGGCGGTCAAAGTCCTTCCAGCTCATTTCCCGGCGGTAGGGCGCGCCCTGGGCGGCGCTCTCGATGAGGTTAAAATCCCACCATGTCAAAGCCTTGTCCCGCTCCTCGGAGGGATTGATCTCCACCAGAGCGGTTTCCTGGCCGTAGAGCCGGGCGTTCTTTTCCAAAAAGTCTGTAATAATCATAGTTCTCTCTCCAAAAGTGTGATAATAAAGCAAAAATCCTCTGCTTTTTTAAGCAGAGGACAAGAAATTCCTGTGGTACCACCTCAGTTTACCCCTTGCGGGGCCTCATGGGATCCTAGCAGATCCGCAGGCTGTATCGGGCCCTACCCGTCTTTGCCTACTGCATTTCAGCAAAGCCACTCCGAAAGGAATTCCATACCGGGCATCCACTGCCTTGCACCAACCGGCAGCTCTCTGGGGAAGCCTTGTGATATGTACTGATTTTCATCATCATGTTTTGGGGTATTCTTTCTAAACAGTTTACCACCCCACCGTCCACAAGTCAATAACAAATGTGCACAAATTTTGCTTTTTCTGCAAAATTCCCCTACCCGATTGCCCAATTGAAAAAGCCTGGAACGATGCATCTCATCATCCCAGGCTTTTTTATCTTATAATTTCTCTGCTTCTTTTTCCAGCGCGCGGTAGTCGACTTTGCCAACAAGTGTTAACGGCAATTTATCAACAAATCTATACGCCATCGCTACATCCCTCTCGGGCAAATGTACTTTACTGAAACGGTCAATCTCCTCGATAAGAGCATCGCTTGCTTCATATCTGTCGTCCACAACCATAAACGCTGTAGGGATCTTTCCGTTCCTATTTTCAGGGTTAGGCATACCCACAACTGCACAGTCTTTTATAGCGGGATGTTGTGTGACCACTTCCTCAATCTGAGAAGGCCACACATTATGACCATCGGGCCGTATTACCATTCGCTTAATGCGATCAACGATATAGATAACGCCATCTTCTGTCATGTACCCAATGTCACCGGTATGAATCCATACTTTCCCATCTGGATGCTTGCGCATAACTTTACTGGTTTCAGAATCATTTTGATAATATCTTAGCATCATCGTGCTACCTGTCATGCACAGTTCTCCCTGTGCATTATAGCCCAGTTCGGCTCCTGTTTCATGATCGATTACCTTAACTTCTGCAAGATGCGTTGGAACGCCTACGCTTCCAGGGATATTGCAATCGTCCGTTACTGTAAATGTAGCTGCGGATCCCATTTCTGTCATTCCATAGCCCTTCATAATGGAATACTTACATCCATGATCCTTGAAAAACTGGTTAATATGATCCTCAGTATTTGCCAATAAACGATCACCACCAGTAATTGCGCACATAAGGAAATCCAATTTATGATCGCCGACTTCTGCACTGTTTGCCAAACTCTCAAAAAAGGCAGGGACACCCACAACATGATTGGGTTTATGTTTCAGCACCAATCCTGCAAATTTCTTGGGTTCAAACACCGGGATCAGCGTGTTTTCGAGACTTGCACAGAATGGGATAAAGAAGCCAAATACAAGGCCATAGGCAATGAAAGGAGGCATGATTTCCAAAAAGCGTTCACCCTCATACAGGCGGGGAGCGCCGTAAATGGTCTGCACTGCCATTGCTGTCATACTGTCATTGGAGAGCAAAGCACCTTTAGAGATGCCTGTTGTTCCACCCGTGTAGATGATTGCCGCTGGTGCATTCTTTACATAGGGTACAAATTTAGGCGATTCGTTCCTACCTTTTGTGAGAAAAGGACCCCAGTATTGATACCTCTTATCAGAGGGAACATTTGGAATCTTTCTTCCCTTGGTAAGCTTGAAACCGATTTTAGTATAAATAGGCATAGATTGTGCCAACGGTACAACTATAATTTTCTGGAGTTTTGTCTTATCTGCAATTTGAAGTATCTTTGACAAGAAAACATCTACTACAACCAGCACACGAGAATTGGCAGCATTGATTCTGTCTTTAATCAACTCAGCGTTTGTGCGAGGTTCAATCATATTACATACAGCACCCAGTTTATTTAGTCCATAGATTGAGTAGACTGTTTCCGGCATGGTAAGCATACACAAAGATACTAATTCCCCCTGCTTGACGCCAAGTGCAGAGAATGCCTTTGCAACATTGTCAATACGTGAGAACAGCTGTGCATAAGTAGTGCCTTTACCAAAATATTTCAGAGCAAGCTTATCCAGATGATCTTTGTTCTTATTCCAAATATATTCGTAGATCGTACACTCCGGCAGGGGTGTATTGACAGCTTCCTCGGGGTAATATTTCAACCAGGGTTTGTCTATAGAGGGATAGCCAGTTAATTTCTTTTCTTCCATTGATTTTCTCTCCTAAAAATAAAAAGTGCGGCTACCGAAGTAACCGCACAAAAAACGCAAACTCCGATAGTCGCCAAACTAACTCAATGTGAAATGGGTGCACAGGCACACACAAACAATGACGGAATTTGCATTTTTATCAAATTCACATTATTTGTGTATGCAGAAATAAGCGTATTATTCAAAAAAGAAAAATACACCCATTTTCACATTATTAAGTTAGTTTGGCGATATCAGTGTAGCACATTCTTTCCCGTAAATCAATATAAAAGAAAAATTCCGAAAATTCCCTGTTTTTCGGAATTTTCCCCATCAGCTCGGCAGATCGCGCCCAGGCACCGCGAGGAGCGGGCCCTCTGCGCAGCCTCAGCACGAAAATTTCGGAGGATTCACCGGATTGCCGGCAAAGGCATTGGGGCCGGGATTAGACATGGAGAAGTACATCTTCGCCGCCTTGGTGGTGCCAAAATCCTGATTGGAGCCGGAATTCTGGACTTCGTTGAAGGCATCCCGGAACATCTGGTTGTGGGCTTCCTCCCGGTTTAGCAGGAAATCAATGGTCTCCCGCACCCTCTTGTCATTGATCTGGCGGTACAGGTATTCATAAACCACCTTTGCCCGCTGCTCCGACGCGATATTGCTCAACAGGTCGGCGCACAGATCCCCGGTCACCGTCACATAATCCGCTGTCCAGGAATATCCGGAGGCATTGATGAGTCCCGGGTTCAGCCCCAGAATTACATGGCTTTGGATCTCTCCGCTGGGTACCTTGGCCGCATCTACATCGTGACCGTTCAGAAGATTGATGGTCTGGGCAACCATTTCCATGTGCCCCAGCTCCTCCGCCGCGATGTCCAAAAACAGATCCTTGATCTTGGGATCCTTGATGCGGAAGCTCTGGGACATATACTGCATGGCCGCTTTCAGCTCGCCGTTGCCGCCGCCGAGCTGTTCCTGCAGCAGCGCCGCGTACTGGGGATTGGGGCGCTCCACCCCCACCGGATGAAATAACTGTTTTTCGTGCTTGAACAAGCACACCACTCCCTTCACTGTGATACATTCATTATCCCATTTTCTTCCATTTAATATACATATTTTCGCTGCTCCGGCTTCACGCAGGATATCTAACGGGGTTTTTAGAAAAAACAGTCTGTTTTTTACAATATTTTTCACAAAAAATGGTTGCATTTTTTGTTTAATGGTGCTAAAATACAGTTTGGATTTTTAATCCATTATTTGGAACTATTGGGAATCGGCACCCCCAACAGTTCTGTAATGAAATATTCAGACATCTGAATAAAAATTTTGTAAAGGAGAATCGTAATGAGAATCATGAAGAAAGTGCTTTTCCTGATGCTGGCTGTTTGCCTGATCACCGGCCTGATGATCGTCACCGCCAACGCCACCCAGGGCACCGGCCACGATCATGAGCTGGAGTACTTCGAAGCAGTTGATGCTTGCCATCAGAACGGCATGCAGGAGTACTGGTACTGCGATGACTGCGATGCTGTCTACGCTGACGAAGCTGGTATTCAGCTGACCAACCGCATGAACCTGACCATCCCCGCTGACAGCGAGCTGGTGTACGTGGAGGCCAAGGAGGCTTGCCACGCCAATGGTATGCAGGAGTACTGGTTCTGCCCCGACTGTGAGCAGGTCTACGCTGATGCCGCTGGCACCCAGGTAACCAATCGCATGAACCTGACCATCCCCGCTGACACCGAGCTGGTTCACGTGGAGGCCAAGGAGGCTTGCCACGCCAACGGTATGCAGGAGTACTGGTTCTGCCCCGACTGTGAGGCTGTCTACGCTGATGCCGCCGGTACTCAGCTGACCAACCGCATGAACCTGACCATCCCTGCCGACACCGAGCTGGTTCACATGGACGCTGTTGATGCTTGCCACGTCAACGGTATGCAGGAGTACTGGTTCTGCCCCGACTGCCAGGCTGTCTACGCTGATGCCGCTGGTACTCAGCTGACCAACCGCATGAACCTGACCATCCCTGCCGACACCGAGCTGGTTTACGTGGAAGCTAAGGACGCTTGCCACGTCAACGGCATGCAGGAGTACTGGTTCTGCCCCGACTGTGAGGCTGTTTATGCTGATGCCGCCGGCACCATCCTGACCAACCGCATGAACCTGACCATCCCCGCTGATACCGAGCTGGTTCACGTCGAAGCTGTTGATGGCGGCTGCCATCAGTACGGCGTGGCTGAGTACTGGTATTGCCCCGACTGCGAGGCTGTCTATGCTGACGCTGCCGGTACCATCCTGACCAACCGTAAGAACCTGACCACTCTGCCCAAGAACGAGCTGGTACATATGGACGCTGTTGATGCTTGCCACGTCAACGGTATGGCTGAGTACTGGTTCTGCCCCGAATGCCAGGCTGTTTTTGCTGATGCCGCTGGCACCATCCTGACCAACCGTATGAACCTGACCATCCCCGCTGACACCGAGCTGGTGTACGTGGAGGCCAAGGAGGCTTGCCACGCTAACGGTATGAAGGAATACTGGTTCTGCCCCGACTGTGAGGCTGTCTACGCTGATGCCGCTGGCACCATCCTGACCAACCGCATGAACCTGACCATCCCCGCCGACACCGAGCTGGTTTACGTGGAGGCCAAGAAGGCTTGCCATGCCAACGGTATGCAGGAGTACTGGTTCTGCCCCGACTGCGAGGCTGTCTACGCTGATGCCGCTGGCACCATCCTGACCAACCGCATGAACCTGACCATCCCCGCTGACAAGGAGTTGGTTCACATGGATGCTGTTGATGCCTGCCATAACAATGGCACTCAGGAGTACTGGTTCTGCCCCGACTGTGAGGCTGTCTATGCTGACGCTGCAGGCACCATCCTGACCAACCGTAAGAACCTGACCGTCCCCGCTGACACCGAGCTGGTTTACGTGGAGGCCAAGAAGGCTTGCCATGCCAACGGTATGCAGGAGTACTGGTTCTGCCCCGACTGCGAGGCTGTCTACGCTGATGCCGCTGGCACCATCCTGACCAACCGCA
>SVLD01000031.1 GCA_015068125.1 Oscillospiraceae bacterium | reverse complement strand
TTGATGGTGCGGACCATCTGAGAAACGTAGGAGTTCTCGTTGTCGTACCAGGAAACGACCTGAACCTGGGTCTTGCCGTCGGGCAGAGCGCAGACCATGGTCTGGGTGGCATCGAACAGAGAGCCGTAGCGCATGCCGATGATATCGGAGGAAACGATCTCGTCCTCGTTGTAGCCGTAGGACTCGGTAGCAGCAGCCTTCATGGCAGCGTTGATGTCAGCAACGGTGACAGCCTTGGAGCAGACGGCGTTCAGGATGGTGGTGGAGCCGGTGGGGGTGGGGATTCTCTGAGCGGCGCCGATCAGCTTGCCGTTCAGCTCGGGGATAACCAGGCCGATAGCCTTAGCAGCACCGGTGGAGTTGGGAACGATGTTCACAGCACCGGCGCGGGAGCGGCGCAGGTCGCCCTTTCTCTGGGGGCCGTCCAGGATCATCTGGTCGCCGGTGTAAGCGTGGATGGTGCACATAATGCCGGACTCGATGTCAGCCAGCTCGTGCAGAGCCTTAGCCATGGGAGCCAGGCAGTTGGTGGTGCAGGAAGCGGCGGAGATGATGTGGTCATCCTTGGTCAGAGTCTCGTGGTTAACATTGTAAACGATGGTGGGCAGGTCGTTGCCGGCGGGAGCGGAGATAACGACCTTCTTGGCGCCGGCGTCGATGTGAGCCTGAGCCTTAGCCTTGGAAGTGTAGAAGCCGGTGCACTCCAGCACGACGTCAACATTCAGCTCGCCCCAGGGCAGCTCGGCAGCGTTAGCCTTTGCGTAGATGGTGATCTTCTTGCCGTCGACAATGATATGATCCTCGCCAGCCTCGACGACGTGACCCATAGCGGCGTAATTGCCCTGGGTGGAGTCATACTTCAGCAGGTGAGCCAGCATCTTGGGAGAGGTCAGGTCGTTGATGGCGACAACCTCGAAACCCTCAGCGCCGAACATCTGACGGAAAGCCAGACGACCGATACGGCCAAAACCATTGATAGCAACTTTAACAGACATGGTAAATTCCTCCATTTTCAAATTACTGCTTTGCAGTATATTAGACTTTTTCCTGCCGGGCGGAAGCCCAGCATCGATTATTATACAATAATCCTTACTCCTTGTAAAGTATCAGTTTTGCACAAAACCAGGTTTTTCCTGCAAAAACTTTGGAAAAATTACACAGAAAAACGCCATTTCCAAAGATGCGTCATCCTGAGCGGAACGAAGTGGAGCCGAAGGATCCGTATCTTGCGGCGCAAAGCACCGCGCCGCCTTTGGCGGCAGGGGAAACGGATTCTTCGACTTCGCAGCCTATGGCTGCTTCGCTCAGAATGACATTACTCCCCGTAGCCCATGGGGTTGGCCTTCTGCCAGTTCCAGGAGTCCCGGCACATCTCCGTCAGGCCCAGCTCTGCCTTCCAGCCCAGCTTTTCCAGGCTCTTGGCGGGGTCGGCGTAGCAGGTGGCAATATCACCCGGGCGGCGATCCACGATCTTGTAGGGCACAGGCACATGGTTGGCGTCGATGAAGGTATGCACCATATCCAGCACGCTGTAACCCACGCCGGTACCCAGGTTGAATACCTCGCATCCCTTGTGTTCCGCGGCGTAGCGGACGGCGGCTACATGACCCTTGGCCAGGTCGACCACATGGATGTAGTCCCGGACGCCGGTGCCGTCGGGGGTGTCGTAGTCGTCGCCAAAGACGCTGAGCTCTTCCCGGCGGCCGACGGCTACCTGGGTGATGTAAGGCATCAGATTGTTGGGGATACCCCGGGGATCTTCGCCGATGCGGCCGGATTTGTGGGCGCCGATGGGGTTAAAGTACCGCAGCAGCACGATGCTCCAGTCGGCTTCGGCGGTGGCCATGCCGGAGAGGATCTGCTCGGTCATGTATTTGGTCCAGCCGTAGGGGTTGGTACAGTTGCCGGTGCGGCTGGTTTCCCGCAGGGGCATCTCGTTGTCGGCGGTGTAGACCGTGGCAGAGGAGGAGAAAATAATATTCTTCATGCCAAACTGCTTCATGACCTTGGTCAGCACCAGGGTGGAATTGAGGTTGTTATCGTAGTATTCCCAGGGCTTGGCGACGCTTTCGCCCACGGCCTTCAGACCGGCGAAGTGGATGACGCAGCCGATTTCGTTTTCCTGGAAAATCCTCGTCAGCAAGGCCTCATCCCGGACGTCTCCCTCATAAAATTTCAGGCTTTTGCCGGTGAGCTCCTGGACGCGGTCCAGGCTTTTGGGGCTGGCGTTGCAGAGATTGTCGATGACGATGACGCCATAGCCGCTTTCCAGCAGCTCCAGGCAGGTGTGGGAACCGATATATCCGGCACCGCCGGTGACCAGTACGTTCATAAGATTTCCTCCGTAATGATTATTTTGTGCTGTTATTGTAATCATTTGGTAGAAAAAATGCAAGTGTGTACCACAATTCCCATGGGATTTTTCTTGCTATTTTCGTTGTTTGCAGATATAATGTAACAAGGAAAGCTATGCACAGGGATAAAAACCATCCTTTTGCGGCAGCGGTGCGGCGTAGCCGCCGTGGCCCCCGCTTTTAAGAGGGGGGGCAAGGGTTGGACACACCGGCTTGTAAGGATAGAATATTCAGGAGGAACCTCCATGGAAAATAAAAAGAAAATCCTTCTTTTGACCACCGGTGGCACCATCGCCTCCGTGGTGGGCACTGACGGCCTGGAGCCCCATCGCTCCGGGGTCATGGAGCGGGAGCTGACCCAGCTTCGCACCTATTACGATATCACCGTAAAGGATGTCATGTGCCTGGATTCCTCCAATATCCGCCCGGAGGAATGGCAGACCATCGCCCAGTATGTATTTGACGAACGGGCAGGCTACGACGGCGTTGTGGTTTCCCACGGCACGGATACCATGGCCTATACCGCCTCAGCGGTGACCTTTATGCTGCCGAATATCGACATTCCCGTGGTTTTCACCGGTTCTCAGCTTCCCCTGACGGACATGCTCTCCGACGGACCGGATAATCTGCGTACCGCCTTCGCCATGGCCGCATCGGGGAAACCCGGCGTATTTCTGGCCTTTGACCGGAAGGTTATGCGGGGCTGCCGGGCGGTAAAAGTCCGGGCATCGGGATTTTCTGCCTTTGAAAGCGTCAATGCCCGGTATGCCGGGCTGGTCAGCAACCGGGGACTGGTACTGAACGATGAGATTCTTACCCAACCCCGGGGCGAGGCCAGGCTTTGCAAGGATATCAGCAATTCCGTTTTTCTGCTGAAGCTGACACCGGGACTGAATCCGGCAATTTTCGACATGCTCAGTGCATTAGGATATAAGGGCATCGTCATCGAAGCCTTCGGCCTGGGGGGCATCAATGTCCTGAGCCGGGAGCTGCGGTCCATCCGCCGGTGCGTGGAGGATGGCATCAGCGTGGTAGTCACCACCCAGTGCCTGTATGACAGTTCTGATCTTCGGGTCTACCAGGTGGGCAATAAATTGCTGGAGCTGGGCGTGATCCAGGGTCGGGATATGACCACCGAGGCCGCCATGACCAAACTCATGTGGGCGCTGGGTCAGGGCATGATGCCTGACCAAATCGCCGAACTATTCCGCCACAGCCTGGCCGGAGAGATCACTGAGGATGTGTAATTAAACCAATCTTGCCTCCCTCTTTGAGGGAGGTGGCAAAAATCTTTGATTTTTGACGGAGGGAGTTTAACTCCCCCAGTCACCGCCTTGTGGCGGCGACAGCCCCCTCAGGGAGGGGGCCAAGGTAAAAACAAGGAGGTACAAAATATGGATACCATTTATGTAACCGGACACCGCAATCCCGATACCGACTCCATCGTTGCCGCCATGGCCTATGCTGCCCTGCGCAATGCCCTGGGCGACCGGGAGTATGTAGCCGCCTGCCTTGGCCGGGTCTCCGATGAGACTCAGATCGTGCTGGATCGCTTTGGCTTTGAGCCCCCGGTGCGGATCCGCAGTATGTTTACCCAGGTTCGTGACCTGGAATTCGACCGTCCCCCGGTGTTTTCCGCCGCCGTGACCATGGACAGAGCCTGGTCTGTGCTGGAAAAGCTGAAGGCCAACGCCATTCCCGTGGCCAATGACGACGGCACGCTGTATGGCATGCTGTCCCGGGACGATGTTGCCAACTATAATATGTCTCTGGTAAATAGCGGCAAGCTGGATCGGGTGCCCCTTTTCAATGTCCTTTCCGTTCTGGAGGGCAAGGTGCTCAACGATGCCGGCGAGACCATCGACGAGATCTCCGGCGAGGTCACCATCGCCCTGCCCCAAAACCGGGAGAATCTCATGTTCCAGTCGGAAAACGCCGTGGTTCTCTGCGGCCATCAGCCGGATATGATCCGCCGGGCGCTGGAAATGAATGTAAATTGCCTGGTGCTGTGCCAGGCGGAGCTGTCCGAGGAGCTCCGGGCAATTCCCACCAAGACCTGCATCATCGCAACGCCGTATGATGCCTACCGGGCTGCCCGTCTGATCTTCCAGTCCACCCCCATTGGCCGTATCTGCAACAACCGGGGGCTGATCTGCTTCCATATGGAGGATCGGGTGGACGATGTCCGGGAGACCATGCTGAAGCACCGCTTCTCCTGCTACCCCGTTCTGGACGAGAACGAAGTGGTCGTGGGCATTTTGAGCCGGTATCACCTGCTGCGCCCCCGGCGTAAGCGCGTGGTTCTGGTGGATCACAATGAAATTGCCCAGTCCGTCCCCGGCCTGGAGGAAGCGGAAATTCTGGAGATCATCGACCACCATCGGCTGGCGGATATCCAGACCCACAATCCCATTTATGTCCGCAACGAGCCTGTGGGCTCTACCAACACCATCATCGCCGGTATGTTCCAGGATCGGGGTCTCATGCCCTCGGAAAAGCTGGCGGGCATGATGGCGGCGGCGATTTTGTCCGATACCGTCATGTTCAAATCCCCCACCTGTACTGAGCGGGATATCCGCACCGCCGAGCGCATGGCGAGAATTGCCAATATTTCCCTGGAGGAGCTGGGTCGGCAGATCTTCTCCGCTTCCACCGAGGCCAAGACTCCGGAGGAGATGTTCAACAGCGACTACAAGGAATTCCACATCGCCGGCCACGACCTGGCGGTGGCCCAGATCACCTGCGTGGACAGCCCCAAAATGCTGGAGCGCAAGGACGAGTTCCTGGCGCTGATGGGCAAAATCAAGGAGGAAAAGCAGTTCAGCATGGTGATTTTGATGCTCACCGATGTGCTGATGGAAGGCACCCAGCTGATTTACCTGGGCGACGACGATGTCATTCGCCAGGGCTTTGGTGTCCAGCCCAAGGAAAATTCTGTGTTCCTGCCGGGCATCATGAGCCGGAAAAAGCAGGTAATCCCTCTGCTGTCCGCTCTGTGGGGTTAAGAAAACAAAACCCTTGCCTCCCTCTTTGAGGGAGGTGTCACAAAGCAACTCTCAAGCGCTGCTTTGTGACGGAGGGAGTTACACTCCCCCAGTCGAATTGCAAAACGGCAATTCGACAGCCCCCTCAGCGAGGGGGCCAAGGTGCTGCTTGCAGCAGCACAAAAACGCTATTGTCAGGAGGTGGGGATATGTCCTTTCGCAGTCTGCTGGGCAACGAAAGACTGAAAGAAAATCTGGAGCAGAGCCTGAAAAAAGGGCGTATTTCCCATTTCTATCTGCTCTGCGGCCCTGCCGGCAGCGGCAAGCACACCCTGGCACGGCTTCTTTCCGCCGCCATTCTCTGCCTCGGTAAGAACAAGCCCTGCCTCAGCTGCGAAGTCTGCCGCAAGGTCATGGAAAATACCCATCCGGATGTGATCACCGTGGAAGATCCGGAGCATAAACATGTGGCGGTGAAGATCGTCCGCCAGTTTCGGGAGGATGTGTTCATCCGCCCCAATGAATCCGAGCATAAAATCTATCTGCTGCCCCAGGAGCTGGGCATCGAGGGTCAGAATGCGTTGCTGAAAATTTTGGAAGAACCGCCGGCCTACGGCGTCTTTCTGCTGCTGACGGACAATCCGGAAAAGCTTCTGCCCACCATTCGCTCCCGTTGTACCGAGCTGAAGCTCACGGCTTTGCCGGAAACCATCCTCCGGCCGGCTTTGAAAAATGCCTTCCCCGAGGCCTCCCAGGAGGCAATTTCCGCGGCCATAGCCAGAAGCGGGGGCTTTTTCGGCCAGGCGAAGCAGATTTTGGAGCAGGGACTGACCCTGCCGCCCCAGACGGAAAGCTTTGCCCTCAGCTTTGCCAAAAAAGACGCCCTGGGACTGATGCAGACCCTGGTGCCCATGGAAAAATGGAAGCGGGATCAGCTGATCGGCGTGCTGAACCAGTGGATCGAGCTGCTCACCGGGGCGCTGGTCTGCCGGGCAGGCTTGCCTGCCGCCCACCCGCTGTCTGCGGATATCAGCGCCAGCCGCAGCGGCGCGGAAGTCAAGGCAGCCATCGACGATTTGCAAAAATGTGTAGAATATGCCCAGGGAAATGTTTCCCCCGCCGCCATCTGCGGCTATTTGGTTTGGGCACTGAGATAAAAGGAGAAAACCATGGAAGAAACAAAGAACACTGTCCAGGTGGTGGATATTCAGTTCCGCCCCGGACAGAAGGTGTATTATTTTGATCCCGGCAAGCTCACCATCCAGGCCGGACAGCATGTGATCATCGATACCGCCCGGGGCCCGGAGTACGGCATCTGCGCCGGCGGCAATCACATGATCTCCGAGAAGGATGTGGTCAGCCCCCTGCGCAGCGTCATCCGCATCGCCAACGACCAGGATGAAAAGACGGTGGAGGAAAACCGGGCAAAGGAAAAACGGGCTTACGAGGTTTGCCTGCAGAAAATCGCTGAACAGGGGTTGGATATGCAGCTTGTCAGCGCAGAATGCTCCTTTGACGGCAGTAAGATCCTGTTTTTCTTCACCGCCGATGAACGGGTGGATTTCCGGGAGCTGGTAAAAAATCTGGCTTTTACATTCCACACCCGTATTGAACTGCGTCAAATCGGCGTCCGGGACAAGGCAAAAATGGTAGGCGGCCTGGGCATCTGCGGCAGACCCTTCTGCTGCGCCAGCTTTCTGGATGATTTCCAGCCGGTATCCATCAAAATGGCAAAGACCCAGAACCTGAGCCTGAATCCCACCAAGATCTCCGGTACCTGCGGCCGGCTGATGTGCTGCCTGAAGTATGAGCAGTTTGCCTATGAGGATCTGCTGAAGAACGCACCCAAAGCCGAGTCCTTTGTGGATACCCCCGAGGGACGGGGCACCATCGTGGATGTGAACCTGCTGAAGCAGCAGGTAAAGGTTCGCATGGAGGATCAGCCGGAAGTGATCCAGACCTTCGGTAATGACGAGATCGCCATTTTGCGCAGCGGCAAGGCCAAGAAGAATGAGCCCCCGGTGCCCACAGATTTGGCACCCATCTCCGGCAGCGGTAAGCGGTTTAAGAAGGAAGAGCCGGAGGAAGTTCCTATGCTGGCAGATGTCCGCTTCCGTTACAGCGAAGAAGTGGAAGAGGAGACCCCGGTGATCCCGGAGATAGAGGAAGAAGCGGAAGCGGCAGCGGCTGCCCCGGAGAGAAAGAACAATCGCCGGCGCAACAGAAATAAGGCTCGCAAGCCCCAACCTGCTGTTCAGGCCGCGCCCCGGGAAGCGGCAAAGCCTCAGACGGAGGAAACCCCCAAGAAGTTTAACAATAACCACCGCAGACGGTATCACCGTCACCAGGGGAAAAAGCCCGGCAACGCAGAATAAGAATAAAAAGAGTCATCGGTTTGCACCGATGACTCTTTTTTGTGTTCATCTATTCTAGAACCTGAAAGAAAATAATCTTGGCATTCCTGGGCTGCGGGATTTCCACGGTAAAGCCTTTTGCCAGTGCTTCGCCGCTGAAAATGCCCAGTTCTCCGCTGTCAATATCCGTCAGCAGATACTGCTTTTGCGGGTTCAGACCCCGCAAGGCAAAGGTTCGGCTGCTTTCAATGGCATTTTTCCGACGAAAAGCCATCAAAAGACCCTGTTCGCCCGTGGAATCGCACCGCTGCCAGGCAATCCATTCCTGATCGGAAACATCGTGATTGGTCAGCGGATAATGATCCAGGCTCATATAGGGAGCGACTTTTTCCATATCCGCAACCATTTTTGCATACCATTGTCCCTGTTCCGGGGTCAGCGGCCAGGAGGGCGCAGCCAAACCGATGCTGGAGCGCATGGAACTGCGGACCCGGTAGGTGTCCATCACAATGCTGGTGTTGCCGGTGCAAGAGCCGCAGGAGTCACCGCTGATGGGAATCCATCGGGAAATGCCCCAGGTGTGACCCTGGATGCCCTCCGGTTCAAAATCCTTCCAGCAGAAGTAATCGCTGCTGCACATAACCGGAATGCTGTAATGACACATCCTCAGGTCCATTCTGCGACCGCCGCCGGCGCAGTTGTCGATGACGATATTAGGGTAAATGGCCCGGAATTCCTCAAAAAAGGCGTAAAGACCGTTGTAATAATGCAGTTGGGTCAGGCCTTTGCGTTCGGGTTCGTCCCACTCGGTGAAATAGGGGGCCGGATCGTAGTTGAAATCGATGCGGAAAATATTCATTTGCGTGGCATCGATGATGGGGCGAAGCTTGTGGAGAATGTGTTTTCTCGCTGCCGGATCTGCCATATTGACAGCGCAGATCAGGGGATTTTTGGCAGACTTCAGGTAGTATTGGGGGTTTTCTTCCACAGCCTTGCTGGAGGAAACTGCCCGCTCGAATTCAAACCACATCCAGAAGCCCATACCTGCGGCCTTGGCCTGGGCGGCCAAAGCACCGATTCCGTTGGGGAAAATATCCGGAGCAGGACGCCAATCACCAACGCCCTGGAACCAATCCGGGTAAGGCTCTGTGCCCTCGCCCAAAGCATACCAGCCTGCGTCGATGCCGTAGGAATCTGCGCGCAGGTGATATTTTTGAATGTTTTCAATGCGGACATCGTGTCCCTGGGGATCGATATTGCCCCAAGCGCGCATGGTCACCGGTAAGGAAAATTCTTTTCCGTAGGGCTTGGGCATGATGTATTCCTTCACAAAACGACGGAAAACATTAAACGCATCTGCGCAGTCCTTTGTGTAGTGATCGGTTTTCCAGGGAAGCACAAAAATGGAGGGCAGAGAAACGGCTTCACCGGGCTGCAGCCGGAAAGCAGCGTTGTGATAAGTGAAAACGGCGCTGGCTTCTTCCGGTTTGCGGCTGAATTTTGCCTGCCAGTGACCGCTCCAGCCAATGGCGGTGATAAAGCCGGTGCCGTCACCTAAGTCGAAGTTAAAATAGGGGAAGTACCGATCGGTGCCACGGCTGTTGTCGGTTTGTAAAAGCAGGTGCGTGTATTCCCGGATCTCTTCGTCCAGAGGCTGCCAGTCCACCGCCTGGGCATTGCTGCCCCGGTTATACAGCAGCCGGGAGAAATTGACGGCGGGTGCGATGCGCAGCGGCGCATCGGACACGATGCGGGCAAATTCCGGGTTCTCGATCAGACTGCTGGCCTGGTCGGATTGGTTCTGCAATGTGACCGTCCAATAGAGTCCGCCGCAATCATAGAGCCGATAAGCTGCGGTTACCAAAAGTCCCGTGTCGGTGATGGTTTGCCTGCGGTAAGCCAAGAAACCCGGGCCGTCATCCGCAGGGGTTCTGACCGGCGGAGAGAAATTTAGAGCAGCTTCCTGAGCGTCCAGCAGAAGGCTACAGGGCATCTGCGTTTCCAATAGGCTGGAAAGCAATTTCTGACAATAAGCGTCCTTGCAGATCATAGTAAGGCAACCTCCTGAACACGAATTTTGCAGAATTTAGGAAAAAGCCGACTTTCTGTCATGATTGTAGCACAATATGGAAAAAATGGCAAGAAATTCCGGTAAAGAATTTGACAAATATCTACTCTACTGCCGGTAGAGTCCCTGTTTCTTCCCTTGGTAGACCCCAAAAACCCCGGATTCTCTCGATTGCAGGGTGACGAAAGGGAATTTTTGCGGTATGATTTCAGGGACAATAATCTCAGGAGTGTGATTCTTATGAACAACTATCAAATCATTACCGACTCTGGCTGTGATATGCCCAGGAGCGTGCTGGAAAAGCTGAATGTCCGCTATGTGCCCCTGTATGTAAATTTCCGGGGACAGACCCTGGAGGATTCTGTGGACATGGGCATCAAAGATATTTACGCCGGCCTTCGCACAGGTGAAGCCGCATCCACCTCTGCCATCAATCCCGAGGGCTGGAAAACCGCCATGGAGCCGGTTGTGGCCGCCGGACAGGACGCCCTTGTGCTGACTTTCTCTTCCGGCCTTAGCACCACCTACCAGTCCGCGGTAATCGCCGCCCGGGAACTGGAGGAAGCCTATCCTGAGCGGAAGATCCGGGTGGTGGATAGCCTGTGCGCATCCCTGGGTCAGGGTCTGCTGTTGTACTACGCCTGCCAAAAGCGGGATCTGGGACTTTCTCTGGATGAACTGGCTGACTGGCTGGAAGATAATAAACTGCACCTGTGCCATTGGTTCACGGTGGACGATCTGATGTACCTCAAGCGGGGCGGACGGGTCAGTGCCGCCACGGCCCTTGTGGGCACCATGCTGCAGATCAAGCCGGTGCTGCATGTGGATGACGAGGGTCACCTCATCAATGTATCCAAAACCCGGGGCAGAAAGGCTTCCATCCAGGCCCTGGCCGGAAAAATGGCGGAAACCGCCCTGCCTGGAGAAAACGATTTGGTTTACATCTGCCACGGCGACTGCCTGGAGGATGCGGAGTATCTTGCCCAGCTGATCCGGGAAAAATGCGGTGTCCGGGAGGTCTTTATTGGATACACCGGCGCGGTGATCGGCTCCCATTCCGGCCCCGGCACCCTGGCGCTGTTCTACCTGGGAACCAACCGGTAATCTTAAACAATCCGTAAACATTGCCCTAAATAGGTTGAAATCCCCTGTTTTTGCAATATAATAATGGTAACTTTTTATTATGAGGGGTTTGCCCATGGGGAAAATTCGTCTTTGGCTGCGGCGGTTTATGATGGGTCGCTACGGCACAGATAAGCTGAATATGGTGATCCTGGGTGTAGGCGTGGTGCTGTGTGTGGTGTCGCTGTTTTTCCGGTGGCAGCCCATGGTGGCGCTGATATTGACGGTAAGCGCCTATGTGTTGATGGTTTGGGCGATATTTCGCACCTTTTCCCGGAATACCTATAAGCGCTACCGGGAAAACCGCCGGTTCCTGATGCTGTTAGATCGCTTTAAGGACAAGGAACACCGCCATTTTGACTGCCCTAAGTGCCGCCAGCCGGTGCGGGTGCCCAGAGGAAAGGGCAAGATCGCCATTACCTGTCCCAAGTGTCGGGAAAGATTTATTCGGAAAACATAAATAGTAAACGGTGCGTTGCCAAAAGCAACGCACCGTTTTTTTGTGTTTGGTGAATTATACTATCAAGTGCAACACTTGTAAAAAAAGAAGAAGTTCATACAGATCTCTGGTAGAATAAAGTTACCACACAATAAACCACGAAAGGAGATCTGTATGAACTACCACCATCTTA